>DATHII010000235.1:0-4183 GCA_035316885.1 Jiangellaceae bacterium | reverse complement strand
GAGAACTGCGATCTTCATGTGCACTCCAGACCTTCGACCATCATTCGGTGCGCCCGGCGCCGGACGGTCGTTGCTGTATAGGTCAATGCCGCGCCGGCGCCCTCAGACCGATGTGCACGGTGGACGTGACCGAAGGAGTCGTCATGTTCGCCACACTCACCCTCACCGAAATCGAGACGGCGGTGCGGGCCGCGACACTCGCCCCTTCGGTGCTCAACGTCCAGCCGTGGCGGTTCATCGCGCATGACGACGTGATCGAGGTGCATCGTGACACCGACCGTGCGTTGCCGGTGACCGATCCTGGTAGCCGCGCGCTGACCGTGTCGTGCGGAGCCGCCCTGTTCAACCTGCGGCTGGCGGTCGCTCACCTGGTCGGGCGGCCGGAGGTGGACCTCCTCCCGGACCCGACCAGACCCACGCTGCTCGCCATCGTCCGTCCTGGCGACGGTTCCGAACCAACACCTGCGGAGTCCAGGCTCTACGCGGCGATCGCCGACCGTCGCAGCAGCCGGGTCCCCTTCGTCGACGAACCCCTCCCGGTCGAGGCGGTGGTCCGCGTCGAGGACGCGGCGGCCCAGGAAGGTGCCACCCTGCGTTTCCACAACGCGTACGAGGCGTCCGACGTCAGTCGGCTCGTGCACCAGGCCGACCTCGTGCAGCGTGCGGATGCCGACATCCGCGCCGAGGTCGGACGGTGGACCGGCCGCAGGCAGGGCGCCGTGGACGGCATCCCCGACATTTCCCTGGGTCCGAAGGCCAAGGACTCCTCCAGCCTGGTCCGCGACTTCGCAATGGGACTGCCGGTTGACGATCGGGAACGCGCCGCCTTCGAGCGAAACCCCACCCTCGCCGTGCTGCTCAGCGACCACGACGGGCCGACAGATTGGCTACGCGCCGGGCAGGCCTTGGAGCGGCTGTGGCTGGAGGCCACGTCGGCAGGCTTCGGTGTGTCGCTGTTGACCCAGCCCCTCGAGATGCCGGGCATGCGATGGCTCGCCCGCCCGGCGGCGTCCGGGATGTCCTGGCCGCAGGCGCTGATCCGGCTTGGTCTCCCGGTCGGCAGGACGCCTCCGACCCCGCGCCGCCCTCTCGCCGACGTGCTGACGTTCGCCGATGACGCCTAGGACGCGCCCAGCACTGGTCTGGAACGTGATCAAGGGCAGCTCGCAGATGCTGAGAGTCACAGGGGACTGTCTGCGGGTCGCGTTACCCTCGCCATGATGGAGGTAGAGGCCGGATCTTCGATGCAGCCGCTCCCGCCAGACGAGGTGCTCGCGGCCCGTCTGCGAGACCGGGACGAGGCGGCGTTCACTCTCCTGCTCGACGCCTGGTCGAACGGCATGTTGCGGTTGGCCCGCTCGTTCGTGTCGACCAACGACTCCGCAGCCGAGGTCGTGCAGGACACCTGGCTCGCTGTCATTCAGGGGATCGGGAAGTTCGAGGGCAGGTCGTCGCTCAAGACGTGGGTGTACCGGATACTGGTGAATACGGCCAAGCGCCGCGGGGGGCGGGAAGACCGCACCGTGCCGTGGAGCAGCATGTGGCCGACAGCCGACGACGAAGGCCCGACGGTCGACCCCACCCGGTTCGGTGGCCCTGACGACCGTTTTCCGGGGCACTGGCTGGAGTTCCCGGCACCATGGCCGTCCCCGGAGCAGCAGACGCTGGCCGGCGAGGTCCGAGCGCAGGTGGCCGCCGCAGTCGCGCAGTTGCCTGATCGTCAGCGAGTGGTGATCACATTGCGCGACGTCGAGGGATACGGCTCGGACGAGGTTTGCTCGATGCTGGAAATCTCGGCGGCCAACCAGCGGGTGCTGCTTCACCGGGCTCGCGCGTTCGTCCGGGGCAGACTGGAGGAGTACTTCGCGGCGGTCGGCCAGCACGTGGAGTCGGCGACGGGGCGGGTGACATCGTGAGCGACCTCAACTGCAGCGAGTTCGTCGAGCTGGTCACCGCCTTCCTCGACGACGCACTCGACGCCGACTCCGAACGCCGATTCGTCGACCACCTCGCCCAGTGCGAAGGCTGCGGGCGCTACCTCGATCAGATCCGGCAGACCATCACCACGCTCGGCGATCTGCCCGCCGACAGCCTTCCCACGGAGGCCAGGGACGTACTGCTGAGCGCGTTCCGCGATCGGCCCAGCTGAGCGCCTCGTGTAACGCCTGGCGGCGATCGTGACACTGCACCGCCATGACCAGTTCTCGCGTCCCGACGGCCACCGTGCCGATGAGCACGTCGCCCCGGAACTCATTGCGGAAGCGACTGCTGCCGCTGCACGTCGCCGTCACACTGCAGGGCCTGATGCTCTGGGTGCCCGTGGAGAAGCTGTTCATGAACGAGATCGGCTTCGATGCGGCGAGCGTCGGCGTGATGGCCGCCGCGTACGCCGCCGTCGTCCCGATCATCGAGGTGCCGTCCGGCATTCTCGCCGACCGCTGGAGCAGGCGAGGCGTCCTCATCGTGTCGAGCATCGCGTTTATGGTGAGCACGCTGATCGGCGGACTCAGCGACGACGTGCCGACCTACATCGTCAGCGCCCTCGTACTCGGCGTCTACTTCGCGATGTTCTCCGGAACGATCGACGCGATCGTCTACGACACCGTGCTCGAGGAGACCGGCGACAGCGAGTCATTCGAGAAGCGGATCGGCCGGGTCCGGTTCATGGAGAGCGCCGCATTGGTGTCGAGTGCTCTCGTCGGCGGGTGGCTTGCCGGCCTCACCTCACCACGGCTGATGTACTTCCTGACCGTGCCGTTCACCGCTCTGTCGATCATTGCGTACCTCCGGTTCCAGGAACCGCAGTTGCACAAGACCGAGGAGCGCACACCCTTGCGCAGCCATCTCGCCGTGACCTACCAGACCATCACTCGACGGGGACGGCTGCTGCCCATCGTCGCCCTCGCGGTGCTGTCCTCGCTCATCCTGCAGGTGGTCTTCGAGTTCGGGCCGTTGTGGCTGGTTGCCCTGGCGGCGTCGGCAATCCTCTACGGACCGTACTGGGCCGGGCTCATGTCGACGCTCGGGCTCGGTGGGCTGCTCGCGGGCAGGCTCCGGCTCGACAAGCCGGCAACGCTGGGCGGCGTGGTGGGGCTGATGATTCTGGCCAGCCTGGTGCTGACAATCAGCGCGAACGTCCTCGTCGTGACGATCGCGCAGGTCCTTCTCGCGTTGCTCGTCGTGGCCGCGAGTATCCACGTCACCCGCCTTCTGCACGACGCCGTACCCTCGAGGATCCGCACAGGGGTGGCCTCGGGTGTCGGGGCGATCTCCTGGATCGCATTCCTGCCGTTCGCCCTCGTGTTCGGGCTGGTCAGCAAGTACAGCGGCGTACACACGGCGGGTTGGATGATCACAGCCGCGACGGTGCTGGCCGGCTTGCTGTTGGCCAAGGTGGCGCTAGGTCGCGGCCCTGAAACCGCGGACGCGGACTCGGACGCGGCACCCGAGCCCACTCCAGCCGCTCGTGCAGCCTGTGGCGTCGGCGACGCGGCGGTGCCGGCGTGAGCGACATGAGGTGCAGCGAGTTCGTCGAGTTGGCCACGGCCTTCATCGACGCTGCGCTGGACGCCGACACCGAACGCCGTGTGGTCGACCACCTCCCGACCTGCAACGGCTGCGAGCGCTATCTCGAACAGTTCCTGCAGGCCGTCGACGTCCTCGGCGACCTGCCCGCAGAGACCCTGCCCGACAAGGTCCGGCATGCTCTGCTGACCGCGCTCCGCAACTGAGCGGGCTACGGGCCCGTCACTGGGCGCTGGGCTGGTCCGGTTCGGGTGCGGAGGGCTCGGTGCCGCCTTGGTCGAGGCGGAACGGCGGGTATTCGTCGGTCATGAGTGCTGCATACGCGGTCACCCGCAACGCCCACCTGTTCATGCCCAGGACGAAGTCGTAGAGCCCACGCGGGTAGCGCGCCGTGAACAGCAGGGCGACGGCGGCGAAGAGCACACAGACCGCGATCAGGCCGCCGGACACGGTGTGCCATCCCCACCTGTCGCCCTGGTCCCAGGTCGTCGTGGTCCAGGCCCCGCCGACGAACAAGGCGACGATCACGTAGTGCGGGATCGCGAGCAGCCACCACTTGACCAGTACCAGCCCTCGGGACAGCGACTCCGGGTAGCGAACGTCAAGCCGGGCCGGGTAGTCCGGGTCGTCGGCGAGGGAGAATGGCGGGTACCGGTCG
>DATHII010000234.1:0-5018 GCA_035316885.1 Jiangellaceae bacterium | reverse complement strand
GAACGGGAAGACGCCCATGTCCACCGCGCGCCGGCAGCCCTCGAGAGTCACCTCCGGGTCCTCGCCCATGCCGAGGATGACGTAGGTGGAAACCTGCCCAGCTCCGAACACGGCAACGGCGCGCTCCCACGCGTCGAAGTAACGATCGATCCCGGTACGCGCCTTGGCGGGTGCCACGTGCGCGAGCACCGCTGGGTCGAACGACTCCACGTGGATGCCGACTGAGTCGACGCCCATGTCTCCGACCTCGTTGATGACGTCGAGATCGAACGGCGGCTCGAACTGGATCTCCACCGGCAGCCCGGACGCCTGCTTGACCGCCGGGGCGCAGCGGGCGACATAGCGGGCGCCCCGGTCGACCCCGTTGGAGCTCCCGGTCGTGAGTGTGGCGTCGACGGCACCGTCGAGTTCCTTCGCAGCGCAGGCCACCTCGGCCAGCTGCTCGGGGGTCTTCTTGACGATGGTCCGGCCGGAGTCGAGAGAGACTCCGATCCCACAGAACTTGCACTGGTTCTCGTTGCCCCAGTAGGCGCAGGTCTGGACCACTGTGCTCGCAAACGAGTCCAGATGGAGGAGCCCGATCTTCCAGTACGGGATGTCGTCGGCGGTGGTGAGGTCGTAGAACCGGGGCCGGCGTTGGGTGGACGCACCGGCGAGCCGTTGGCCGGCGCGGAAGATGGCGAAGCCCTCGTCCTCTGCCTTGAGCACGTACGGGGATCCGGCCGCGGCCGCGTTGTCCGTGGGGGCCGTGATCGGGAACCCGCCGACCCACAGCATCCCGGAGTCGGAGGGCCCGGCCCCTCCGTGCCGCCGCTCGAGGGGAACCTCGACCCTCAGCCCGCGGGCTTGCAGGTCCACGACGAGGGAAGCGAGCTCCTCGGCGGCGGTGGCGCTCATGGCCCTCCCAGACGTTTACTTATCGAAACGATCTGTGTCCCATAGCAAACGTTTCGCGTGCACTTCTGTCAAGGGCGAGCGCTCTTGCCCACGGGTGCGAGGCGTGCCCTGGCTCACGGGCCGTGGCGACCCTCCGCGGCCGCGGTACCCGGTTCCGCATGTAGCTCGCGACAGCGCTGCGCGGAGGCGGCGTCGACCAGGGTGTCGGGGTCGAGCCCGATGAGGCTGGGCCGGTCCTCATCCGTGGTCTCGGTCAGAAGCGACGTCAGCGCCTTGCGACGCCGCAGCACTGCATCGATGTCCGGACAGGTCGAGCGCAGGTCCTTCAGCAGCATCCCGGTCAGCGTGACCGCGCGCTCGTAGGTCTCGGGGTCGACCATGACCAGCGGATAGACCCGCGCCTCCGCGGCAGTGAACCGGGCCATCACATCGGGCGGGATGCCGGGGGTGGGCGAAGCAGGGTGGAGCATCGGGTCACCTCGTGCCGGGTCGGCGTTCTTGTGGCAGTATGCGCTGTTCACTATTGTCTATGAATCCCTCGTATGATGAACGGATTGGTCTTGTGCACAGGCCCGACACCACCTCAAGGAATCGAGGGACCGTGACGGGAACCGCGGTGGTCGCGCTGGGCGGTAACGCCATTACCGCCGACGGCGAGGCCGGCACGTACGAGGAGCAGCGCGCGAACGCCGATGCGATGGTCCACTCCATCTGTGAGCTGCTCGACGACGGATGGCGGGTGGTCGTCGTGCACGGGAACGGCCCGCAGGTCGGCAACCTCGCGATCCAGCAGGACCGGGGCCGCGACGCCGTTCCCGTCATGCCGCTCTTCGCTCTCGGAGCCATGACGCAGGGTCACCTCGGGTCGCTGATCGCGATCGCTCTGCACCAGGCCAGCGGGGGGCGTCGTCATCGCGTCGTGGGCATCCTCAGTCATGTCATCGTCGATGTGGAGGACCCTGCCTTCGAGCGCCCGACGAAGCCGATCGGACCGTTCTTCTCACACAGCGAGGCCACCCAGCTGGCCGAGACTCGTGGATGGGACATCGTCGAGGACAGCGGTCGCGGATACCGTCGCGTAGTACCTTCACCCCGGCCCCGCGGGTTCGTCGAGATCCAGGCGCTCCAGTGTCTGCTGGACGCCGGACATGTCGTTGTCGCCGAGGGCGGTGGGGGGATCCCGGTCGCTCGTCGAGGCGACGTCTGGGAAGGCGTCGACGCGGTCATGGACAAGGACTACGCAGCAGCTGAGCTCGCCAACCAGGTCGACGCCGATGCCCTCGTGCTCGTCACCGGAGTCGACTCGGTGATGCTGGACTTCGGAACGGACTCACAACGCCGGCTTGACCGCATCGATGTCACCGAGGCCGAACGCTACCTCGCGGCTGGGCAGTTCCCCGAAGGGAGCATGGCTCCGAAGGTGCGCGCCGCCACTCGATTCCTTCAGCGGGGCGGGCGACTGGCCGTCATCACCACCGCCGCACTGGCCGCGGCAACGCTGCGCTCCCAGGGCGACGACGACACGTCGGTCGGTACGCGAATTGTGCCGGTACTCGACCGCGAAGGAGCCACGGCGTGACCTTCTCGGTCAAGATTTTTCCCGACACGTACGTGGACTCGGTCGCACAGCTCGGGGCCATGAGGGCAATGCGCGAGATCGGAGGTGTGGACTGGGCCAGCGCCGCGATGGGCACTCCAGCCAACATGCAGACCCTCCGCGAACGGGGGGTCGACCCCGCGGAGATCGCTGACACCGGGTCGAACGACTTCGTCGTCGTCGTGCGGGCGACCAGCGAGGACGTGGCGCAGGACGCCTTGGCCGCGGGTGAGAGCGCCGTGTTCTCCGCACGACCCCCCGAGGACGAACGAAACCGGGCGCAGCCGAAGTCGCTGCGCCAGGCCGTCGAGCGGCAGCCGGATTCCAACGTCGCGGTGATCTCCGTGCCGGGCGAGTATGCAGCGATGGCCGCCTACCAGGCACTGACCCAAGGTCTGCACGTCCTGTTGTTCAGCGACAACGTGCCGCTGGAGAAGGAGATCGGGCTGAAGGACTACGCAAATAGCAGAGGTCTGCTCGTCATGGGACCGGGTGCCGGCACGGCAATGATGGGAGGAGTCGGCCTCGGGTTTGCCAACGTGGTGAGACCTGGCCGGGTCGGCGTCGTGGCGGCCGCCGGCACCGGGGCACAGGAAGCCATGTCCCTGCTCGACCGTTGGGGCGTAGGCGTGAGCCAGGTCCTCGGCCTCGGTGGGCGAGACCTGTCCGGGGATGTCGCCGGCCGGATGGCCTTCTCGGCGATCAGGGTGCTGCGCGATGACCCTGACACGGAGGTCATCCTGTTCGTGTCGAAGCCGCCCGCGGCCGATGTCGCGGCGAAGATTCTCACCTCCGCCGGGGACACTCCGCTGGTCGCCGCGCTGATCGGGTTGGATCCGGAGTTCGTCGCTCCAGACGGTGTGCTGCTCGCCGACACTCTGGAGACCGCCGTGGTAGCCACGTTGCGCGTCCTGGGCCGGCCTGCTCCGGACACCACTGCAACGGCGGGGCCGCCGGTGCCGGAGGTGCGAAGCCGGCTTTCCGAGCAGCGAAGGCTGGTCCGCGGCCTGTTCTCGGGTGGGACCCTGTGCTACGAGTCACTGGTGATCCTCGGGCGCATCCTGGGCGAGGTGCGCTCGAACACGCCGATCAACCAGGCGTGGGGTGTACCGGCGCCGCCGGGATCCCACCAGTGCCTCGACCTCGGCGAGCAGGAGTACACCAGGGGCAGGCCGCACCCGATGATCGACGCCGAGGCGCGATCGGACCTGCTGCGTGCGCATGGCGCCGACCCGCAGGTAGCGGCGATCATCCTGGACGTGGTTCTGGGGCACGGTGCGAACCCTGATCCCGCCGGTGTTCTGGCGCCCGTGTGCGAGGCGGTGATGGCGGACGGCGGCCCGCAGATCGTGGCCTATGTGCTGGGCACGGAGCAGGATCCGCAGGGGTTTGCGGCGCAGCGGGAACGGCTGGTGAACGTGGGGTGCGTCGTCACCGAGACCGCGGCGAGGGCGTCCCTGGTGGCCGCCGCCGTGGCTACCGGCGAGGCTTCTCTGGCGGACCGGCCGCTGTGACGGCGCCGGTTCGGCACTCCGACCACCCCCGAGTCGCTCTGGTCAGCTATTCGACCAAGCCGCGGGGAGGTGTCGTTCACACGTTGTCCCTGGCCGAGGCGATGGTCGGGATCGGCATGCCGGTCCGCATCATCTCGTTGGGAGACCCCGACCAAGGCTTCTACCGACCTGTGCGCGCGCCCTACACGCTCGTGCCGGCGCCAGAGCCCGGAGCGACGCTGGAGGAGCGGGTGTTCGCGTCGGTCGACGCCCTCGAGGAGGGGCTCGCAGCCGTCGCAGACGAGATCGACATCTTCCACACCCAGGACTGCATCTCGGCCCGTGCGGCTGCCCGCGTCCGCGATGGGGGGGCGGATGTCCGGGTGGTGCGGACGGTCCACCACGTCGACGACTTCACCACGTCCGCCCTGATCGAGTGCCAACGCCGAGCGATCATCGAGCCGGACCACCTGGTGGTCGTCAGTCTGGACTGGCGCAGCCGGCTGCAGGCCGACTATGGCCGGACCGCGACGGTGATCCACAATGGCGTCGACGCGAACCGCTTCCCGCCGATCGATCCGGCCCGCCGTGACGCGGTGCGCAATGAGCTTGGTCTGTTCGACCGGTTCATCGTCCTCGCAGTCGGCGGCATCGAACCACGCAAGGGCAGCGTCTACCTCCTCCGGGCCATGGCGATTCTCGCCGAGGAACTGGACCCCGCACCTGCGCTGGTGGTCGTGGGTGGCCACTCGTTCCAGGACTACGGCGCTTACCGCGACGATGCCCTTGCCAGGCTGCCCGAACTCGGCCTCGAGCTCGGTCGTGACGTCATCCTGGTCGGCACCGTCAGCGACGCCGCGCTACACGAGTACTACCGCAGCGCGGACGCGTTGGCCTTCCCGTCGGTGAAGGAGGGCTGGGGACTGTCCGTGCTGGAGGCGATGAGCGCGGACCTGCCCGTGGTCGCCAGTGACATTCCGGTCCTGCACGAGTATCTGACCGACCACGAGACAGCGGTCCTGACGCGCGTC
>DATHII010000233.1:0-17530 GCA_035316885.1 Jiangellaceae bacterium | reverse complement strand
CCTGATCCGCACGGCAGCTCGCAGCCGGGTGAACCCGCGGACACAACTGCCGAGACCGCGAGCTCGATGGCCGGCCCGACGTCGTCGATCGTCGCAGCGGTGAAGCTCATGTACGTAGGCGCCGGCCTTTCGTTGCTCGGCACGCTGTTCGGGCTGACCACCCGTGATGCCATGCGCGACCGGCTGGTGGAGGACAACCCCGACATGACCAACGGCGAGCTTGACCGGACCCTCAACGTCGCGACTGCGGTGGGCGTGGTCATCGGGCTCATCGCCGTCGGTCTCTGGCTGTGGATGGCTCGGGCGAACATGCGCGGCCTGGCTTGGGCACGGATCGTCGCAACCGTACTCTTCGGCCTCAACGTCGTCCTGACCCTGTACAACGTGAGCCAGACCACGGGCTTCGGCGTCATCATCAGCATCGTGTCCATCGTTCTCGCCGGCGCGATCCTGTGGTTGCTCTATCGAGGAGACGCCACCGCGTACTACGACGCGGTGTCGGCCAGAGTCGGCGCCTGACGTTCCGCCGGGCCGGAAGTTCCCATAGGGTGTGACGCCGGTGTCCAGGGCATGTCCCTCGCTATGGAAGGAAGACTCACCCCATGAGTACGACACCTCCGTTCGATCCCGACGACAACGTCGACCGGCCCGCGACCCCGACTCCAGACCCGCCGCCGGCCGACCCGTTCGGCACCCCACCGTCCAGCCAGCAGCACACGCAGGGACCGCCGCCCGATCCCGCTACCGCTCAGCAGCCGGCCTACCCGCCGATGCCGCCACCACCGCCGATCTCGTACGAGGCCACGGGCGCGGCCGCCGCGCAGGCGGCACCGCCGTCCTCGCTTCTCACCGCGGTGAGGCTGATGTACGTCGGTGCAGCATTGTCCGCGGTCTTCCTCATCCTCGGCCTCACGCAGCGAGACTCGCTGCGCGACCAGATCGCCGACAACTCGCCTGAGCTGACCGCGGACGAACTCGACACCGCCGTCACGGTCGGCACGGCGTTCGCGGTGGTCATCGGCCTGATCTCCGTCGGCCTGTGGATCTGGATGGCCGTGATGAACCGCAAGGGCCGCTCGTGGGCGCGGATCGTCGCGACCGTGCTCGGCGGCCTGAACATCGTCTTCACCCTGATCGGGCTGAGCCAGAACACCGGAATCGGCACGGTGGTCAACCTGATCTCGATCGTCCTGGCTGCGGCCATCCTGTGGCTGCTCTACCGGCCGGACTCGAGTGCGTACTACTCCGCGATGTCGGGTACGCCACGCTGATTCGGGTCAGGCGACGTCGTCGACAAGCCCCTCCCGGTGGGCGATCGCAGCCGCCTCGCCGCGCCCGGCCACGCCGAGCTTGGCCAGGATGTTCGACACGTGGACGCTGGCCGTCTTGGCACTGATGAACAGCGCCTCGCCGATCTGGCGGTTGCTCTGCCCCGCCGCGACCAGTCGCAGGACTTCGCGTTCGCGTGAGGTCAGACCATGGCTGCCATCCGCCGCAGCGTCGCCGACCCCGTCGAGCATTCGGATGTTGGCGCGCCGGGCGAGGTCGTCCACCGACCGGCGGACAAGGCCGGCTCCGATCTGGTCGGCGATGGCAGCCGCCTCACGGAGCGGACCTGCGGCGGCCTCGCGGTCGCCCATCTCGACCAGCGCGGCACCGCGGCGGTAGTTGCCGTAGGCGGCGAGGTGGCGCGGCCCGGCCCTCGACTCGACGACCTCGACGAGCTCGCGCCAGCGGGCTGGCACGGACCCCACCCCGCCGGCGAGCTCGGCCTCGACCACGGCCCGCCAGATCGCCGCCGGACCCCAGTCGCCGATGCCGTCGAGGACCTCGCGAACCCGACGAACGCCCGCCTGGACGTCGTGTCCGCTCTGCGCGGAGGCGGCTAGCGCCCGGGCGGCGACGGCCACCAGGGGAAGGTCGTATCCCGGAGAATCGCGGCGCGGTTCGCGAAGTGATTCCGATAACTCGGCCCAGGCGTCGTCGGCGTCGCCGCGGGACAGGGCCAGCTCGGCACTGACCCGCGCCAGCGGCACCTCGTACTGGGGCCCGGGCTCGCGCCGGGCCATGCGAGCCCTGACCTCGTCCAGCGAACGCGCCGCGACCTCGGAATCGCCGCGCCACAACGCCAACCATGCCTGCAGCGTCAACAGGTGCCAGACGTGGCGAACCGGTGGGTCGAGCTCGAGGGCCCGAGTGATCAACCGATCAGCCTCGCCCCACTCGCCGAGCGCCAGCAGCGGTTCGGCGGTGTTGCCGGCCATCATGGCGCCCAGGCTCCGCGCGAGCCCGATCTCGCGCGCGCGGTCGATCCCCTCGCGGGCGAGCTGCGCGGCCTCGGCGTACCGCCCGAGCAGGTTGAGGGCGTCGGAGGCGTTGATGTGGTATTTGACCAGCATGTGGGGGACGTCGCCGGCAAGCTCGCGCGCGGTTGCAAAGGCCGCGAACCCCTCGTCGACCCGTCCGAGGTGAACGAGTGACGGCCCAATGATGTTGTGTGCGCGGAACTCGGCCTCGACCACACCGGCCGCCCGCGCCGCGGCAATTGCCTCGACCCCGACAGCGGCCGCCTTCTCGAAATGCCCGTCCATCATGTGTCGGGAGGCGAGCATCTGGAGCAGTCGTGCCCGCGCTGCGGAGGGCGGCTGGGCGGGGACGAGCTCGAGGGCGCGCTGCGCAACGGCCGTGGCGTCTGGCCGACCCATCTCGCTGAGCAGCTTCGCCCGAAGCTCGAGTAGGCCGGCATGGCGAAGCGGATCGGAGTCGGCGTCGACCTCGCCGAGAGCGGCTTCGATCAGGGCGAGGGCACGGTCGAGCTCGCCCGCGTCGGTGGCCGCCGAGGAGGCACGGGCCAGCAGGTCGGCGCGGTCTCCCCCTGTAGCTGTGACCGGGTCGGGCATCTGGTTCCAGAGCTCGAGCGCACGCTCGAGCATCCGCTGGACCTCGGCATGTGCGTGGGAACGCTGCGCCTCGTCGGCCGCACGCAGTGACGCGTCGAATGCTCGCTCGAGGTCGTGCGCCGCGTACCAGTGATGGGCGGTCTCGGCTGCGGCCGAGCCGGTCGAGACGTCATCGGGGTGCGCCTCGAGCACCTCGGCGTAGCGGGTGTGCAACCGGGCGTGCGCGCCGGGGAGGAGGTCGTCGTGCAAGACCTCGCGCAACAGTGCATGGCGGAAGACGTAGCCCTCGCCGTCGACCCGGATGATGTTGGCCGATACCGCCTCGCGCAGTGCGTCGTCGAGTGCAGCGGGGTCGAGGTCGGCCACTGCGGCCAGAACAGCGTGGTCGACGCGCAGCCCTCCGGTGGCGAGCAGGCGAAGCACATGCTGGGTCCGCTCGGAGACCCGTTCGACCCGGACGAGCAGCAGGTCGCGCAGAGAGTCGGGGAGCGCTCCGCCGCTCTGTTCCATCTCGACCCCTGCCAGCTCCTCGACGAAGAAGGGCACGCCGTCGCTGCGCCGGTAGACACGCGCCACCAGGTTGGCACCGGGCTGCCGGCCGAGCAGGCCCAGCAGTTGTTCGCCCACCTCGCCCCTGGTCAGCCGGGGCAGGTCGATCCGGCGCACCATCCGGACGCGGTCGAGTTCGGCCAGGAACGGCCGCAGCGGGTGGGCACGGTGGATCTCGTCGCTGCGGTAGGTGCCGATGACAAGGACCCGGGCGGAGCCGAGGGCCCTGACCACGAACCGGAGCAGGTCGCGGGTCGAACCGTCGGCCCAGTGCAGGTCTTCGAGGACCAGCACCACGGTGCGCTCGGTTGCGGCTCGCTCGAGCAGCACAGTGACCACCTCGAACAGGCGTCCCCGGGCATCGTCGGGTGACCCGGCGGCCAGGCCGAGCTCGGGAAGCAGCCCGGCCAACGCTTCGCGCCCGGGACCGGCGTGTTCGAGGATGACGTCGGCGCCGAGGTGGCCGACGAGGTCGCGTACAGCGCCGACGACAGGTCCGAACGGCAGCCCGTCGCCACCGATCTCGACGCTCTGACCGACGATGACCAGGGCGCCGGCATCGGTGGCCTCGGCAGCGAACTCGGCCACCAGCCGGGTCTTGCCGACACCTGCCTCGCCGCCCAGCAGCACCGTGACCGGCTGGCCGCTTCGGGCAGCAGCAAGCGCCGAGCGCAGCTGGCCGAGTTCGGCGGTACGCCCGACGATGCCCGGGCTGGAGGGTGAGCGGAGCACGGTCTCTATCGTGCCACCGGCCACCGTCAGGGTTCGCCTGACGGTGGCCGGTGTCATCGGATCGGACGCTGTAGCGCCGCGGCCGCTCATGCCGGCCGCGGGCGCATGGTCGAACCGGTCCGGCGCAGGCGGTGCCACCATGGCTTCCAGCCTGCTCGGCCCCGCGGCCGGCGGGTCACCAGGGTGAGCAGCCGGACGGCCTCGGCCTCGGCGCGCAGCTCCGCGCTGCGTGCCTGGGAGAGCTCCTGGGCGATGTAGTCGTGGGTGATGCTCATGGCGTGACTCCTGGACGTCTCTTCATCTCTGACGTCTACGAGCTTCGTTCTGAGGCCACCTGCACCGCATCGGGCGATTACCTCATTGTGCTGGCCCGCGTCTACCTTAGATGGCCCTGAGCAGCCGTTATCCCGATCTAAGGTAGGGCGCCGTCCACCGGTCGGTGGACCTGAGACTCCACCGCTGGACGCTGTCCGGCGCGGTCCGGCCGGGGCAGGCTGGACGCATGGTCATGACGAACGGCGCACCGGCCGGCCCCGCCATAACGGTGCGCGAACTACGGAAGTCCTACGGTGACACGCACGCCGTCGCCGGTGTCGATCTCGATGTCGGGACGGGCGAGGTGTTCGCGCTACTCGGCCCCAACGGTGCGGGCAAGACCACCACCGTGGAGATTCTCGAAGGGTTCCGTCACCGCGACGGCGGCGACGTGAGCGTGCTCGGGGTAGATCCCAGCGTGCCGAACGCCGACTGGCGCTCACGGATCGGCATCGTCCTGCAGACGACCGGCGGCCACGACGAGCTGACCGTCGAGGAGCTGATCCGGCACTTTGCCCGCTACTACCCCGACTCCCGTGACCCCGGCGAGGTCATGCACGCCGTAGGGCTCGACGACAACCGCCGCACGCGCTCGCGCCACCTGTCCGGCGGGCAGCGCCGGCGCCTCGACGTCGCGCTCGGCATCCTCGGTCGGCCCGAGCTGCTGTTCCTCGACGAGCCGACCACCGGCTTCGACCCGCAGGCACGGCGCGAGTTCTGGGATCTCGTCGACTCCCTGGCCGACGGTGGCACGACGATCATCCTGACGACCCACTACCTCGACGAGGCGGAACACCTGGCGGACCGGGTCGGCGTTATCGCCGCGGGCCGCATCGTCGCGATCGACACGCCCGAGCGGCTCGGCGGGCGGGCCGAGTCGCAGGCGACGGTCGCCTGGATCGAGAACGGCGAACGCCGAAGCTTGGTGACCGCCGAACCCACCCGCGCGATCCAACAGTTGGCGGCCCGGTTCGATAGGGAGGTCCCCGGCCTCGCTGTCACGAGACCCACCCTCGAAGACGTCTATCTCCGGTTGATCGGTGAGAACGGCACGGACGGAACGGAGTTGTCATGAGCATTCAAACCGATCGGCTCGCATCTTCGGCTCGCCGCTCGGGATCGCCGTCGACGCTGCCACTGGGCGTCTCGCGCACCCTCCTCGAGCTCAGGGCGTTCTTCCGGGAGAAGGACGCCCTGATCTTCTCCTTCTTCTTCCCGATCATCATGCTCGGCATCTTCTCGGTCGTGTTCGGTGGAGACGATGCGGCTGTCGCCGGAAACGGCAGTCCCGCGATCGACTTCACGCTGTACTTCCTGCCCGGCATGATCGCTGCGGGGATCATGCTGGTGAGCTTCCAGACGCTGGCAATCTCGATCGCGTTGGAACGCGAGGACGGCACCCTGAAGCGTCTGCGCGGCACCCCGATGCCGCCGGTCTCGTACTTCCTCGGAAAGATCGGGCTCGTTCTCGTCACGGCTGTGGCCCAGACGGCCCTGCTGCTGGCCTTCGCGGCGCTGATCTTCGGCGTCGCGCTGCCGACCGAACCCGCGCGCTGGCTTACCTTTGCCTGGGTGTTCGTACTGGGCGCTGCTGCCGGAACTGTGCTCGGGATCGCGTACTCCTCGGTCCCGAGATCGGCGAAGAGCGCGCCCGCCGTCGTCACTACGCCGCTGTTGATCTTGCAGTTCATCTCCGGCGTGTTCTTCGTCTTCACCGACCTGCCGGCTTGGCTACAGCACATCGCATCGCTCTTTCCGCTCAAGTGGATGGCGCAGGGCATGCGGTCGGTCTTCCTGCCACCTGGGGCGGAAGCCAGCGAGGTGTCCGGCTCCTGGCAGCACGGCGCGACGGCCGTCATCCTGACCTTGTGGCTGATCGTCGGGCTGGTCGTGTGCGTGCGGACGTTCCGGTGGCAGCGGCGGGACGCCGGATGACAGACGCCGCCGCGCCGCGGCCACCGGACGGCTCCCTGGCCGACCTCGAGCAGTTCTGGGCTAGGACTGCAGTCGGCTGGCACGCCGTCTACCTTGGCCTGCTCGGGCTGGTTGCGGCGTTGGTCGTCAGCGACGACGACACCTCGACCGGCAGGAAGATCGTCGTTCTCGCCCTGCTCGGCGTCATGGCCGGCAGCTACCTGCTCGTCGCGCGGCGCCTGTTCGGCCAGGACTGCGGTGCGCCCGGGATCGCCTACCTCGTACTGACCTGGGCGTGCTTCTACAGCCTGATCGTCGTCAGCGGGGACTGGGCCGGGGTGTCTTACATCCTGCTGTTCGCCCTCTTCCCCCAACTCTGGGCGTTCCTCCCGACCAGAAGGGCGGTGGTCGCCTCCATCGTCCTGATCACGGGCCTCGCGGTCGTGGAGATCGGGCGCCAAGGCTGGGACCGCGACGCAGTTGTGTCGACCCTCCCGACCACGTTCGTTCAGCTCGGCCTCACCCTGCTGCTGGGTCTGTTCATCACCGGCATAGTCGGGCAGGCCGAGCGTAGGGCCGTCCTGATCGACGAGCTCAACCGCACCCGAGCGGAGCTGGCCACCACCGAGCACGCCCGCGGAGTGCTCGCGGAGCGCGAGCGGCTGTCCCACGAGATCCACGACACGCTCGCCCAGGGCTTTACCAGCATCCTCGCGCTGGCCCAGGCCACCGATGCGGCGCTGCCCCCTGGCGCGACGGCCGCCCGCGAGCGGCTGGCCCTGATCGAGCGCACCGCCAGGGAGGGCCTGGACGAGGCACGGGCGCTCGTCGGAGCATTGGGACCTGTCGACCTGCAGGAAGCGAGCCTCGCCCAGGCCGTCGAGCGCGTCGTCACCCGTTTCGGCGAGGAATCCGGCCTGCCGGCCCGGGCGATAGTCGACGGCCGGCCCCGGTCGCTGCCCGCGAACACCGAGGTCGTGCTGCTGAGGGCCACCCAGGAGGCGCTCGCGAACGTCCGCAGGCACGCCGCGGCCACGGCTGTCCGGGTCACGCTCACCTTCCCGCCCGACGGACCCTGCAGCGCTGCCCTCGAGGTCGCCGACGACGGTAAGGGCTTCGATCCGCTCGAGGTCACCGGATTCGGGCTGCGCGGCATGCGCTCCAGGGTCGAGCAGGTCGGCGGCACGCTGGAGATCGCCAGCGGGTCGGGCCTGGGCACGTCGGTCCGGGTGTCCGTCCCCTGACCTTCACCCCTGGTACGGGGCACCCGTTAGCGTGTCGGTCCGTGGCCAGACTACGGGTCCTGATCGTCGACGACCATCCGGTCGTGCGGACGGGCCTGGCCGGCATGCTGGGCGCCGAGGACGACCTCGAGGTCGTGGGTGAGGCCGGCGACGGCGAGGAAGCCGTCGCCGTCGCCCGCCGGCTGCGGCCCGACGTCGTGCTGATGGACCTGCGGCTGCCGCATCTCGACGGCGCCGGCGCGACTGCGCTAATCGTGGCCGACCGTCCCGCCACGAAGGTCCTCATCCTGACCACCTACGACACCGACACCGACATCGTCCGGGCCGTCGAGGCGGGTGCCACCGGCTACCTGCTCAAGGACGCTCCGCGCACCGAACTCGCTGCTGCGGTGCGCGCGGCGGCCCGCGGCGAGACGGTTCTCGCTCCGCCCGTCGCGGCCCGACTGGTCCATCACCTGCGCACCCCGCCCGCCGAACAGCTGACCCCGCGTGAGTCCGAGGTCCTCGCGGCCGTCGCCCGCGGGCACTCGAACGCCGAGGTCGGACGCGCCCTGTTGATCGGCGAGGCCACCGTCAAAACCCACCTGCTGCGCATCTTCGCCAAGCTCGGGGTCGACGACCGGACCGCCGCGGTCACGCTCGCCTACGAGCGCGGCATCCTACGCACCCCCGGCACCTAGCGTCTGTCGATCGGATGTCGAGAACGACGCACCGGCTCCGACCCAGTGGTGGCAGCGCCGCTCCGAGCGCACGAACGAAGGGAATGACTGATGAAGTACATGATCATGATGTTCGGTGACCAGTCCGGCATGGAGGACAAGTCGCCGGAGTGGATGAAGAACATGATCGAGTTCATGTTCAGGATCGACAAGGATCTCGAAAAGAGCGGCGAGCTGGTCTTCCAGCAAGGTCTCGCCGATCCGAGCCAGGCCAAGCTGGTCGACCTGCGCGACGGTGTCCCGGTGGCCACCGACGGACCGTTCGCGGAGTCGAAGGAGTCGCTCGCCGGCTTCTGGGTCGTCGACGTCGAGAGCGAGGCGCGGGTGATCGAGATCGCCTCCCAGGTCGTCGCGGTCATCGAGGGGCCGGTCGAGGTGCGCGAGGCCATGGACGCACCGCCGGACGAGGTGCTCGAGGCCTTCGGCGTGCCACCAACGGGCTGACGCGCGCTGGGGCGTGGGGTTCGGGTTCCGTTCCTCTTTCGGAAACCCGAACCCACAGCCAGACCTAGTCCGCAAGGCCGTGCGCCGACCGGATCACCACGACGATGCGCGCCATGATCTCGGTCAACCCGAAGTCCTTCGGCGTGAACACCTCGGCCACGCCGAGCTCACGCAACGCGTCCGCATCGGTGCCGGGGACGATTCCCCCGACCACCACCGGCACATCGCTCGCACCGGAGTCGCGAAGGCCCGCGAGTACCTCCGGTACGAGCTCCATGTGCGAGCCCGACAGCACCGAGAGCCCCACGCAATGCACGTCCTCGGCGACCGCGGCCGCCACGATCTGGGCCGGCGTGAGCCGGATGCCCTGGTACAGGACTTCGAAGCCGCAGTCACGTGCCCGTACGGCGACCTGTTCCGCGCCGTTGGAGTGACCGTCGAGGCCCGGCTTGCCGATGAGGAGCCGCAGCCGGCCACCGAGCTCGTCGGCCGTGGCCCGCACGGCAGCCCGCACCTGCGAGATCTCGCCGCCCGACGCGACCGGTGGCGCGTAGCTCAGCCCGGTCGGCGCGCGGTACTCGCCGAACACCTCCCGGAGGGCACCTGCCCACTCACCGGTCGTCACGCCTGCCCGGGCGCATGCCAGCGAGGCCGGTACCAGGTTGACGTCCGTCTCGGCGTCCGCTCGCAGCCGCCCGAGCGCGTCCACGGCGGCAGCCTGGTCGCGGCCGGTTCTCCAGGCCCGTACGGCATCCGAGGCAGCCTTCTCGGCGGCCGGGTCCACCATCTCGACGGCCGTGCCGAGTTCGGCGGTCAATGGGGACGGTTCGGTCTCGGTGAAGCTGTTGACGCCCACCACGGTGTCCTCGCCGGACTCGATCCGCCGTCGTCGCTCGGTGTGCGCCGCGACGAGTTGCTGCTTCATGTAGCCGCTCTCGACCGCTGCGACCGCGCCGCCCATCTCTTGGACCCGGTCCATCTCTCCGCGCGCGGCGGCGACGATATCGGCCACCTTCTCCTCGACGACCGGCGAACCGTCGAACAGGTCGCCGTAGTCGAGCAGGTCGGTCTCGTGGGCGAGCACCTGCTGCAGACGCAGGCTCCACTGTTGGTCCCACGGTCGGGGCAGGCCCAACGCCTCGTTCCACGCGGGCAGCTGTACGGCCCTGGCGCGGGCCCGCTTGGACAGCGTCACCGCGAGCATCTCGAGCAGGATCCGGGCGACGTTGTTCTCCGGCTGCGCTTCGGTCAGCCCCAGTGAGTTGACCTGGACGCCGTAGCGGAACCGTCGCAGCTTGTCGTCGGCGATTCCGTAGCGTTCGGCGAGCAGGGCGTCCCACAGCTCGGCGAACGCGCGGAGCTTGCACATCTCTTCAACGAAGCGGACGCCTGCGTTGACGAAGAACGAGATCCTGCCGACGACGTCCGGGAACCGATCGACGTCAAGGCGGCGCGAGTCGCGGACGGCGTCGAGCACCGCAACGGCCGTGCACAACGCGTACGCGACCTCCTGGACCGGCGTTGCTCCTGCCTCCTGGAGGTGGTAGCTGCAGACGTTGATCGGGTTCCAGCGCGGGACATGCTCGACGGTGTGGGTGATCAGGTCGGTGGTCATGCGCAGCGACGCGGCCGGGGGGAACACATAGGTCCCCCTCGACAGGTACTCCTTGATGATGTCGTTCTGGGTCGTCCCGGCCAGCTCCCCGACATCGGCGCCCTGCTCCTCCGCGAGGACCTGGTAGAGCGCGAACAGCCAGGTCGCCGTCGCGTTGATCGTCATGCTGGTGTTGCTCCGGTCGAGCGGGATGCCCTCGAACAGCGCGCGCATGTCCCCCAGGTGGGCCACCGGCACGCCGACCTTCCCCACCTCGCCCCGGGCGAGTTCGTGGTCCGGGTCGTAGCCGGTCTGGGTGGGCAGGTCGAAGGCCACCGACAGCCCGGTCTGGCCCTTGGCCAGGTTGCGGCGGAACAGTGCGTTGCTCTCGGCAGCGGACGTATGTCCCGCGTAGGTCCGCATCAGCCAGGGTCGCTGGCGCATCCGGCCTCCTCGGACGGCTTCCCGGACTGTACTCGCCGGTAACACGTCCCGGACACGCCCTGTGAACTGTCTCACCAGGGACGTGCGTCACATCCCGACCGCCGGAACGGACACCAACTCCTCTCCGTCCGCGGTCATCACCACGAGCTCGTCGATTCGGTCGAGCGTGATGGCGGTCGTCGCTGCCGGCACGTCGACGTCCTCGTCGTACCCGACCCGCCAGGTCGCGGCCGTCTCGACCCGGCCGTCGCGGTCGCGGACGACCAGGCTGCACCATTCGCCGCTGCGTACGCCTCCGAGGTGGAGCCGGATATCGGTGCCTGCTGCGTGCGCGGTGAGCCATGCCGTCGCGGTGACTCCGTCCGCCGTCTCGGCCGCCGACACGGCGACCGACCGGACCGGCGGTTCATCCGCGGGCGTACCAGCACCGACGACCCCGCCTGCCGTAGCCACCCCGGCGACCAATGCGGCGGCCGCCACGAGGACGCCGAGTCTGCGGCGTCGCCGGGTCCTCGCCCGCGCCGACAGCACTCGCTCGAGCAGGCCGGGCGACGGTTCGGGCGGCGTGAGGTCGTCGACGTGGAGCCGGCCCAGCAGGACGGACACGGGCCGCAGCTCGTCGGCGACCGTCCGACAGGCCACGCACCCCGTGAGATGCGCGTCCATCGCGGCGCGCTCCCGGGCGTCCACCGCCCCGAGCAGGTACGGACCGAGCGACTCGGTGGTCGGACAGTTCATCAGGGCTGTACCCCACTCTCCTCGAGCACCAGACGCAGCGCTCGCAGCGCGTAGAAGCTCCGCGACTTCACGGTGCCTTCGGGGATCCCGAGTGCCGAGGCGGCACCGGCGATCGACTGTCCTCCGAAGAACAGGTGCACCAGCACTTCGCGGTGCGCAGACGTGAGCTTCCCCAACGCGTCGGCGATCTGCCACGACAGCATCGCCCGGTCCAGCTCGTCGTCGGCCACCAGGGTGTCGACCGCAAGGAGCGGCACTTCCTGCGCGCGTGCCCCGCGCGCGCGGTACCGCGAGATCACCAGGTTGCGCGCGACAGTGAACAGCCACGGCCGGGCCCGGTCACCCGTCAGGGCGTCTGGATGCCGCCATGCCCTGAGCAGGGTCTCCTGGACGATGTCCTCGGCGTGCTGCCGGTCGCCGTCCACGAGCCGCCGGACGAAGCCCAGCAGGGCGGCCGCGTGTTCGTCGTACAGGCTCCGCAGCAGCTCCTCATCGGCGACTGGACGTGTTCGCACACCCTGTCCAACGCCCGGGGGGCTCGCCAGGGTTCAGCGGATAGGAGGATCCGATGGTGGGTGAACCGAACACGTGCACTCCCGCGTAGGTCTTGTCGAAGAGGTGATGCTGATGACCAGACGACTCGCGGCTGCGCTCGCCGCGACGGCTGTGCTGCTCGCCGCATGTGGCGGCAGCGACGACGACGGGGCGCAGACCGACACCGCGGGTGGCGGGGGCGATACGACCGTGTCGGTGGCCGAGGACGCGATGCTCGGCGAGATCCTCGTCGACTCCTCGGGTCGCGCGCTCTACACCTCCGAGCAGGAGGCCGACGGCACCATCGTGTGCGAGGCCGGATGCCTCGAGCTCTGGCTGCCGCTCACGGTGAGCGAGGGCGAGGCCCCCACCGCCGCGGAGGGCGTCGACGGGACGCTTGCGACCGTCGACCGCGACGACGGCACCGCACAAGTCACCCTCGAGGGAGTGCCGCTCTACACGTTCAGCCTCGACCGGTCCCCTGGCACCGTGACCGGCAACGACGTCACCGACGACTTCGACGGGGTCACGTTCACCTGGCACGTCGCCACGCCGTCCGGTGAGCCAGCAGACTCGAACGGCGACGGCGGCTACGGCTACTGACGCACGGTGTCCAGGGGTGAGTAGGTGAAGAAGCCGCGGCCGGACTTGCGGCCGAGGTCGCCTGCCGCCACCATCCGACTCAGCGTCTCGGGCGGGAAGAACTTCGGATCGCCGGTCTCGGCGTAGATGTTCGAGGTCGCGTGCCGAAGGATGTCGACGCCGGTCAGATCGGTGGTGGCCAGCGGCCCCATGGCGTGGCCGAATCCGAGCCGGCAGGCCGTGTCGATGTCCTCGGCGGAGGCCACGCCCGACTCGTACAGCCGGACCGCCTCGACCACGAGAGCGCTGATCAGGCGGGTCGTGACGAAGCCGGCGACGTCGCGGTTGACCACCACGCACGTCTTGCCGACGGACTCGGCGAACGACCGGGCCACCGCCAGTGTGTCGTCCGACGTGTGCAGCCCTCGCACCAGCTCGCACAACGCCATCAGCGGCACCGGCGAGAAGAAGTGCGTTCCTACCACGGCCTCGGGGCGCTGGGTGGCCGACGCGATCGTGGTGATCGGGATCGCGCTCGTGTTGGTGGCGAGCACAGCACCGTCGCGGCAGATCCGGTCGAGCTCCCGGAAGATCTCCCTCTTGACTTCGACCTGCTCGAAGACCGCCTCGACCACGACGTCCGCGTCTGCGGCCGCGTCGAGATCGGTCGTGGTCGTGATCCTGCTCAGGCCGGCCGCGCGGTCCTCGGTGGACATGCGGCCCTTGTCGGCGAAGCGAGCGGTGCTCTGCTCGATTTCCGCCAGACCGCGTAGGAGAGCCTCGTCCGTGACGTCCTGCAGGACGACCTGCCACCCCGCCTGGGCCGCGACCTGCGCGATCCCCGATCCCATCAGACCGG
Organism: Jiangellaceae bacterium; assembly: GCA_035316885.1. Taxonomy (GTDB): domain Bacteria; phylum Actinomycetota; class Actinomycetes; order Jiangellales; family Jiangellaceae; genus DASRTE01. The sequence goes on along the minus strand of DATHII010000233.1, from coordinate 3,962 downwards.
CACCGATCACGGCTACCCGCTGCGTCATCGACTCGTCCTTCCACCTGTCTCGAACTCGGGTGTGACACGCTGCGTGGACGGGCACACTGGATGACGTGCCCGGTACCGGAAGCGCGACCTACGTGCTGGGGCCGCTGTGGGTGGCGGTCCTGCTCGGCGCGCTACTGCTCGTCGTCCGGTGGGCGTTCGGGCGCGGACAGTCCGTCGTCGACCCACCGCGGCCACAGTACGGCCTCCTCCAACCCGTCGCCGCCGCCTTGGCCGCCGCCGACCTCGAGCCCGTCCTGCGGGCGTTGCGCGCCGCCGGGATCTCCTGCACGGTCAGCAACGCTGGGGACCGTCACGAGATCCTCGTCTGGCCCGAGGACGCCGACCGGGCCCGCGACCTCGTCCGCAGGGTCACCGGCAGCAGTTGATCGCCAGGTCCTCCAGGCCAACGTCACCAGGAGCACCAGTCCCACGTACACCCAGCCGAGCAGCACGTCGATGACGTAGTGCTCGCCGCCGTACACCAGGGTGAGGCCCATCGCGGCAGGGTAGATCGCGATCAGCACCCGCACGGCCCGGTTCCGTACGTGCAACCACAGCGCGATGCTCACCAGCAACGCAAACGCCGTGTGCAGGGACGGCAGGGCTGCAACCAGGTTGGAGCCCGCCTGGGCCTGGTCCAGCCAGGCGCCGGCGCTGCGCAGCCCGAGCACCGACCAGCCGCTGGTCACCACCCGGTCGATCTGCTCGGGGACGAAGTCGTACTTCGACGCGTACCACGGCGGTGCCGCCGGGATGAGGATGTAGGTGGCGAGGCCAGCGTAGGACAGCAGCACCACCCACCGCACGTACCTCAGCCACGCCGGCCGCGACCGGACGTAGAGCACAGCGGCCAGCACCCAGGGCAGCACGAAGTGCGATGTATAGACCAGCGAGGCGACGGCGTCCCACCACTGCGGGTCGGCGGGATTCGAGTACCGCTCCTGAAGCCACGCGCTGGGCAGGATGCCACCGAACAACGACCGCTCGACGTCGACCAACTCGGTGACTCGCACCGTCACGCCCAGGGTGTCGGCGATGCCACGGGTGTGGTCGTAGAGGATCAGCGCCGCGAGGAGGGGCAACCAGTCGAGCACGGCGCGGACATGCTCGCGCACCGGTCGGCCCAGGCGTGCCGCCACGATGCCGATGACGATCCAGCCGGTCTGGCCGATCCGGTCGGTGGGTACGCCGACGACCACGATGTAGATCGCGAGCACGGTCAGGTAGGCCGTCATGCCGATCCGCGACAGCGGCCAGGTCCACGGCCGGAGCGCGGCCGGGATCCTGGCGGCAGCCGTCGCCGGCCCACCCACAGCCTCGCGCACCTCGCTGCTCAGGCGCACAGTCGTACTCGACCCATCGCTCGTCTCTCGCTCGGGCGCCTCGCTGCTCATCACGCCTCGAAGTGGTCGGGGTCGGGCTCGCGGACCACGTCGGCCCCGAGGGAGGTGAGCTGACCGACGAAGTCGGGGTAACCGCGGTCGATGTGGTGCACGGCCGAGATCAGCGTCTCGCCCTCGGCCACCAGCCCGGCCAGGACGAGCCCCGCGCCCGCCCGGATGTCGGGAGCAACCACCGGCGCGGCGGACAGGCGGGGTCGACCGCGCGCGACGGCGTGGTGTCCGTCCGTGCGCACGTCGGCGCCGAGGCGGGCCAGCTCGTTGACGAACATGAACCGGGCCTCGTAGACGTTCTCGGTGACCATCGCCGTGCCCTCGGCGACGGCGTTGAGCGCGACCACCATCGGCTGCAGGTCGGTCGGGAATCCCGGGTAGGGCAGGGTGACGACGTCGAAGGCCCGCGGGCGACCCGACATCGCCACCCGCAGGCCCTCGTCGGCGGTGTCGATCGTGGCCCCGGCGGAGGAGAGCTTGTCGAGCACGATCTCGAGGTGGTCGGCCCGGCCACCCACGACGGTGATGTCCCCCTGCGTCATGACCGCCGCCACCGCCCAGGTGCCGGTGACGATCCGGTCCGGGACGACCGTGTGCTCGGTCGGGTGGAGCCGATCGACACCCTCCACCCGCAGGGTGGACGTCCCGATACCGTCGATCTTGGCGCCCATGTCGACCAGCATGCGGCAGATGTCGACGATCTCGGGCTCTCGGGCGACGTTGTCGATGACGGTCTCGCCGGCGGCGAGGGTGGCCGCCGTGACGAGGTTCTCGGTGGCGCCGACGCTGGGGAAGTCGAGCCACACGTTGGCGCCACGCAGACCCCTGGGCGCGCGGGCCAGGACGAAGCCGTGCTCCACCCGCACCGTCGCGCCGAGCTTCTCGAGACCGGCCAGGTGCATGTTCAGGCCGCGCGAGCCGATCGCGTCTCCGCCCGGCAGCGCGACGTCCGCGGCGCCACACCGCGCGATCAGCGGGCCCAGGACGGCGATCGAGGCGCGCAGCCTGCGGACCAGGTGATACGGCGCGGCGTAGGTGACACGGGACGGGACGTCGACGGTGACCGTGCTGCGGTCGCGTTGCACGTCGACGCCGAGGCGCTGAAGCAGGTCGGCCATGTAGTCGACGTCGGTGATCGCCGGGACGTCATGCAGCGTGGTACGGCCCTCCGCCAGCAGGGCCGCCGCCATGAGCTTGAGCGCGCTGTTCTTAGCGCCCTCGACCCGCACCTCGCCACGCAGCGACGATCCGCCGGTCACCCGGAATCTCTCCACCGACGAATCCTCCCACCTCTCCCGCCCGGCCCCCAGCCGTCCGGTTCCGTCCGGAGGGAGCACCGTACGCTGCCGCCACCGGGCTAGGCGACGAGGTGCCGCCCCGGAGGCCCTGCCTCCAGCCAGGCGACGAACGCCATCGACGCCGCCTCGGTCATGGACAGGTCGAGCCGCCGGTGCTCGGCCTCGCAGGTGAAGACGAGGTGGCCCGTGGGCAGGTCGTAGGCCTCTTCGGGATCGGGGTCGCGGCGCTCCAGCACCGTCACGTCGGGCCGGCGCAACGACCGTTTGGGCCTGCTGCCGTAGCTGAACGTGCGGAACCACTCGAGGTCGTCGCCGCGGTAGCGACCGACGCCGAAGACCCACCCGCCGCCCCATCCGTTCCCCCCGACCCGCAGACACATGTCGAAGCCGCCCGCACGCTGGAGGACGCTACGACGCAGGAACAAGCCCCCGAGGGCGGCAACGATGAGCAGCGCGAGCGCGGCGACGACGATGGCGACCCACTCGAGCAGCGTCATCGACCACGTCCCTCCGCGCCGGCCCGGTCAGCGTGCCCCGGCGGCGCGCAGCCGTGTCTCGGCCCGGCGCGTGGCGGCGGTGTCGTCGCCGGCCGTCTCGAGCGCGGCCTCAGCGCGCTTGACGTCGATCTCGTCAGCCAGCTCTGTGACCTCGGCCAGGATCGTGACGACATCGTCGGCGATCGAGAGGAATCCACCGTGCACGGCCGCGCTCACGACCTGGTCGTCCGGCGTGCGGATCGTCACCGGTCCGGTGATGAGCAGCCCGAGCAGCGGCTGGTGGCCCGGCATGATCCCGATTTCACCCTCGGTCGTGCGGGTGATGACGATGGTGGCCGCGCCCGACCACACCTTCCGGTCGGCCGCCACCAGCTCGACCTGCAGTTCTGCCAACGGTTCTCCCTCGAATGCACGTGCACATGCGCGCCACGGCGCAGCGCCGAGAATACCGGCACGGTGATGTGGGCGGAGACCTCGGGGGAGATCAGGACGCGAGTTTCGACGCCTTCTCCTCGGCCGACTCGATGTTCCCCACCATGTGAAATGCCTGCTCCGGCAGGTGGTCGTACTCGCCCTTGCAGATGCCGTCGAAGGACTCCAGTGTCTCCGCGAGCGGCACGAACACGCCCGGCTGGCCCGTGAACGCCTCGGCGGCGAACATGTTCTGCGACAGGAAGCGCTGGATCCGCCGCGCCCGGTTGACGGTGATCTTGTCCTCCTCCGACAGCTCGTCGATACCGAGG
>DATHII010000232.1:0-5794 GCA_035316885.1 Jiangellaceae bacterium | reverse complement strand
ACGACCCCGAGAATGTGTTCCACCTCAACCACAACATCGCGCCCATCCACCCCGAGCCGTCGACCGTCTGACGGCTCGCGGTCACTCCTCCAGATCGAGTTGGAGCAAGCGCGAAGGTCTGAAGCCGAACCGCTCGTACAGTGACACGGAGCGTTCGCTCGAGTTCAGCACGAGGCGCGTGAACCCCTGCTCGCGCGCATGTGCGACCGCCGCGTCGAGGAGTCCTGCGCCGATGCCGCCGTTGCGGTGCTCGGCGAGAACGAACACGTTCGCGACGTATCCCCAACGCTGTTAGGGCCGACCAGGACGCGGCATCCGTTCGAACACGGCGAGGTTGAGCATGCCGACCGGTCCGTTCTCCTCGGCCCACGCGCGGCGAAGCCGGGCCAGCATGGGCGCATCGTCGGCCGTGGCTCCGCGGACCCGGACGCCGTGCGCAGTCATGCAGTCTCCTCGGACGTCGGTGACGCGCCCCACATTCGCCCCACTTCACCAGGCGTGTAGGTGGTTCACCAGGTTCCGGAGCCTGGTGAACCGTCCGTCAGGGTGGTGAACGTGATCAACGACCGGGTCAGACGGCGGCGAGGGGGAGCAGTTTCCTGCCCGTGGGGCCGATCTGGATCTCGGTGCCCATCTGCGGACAGACGCCGCAGTCGAAGCAGGGCGTCCAGCGGCAGTCCTCGACCTCGACCCCGTCGACCGCGTCGCGCCAGTCCTCCCACAGCCAGTCGCGGTCGAGGCCGGAGTCGAGGTGGTCCCAGGGCAGCACCTCGGGATAGTCACGCTCGCGGGTCGTGTACCAGTCCAGGTCGACCGGCTCACCAGCCAGCGCAGTCGAGGCCGCATCGGCCCAGCGGTCGTAGGAGAAGTACTCGCTCCAGCCGTCGAAACGCCCTCCCCGCTCCCAGACCTCGCGGATGACACGGCCTACCCGCCGGTCGCCCCGCGAGAGCATCCCTTCGACGACGCTGGGCTTGCCGTCGTGGTAACGGATTCCGATCGCCTTGCCGTACGCGCGGTCGGAGCGGATAGCCGTGCGCAGCGCGGCCAGCCGGGCGTCGACGGTCTCGTGGTCGCATTGCGCCGCCCACTGGAACGGCGTGTGCGGCTTCGGCACGAAAGCGCCGATCGAGACCGTACAGCGGATGTCGCGGCTGCCGGAGGCCTCACGCCCGGTGGCGATGACCTTCTTCGCGAGATCGGCGATAGCGAGCACATCGTCGTCGGTCTCCGTCGGCAATCCACACATGAAGTAGAGCTTCACCTGCCGCCAGCCATGGCCGTACGCAGTCGACACCGTTCGGACGAGGTCGTCCTCGGTGACCATCTTGTTGATCACCCTTCGCATCCGCTCGGACCCGCCCTCGGGGGCGAAGGTCAAACCGGACCGGCGCCCGTTGCGGGACAACTCGTTCGCGAGCGTGACGTTGAAGGCGTCGACCCGGGTCGACGGCAACGAGAGCGATACGTTCGTGCCCTCGTAGCGGTCCGCCAGCCCGCTGGCGATCGAACCGATCTCGGAGTGGTCGGCGCTGGACAGCGAGAGCAGTCCGACCTCTTCGAAGCCGGAGCGCTCGATCCCGGTCTTGACCATGTCGCCGATCGCGGTGATGGAGCGCTCGCGTACCGGTCGGGTGATCATCCCCGCCTGGCAGAAGCGGCACCCCCGGGTACAGCCCCGGAAGATCTCGACGCTGAAGCGCTCGTGCACGGTCTCGGCCAGCGGCACCAATGGCTTGCGGGGGTAGGGCCAGGAGTTCAGGTCCATGACCGTGTGCTTGTGCACGCGCCACGGCACGCCGGGCCGGTTCGGCGCCACCCGCTGGATGCGGCCGTCGGGCAGATACGAAACGTCGTAGAACTTCGGCACGTACACGCCGCCGCTCGCGGCCAGCCGCAGGAGGAGGCCGTCACGTCCGCCAGGACGACCCTCGGCCTTCCACTCGCGGACCACCTCGGTGATCGCGAGCACGACCTCCTCGCCGTCGCCGAGCACCGCGGCGTCGAGGAAGTCGGCGATCGGCTCCGGGTTGAACGCTGCGTGCCCGCCCGCGATGACCACCGGATGTGCATCGGCACGGTCGACCGCCAAGAGCGGGATGCCGGCGAGGTCGAGTGCGGCGAGCATGTTCGTGTAGCCGAGCTCGGTGGCGAAGGAGATGCCCAACAGGTCGAACGCCGACACCGGACGGTGGGCGTCGACGGTGAACTGGCCGATGCCGTGCTCCCGCATGAGCGCCTCGAGGTCCGGCCACACCGAGTAGGTCCGCTCGGCCAGCACCCCGTCGCGCTCGTTGAGCACCTCGTAGAGGATCTGCACGCCCTGGTTGGGCAAGCCGACCTCGTAGGCGTCCGGGTACATCAGCGCCCACCGGACGGTGGCCTCGTCGGCGCCCCAGTCCTTGACCGTGGCGTTGAGCTCGCCGCCCACGTACTGGATCGGTTTCTGCACCCGAGGGAGGAGCGGCTCCAACCGTGGGAACAGCGACTCGATGGACATGGCGATGCGCTCCGAGTGCGACGAGGGGACGGCCTCAGGGTAGCGCGACCGGCTCGTCCTAGGATCGCCCCGCACGACCGCCGAGGGGAGGACCGTCATGGGCGTGGGCACCGCCGAGATCGGGGTCATCGGCGGCTCGGGTTTCTATGCCCTGCTCGAGGATGCGGCCGAGGTGGGCGTCGACACGCCGTACGGGCAGCCGAGCGACGCTGTCACCGTCGGGACCGTTGGTGGTCGCGCAGTCGCGTTCCTCCCCCGGCACGGCAAGGACCATCGGTACCCGCCCCATCGCATCCCGTACCGGGCCAACCTGTGGGCGCTGCGATCGCTCGGCGTGCGTCAGGTCGTCGCACCCTGCGCCGTGGGGAGCCTGCGCCCGGAATTCGGGCCGGGAACGTTCGTCGTCCCGGACCAGCTCGTCGACCGGACCGCAGGCCGCGTCCAGACCTTCTACGACCAAGGCGCGGTGCACGTGCCGTTTGCCGACCCGTACTGCCCGGCCGGACGCGGGGTCGTCGTGGAACAGGCGACTGCAGCCGGGCTCGACCCGGTCGACGGCGGCACCATGGTGGTCGTCGAAGGCCCGCGCTTCTCGACCCGCGCCGAGTCGCGCTGGTTCGCCGCGCAGGGCTGGTCACTGGTCAACATGACCGGGCACCCGGAGGCCGTTCTGGCCCGCGAACTCGCCCTCTGCTTCACCGCCGTTGCGCTCGTCACCGACCTCGACGCCGGTGTCGACGGCGGCGACACGGTGACACAGGCGGAGGTGTTCCGCGTTTTCGCGGAGAACACCGAGCGGATGCGGGAGCTGGTGCTCCGCACCGTGGCCGCACTCGACCTCGGCCGGAACTGCCCGTGTCCCGACGCCCTCGACGGCATCCAGTTGCCCATCGAACCTGCTTGACGGCACACCCGTCTGGGCAGCCCGCCACCGCCCCTTCCGGCCAGCGGTTCGGCTCAGAGCCCACCAGGGGGCCGCTGCGGCTCGACCGGGGTGCCCTGGTCGGTGACGAGGTTGAAGATGATCACTCCGAGCGCGGTGGCGATCACCACCAGGACGGCTGCGACGATCATCCATTCGACTGACGATGCCCCGTGCTCCCGCTCCGACCGGGCCCGGTCGAGCCGGACCGCCAACCACAAAGCCAGCCAGCCCGACGGTGTCGATGGCGACAGGTGCATGCCCGTCAGCTTTCCTCAGTTCAGGGCAGGGAACCAGAGGTCGACCTCGCGCACGGCCGATTCGGCGGAGTCAGAGGCGTGGACGAGGTTCTGCGACGTCGAGAGCGCGAGGTCGCCACGCACCGTGCCGGGTGCGGCCTTGCGGGCGTCGGTCACGCCGTTCATGTCCCGGACGACCTCGATGGCCGAATCACCCTCCAGCACCATCGCGACCAGCGGCCCACCCGTGATGAACTCCCGCAACGCCGGGTAGAACGGCTTGTCGACGTGCTCGGCGTAATGCGCGTCGGACAGCCTCGGGTCGACCACGCGCTGGTCCATCGCGACGATCGACAGCCCTCTGCGCTCGTAACGGGCGAGGATCTCCCCCACCAGTCCGCGACGGACGGCGTCGGGCTTGATGAGGACGAGGGTGCGCTCGGACACTGCGTGCTCCTAGGCAAGGGGCGTTCGGGTGAGAGATTGACCGGGGGAACCCTAACGACGCGCCCGCCGATACGACCACCTGGCCTCGGAGGCTACGTCCGGTCAGTCCTGATCGCCCTCGCGGCGGGCGGCCTCGGCCTGCTCCACCTCGCGGCCGAGGCGCAGGGTCAGGAACCACAGCAGAGCGAAGATGCCGCCCAGGATGAACATCTCCGGCACCACGAAACCGAGCCCGACGGCCATGACCTGCAGAACCGAACCGAGGCGGTAGCCGACCGACCCTCTGCGAAGCAGCGCGGCCGCCGTCACGCACGCCACGGCCACGGCCAGTCCCACGGGAACGGCGGTCGATGCATCGACGTCGGAGACGCTGACGGCAACTGGTATCGCCAGGCCGATGACGATCGCCTCTACCACGAGGACCGTCGCGGCGATCCGGTTCACGACCGGCCGCCGAGCAGCCGCCGGGCATCGCCCGCGGTGACCACGGAGCCCGTCACCAACACCCCGCCGCCGCCAAGCGGCGCATCCCGCTCGGCGAGCGTGACGGCGATCTCGATGGCGTCGGGCAGGGTCGACGCCTGGTGGACGCGGTCCTGGCCGAAGACATTAAGGGCAATCCTGACGAGGTCGTCGACGGCGAGCGACCGCGGGGAGGAGTTCTCGGTGGCCACGACCACATCGACGACCGGCTCGAGGGTCTTGAGGATGCCGAAGACGTCCTTGTCGCTCAGCGCTGCGACCACTCCGACCAGGCTGCTGAAGGCGAACTCCTCGGTGACGGCCGCCGCGAGCGCGCGCGCGCCCGCCGGATTGTGCGCCGCGTCGATCAGCACCGTCGGGCTGCGCCGGACCACCTCCAGCCGTCCCGGCGACCCGGCCTTAGCGAACGCGGCCCGCACCGCGTCGGGATCGATCCTGTCGCGTCCACCGCCCAGGAACGCCTCGACGGCGGCCAGAGCCGACGCCGCGTTCTGCGCCTGGTGCGCACCGTGCAACGGGAGGAACACGTCGTCGTAGCTTCCAGCCAGACCGTCGAAGCTCAGCAGCTGACCGCCCAGAGCAACCTCACGCGTTCGCACCCGGAACTCCAGGCCCTCGCGGGCGGTCGTCGCCCCCACGTCGGCAGTGCGGCGGAGTAGCACCTCGGCGGCGGCCTCGTCCTGGCTCGCGAGTACGGCGAACGATCCCGGCTTGATGATGCCCGCTTTCTCTCCGGCGATCTCCTCGACGGTGTCACCGAGGTACTCGGCGTGGTCGACCGAGACCGGTGTCACGATGGCGACCTTGCCGTCGGCGACGTTGGTGGCGTCCCAGGAGCCCCCCAGGCCGACTTCGACAACGGCGACGTCGACCGGTGCGTCGGCGAACGCGGCGAATGCCATCGCGGTCAGAACCTCGAAGAAGGACAGCCGGACCTCGTGGCGCTGGTCGACCAGCTCGAGGTAGGGGGCCACTTCGGCGTAAGTGTCGGCGAAGCGGTGGCCGTCGACCGGCTCGCCATCGAGGCAGATCCGCTCCGTGATCGACTCCAGGTGCGGGCTGGTGAACCGGCCGGTTCGCAGGCCGAACTCGTGGAGCAGCCCGTCGATCATCCGAGCGGTCGACGTCTTTCCGTTGGTGCCGCCGACATGGATGACGGGGTAGCCGTGTTGCGGGTTTCCGAGCAGGTCGACCAGGTCGCGG
>DATHII010000231.1:0-8610 GCA_035316885.1 Jiangellaceae bacterium | reverse complement strand
GGTTCTCCGCCGTGAACATTGCCGGGTCGGCGTTGGACTGGACACCGAAGCCGTTTGCCTTGCCGAGGTCCCGGATGACCTTGAGGCCCTTCTCGGCAAAGCCCGGCGCGCCGCTGGTGAAGACGAAGATCCGGTATTTCTCGGCGGGCGCCGCCGCGGCGGCCGTGGGCGCGGCGTGCACCGATGCCCCGATGAGCGCCAGGAGGCTCACCAGAAGCATGATTTTGCGCATGGGAGCCTCCTCATCGCCCGGCGGCGGCTCGGGTGCCGCCCGCCAGGGTCGAGGTCGTCGGAGAGAGCGACAGCGCCCTCAGGTCGCAACCCCCGCGCTACCGCCGGTTATGACCGGATGCTGCTATCCCTATCCGCGAAGGGTGTTCATGTTGTGGGCGCTGATCGCCGAGAACCGCAGGGACTGGCCGGGGTCGGCGGCGCCGCCCGGGGCGTTGTCCTGCTCGTAGTCCGGGTTGTGAGACCCCCTCGCGCCCTGATTCTTGAAGAAGGTCGCGAAGTCGATGTCGCTCCGAGGATCGCCGAACGGGATCATCGTGTAGCCCTGACCGACGCCGAGGGCCTGGCCGGTCGAGTCGCCGTCCTTCGCGTGATACAGCGGGTAGCGAAGCGGCTGCTTCGCGACCTGGGCGAGCGGGTCGAAGATGTCCTCGACCCGATTGCCTTCCCAGTCGTAGCGCCAGCGATGGATGTGCTGCGCCACGTAGGCCCAGTAGATGTCCATCTCGATCCTGCACAGATCGGGATCCGTGCGGTCGAGGTAGGCCTGCATCTTCCGGAGGCCGGACTCGCCGCGCACGACCTGCGGTGTCTCGAGCGGGAGCCCCGTCTGGCGGGCCACGGTGACCGTGACCATCGGGCCGTCCTGGACGAAGCCATAGGCCGGGTCGTGGTTGTGCGGGTAGATCGAGATCCCGTACGGCAACGCGAGCGTGTTCAGCGCCTCCCACTTCTCGGCGGCGATGTCCCACTGCTCGATCTGGGAGCTGCCGGTCGGATCGCCGCCCGTGCCCATGAAGGGCATCCCCAGGACCGACGCGAACTCGAGCTCGACGGTCCAGCGGTCACGGTCGAGCGTCGACATGGCGCCGCCGGCGCTCGAGGGTCCGGGCCACGTGTTCGGGATGAAGCCGTGGTTGCCGATGGCCTCGAGGCCGTTGTCGTCGAGGAACCCGCGCAGCGTCCGACCGTACGCGAGGTACGCCGCGGCGGACTCCGGGGTCACCGCGCCGCCGACGACCGGGTTGGGTGCCGCGCCGCCGGGATTGGCGGCGTTCTGGCCGTACCCCGCGAACTCGATCTGCTCGAAGCCGACCCTGGCGAGGTACTCGAGCAGCTCCTTCCAGCCGCCCGGCAGCGGCACGAGGGGGCCGAGATCCGTGGGGTCTGCGGGGAAGTTGGCACCGCCGAGGTACCCCATGGTCGGGCTCCCGGTCGCGACGCCCAGCCGGCCCGGCACGTCGCGCTGGGTGAACGTGATCGTGCCCACCTTGGCGGCGGGGATGAGCCGGCCGCCGCCCGGGCCGCCGGCCGGGGCCGCGAGGGCGGCGGCCCGGCTGAACGGCGCGAGCGTGGCCACGGCGGCGGCGGCGCCGCCGGCCCCCAGCAACTGCCGTCGACTGATCTTCTTATCGAGAGCCATCACGCCTCCTCGACGTCCCCGGCTTGACCGCAGCGGCAAGCTCCCCCATTCGGGACGTCCACGGCGATTCGGGACGTCCACGCGGAGTCTAGCCGGGCAAAGCGACGAAAGCTAGTGGCAAGTTGGCGAATTCAACCCCGCAGCGGGGGCAACTTTTGCTCTTTACGGGAAAAAGTTGCTGACCGGATGGAGGTGGGGCCCGGCCAGCACCTGCCCCATCCGATGCCCGCCGCCGTCGCGGATCATCCCGACCGCGACCGGGTCGCCGGCGGCCGCCACGTTCACCGCTGTCAAGGTCCCGGCGTCGGCCAGCCGGCGGGCCAGCTCCTCCGGACGCCGCCGCACGTCCATCGGCTCGGCCACATGCGAGAGCACCCACGATATGGCGGCAGGCATGGGCCGGACCCTGTCCCAAACGGCTGAGAGAGCCAGCAGGCTCAGCCATTTGGTGCATCACGCCATCGAAGCATGACGCCACGATTTGCAGAGCGAGGATAGGCCTGGAAGGAGGTTTCGTCGGTGCTCCATTCTGGGAGCGGCAGAGCTCGCCCTGACCGCAGATGATTGCGCAGAGGTTTGCTTTCGCCGGCTGGCTCAATCACCAGGATCGTTTCTTGATCAAATGGGTTTGCGCAGCCTCGACTCCATGCCTATTTCCCTCGATTCCGGTAGACTTCTGTGACTCATTGTGCAAAGTGGAAGGTGTCCGGTGGCCATCTCTGCCAAGCCTGACAGCGTCGGTCAGGGTCGTCTCCTTGGCCTGCTGCGGGATGAGGGACCGAGGTCACGGGCCGAACTTGGCGAGCTCGCCAACATGACCCGCTCCAAGCTCGAGGCTGAGCTGGCCCGGCTCAAGCAGATCGGGCTCGTGCAGGAAGCCGGGAAAGCGGCCTCGCGTGGCGGCCGCCGTTCGACCATGGTCGAGCTGAGCCCCTTCCTGCACTTCGCTGGCGTCGACCTGGGTGCGACGTCTACCGACGTCGCCATCTTGGATGCCGAGCTCAAGGTGAAGGCGCACCTGGCTGAGCCGTCCGATGTCCGCCGGGGTCCCGAGCCTGTCCTCGGCCGGGTCACCGAGCTGATCGAGAAGCTCGCCCGCGAGCAGGGGGTCCAGCTAGCCGGGATCGGCGTCGGCGTTCCCGGTCCGGTACGCTTCCGCGAGGGCGTGCCGGTCAGTCCTCCGATCATGCCCGGTTGGAACGAGTACCCGGTGCGGGACATCCTGGCCCGCCGCTTCGGCTGCCCGGTCCTTGTCGACAACGACGTCAACGTGATGGCGGTCGGCGAGCACTGGGGCGGGGTGGCCAAGTCGGTCGACAACTACCTGTTCGTCAAGATCGGCACGGGGATCGGCTGCGGCATCCTCATTCGTGGCGAGGTGTATCGCGGCATCGACGGGTGCGCCGGTGACATCGGCCACATCAACGTCGATCCCGACGGCCCGGTCTGCGCGTGCGGGAACAGCGGCTGCCTGGAGGCGATGTTCGGCAGTGCGGCTCTGGTCCGGGATGCCCTGGCGGCGGCTCGCTCGGGCGCGTCGGAGGCCCTGGCCGAGCGGCTGGCCCGCAAGCACGCCATCACCCCGGAGGACGTCGGCCACAGCGCAGCCGAAGGTGACCCGGTGGCCGTCGGTCTCATTCGCGATGGTGGCCGGCGGGTCGGGCTGGTGCTGGCCGGACTGGTCAGCTTCATCAATCCCAGCGTGATCGTCATCGGGGGAGGGCTTGCCGGCCTCGGGCACCTGCTGCTGGCGGAGATCCGGGGCGTCGTGTACCGGCGCTCGCTGCCGCTGGCCACCGGCAACCTCCCGATCGTGCTCTCGGAGCTGGGGCCCTCGGCCGGGATGGTCGGGGCGGCGGTCATGATCAGCGACCATGTCTACTCCATCCCGTGAGGCCCTTGCACCACGGCTTGCAGACACGTCGATACTTCAAGGGTAGAATAGCCACAATACGGTCACATCAATCGGGCAGCGGTGGCAGGAGAGGAGATGGAAGCGTCGCTGAGAGGCTGTGACTTCCCGCGGGAAGGATTGACTTTTGTCGACGGAGTCTCATTAGATAGCACTGTCCACGCATAAGTGACCATTGGAAAGTTCGAAGCTGCGACGGGTTGCCTTCATGACGACAGCACCCGCTTGCCAATCAATCGCGTGGGTCGGCGTTGTCGACCCAGGACACCGGCGCGGCCGGGGACGAAGGCGTGGAGATGTTCGTCGGCCGGCCGGAGTGGCACCCGGGGACCGCGGGCCCGCCAATGGCCCCGAGCCCGAGAGTCCGGCCGTCATCGCCGAGCCGATCTACTCACCACCTGGGGGCCGCTCATGACCGATCGACTGCGCGCCGGCATCGTCGGCGCCGGGTTCATGGGGGAGGTCCACGCCCGCGCCGTTCGTGCGGCCGGCGGTGTGGTCGCTCGCGTCGCCGCCTCGACCCCGGAGCGGTCCGCAGCGGCCGCGGCGCGCCTGGGCGCCGAAGGGGCCGCGGAGTCGGCCGAGGCGCTCTTGACGGCCGACGACGTCGACGTGGTGCACGTGTGCACTCCCAATGCGCTGCATGCTCCCGTGGCCGAGCGCGCACTGGCCGCCGGCAAGCCGGTGGTGTGCGAGAAGCCGCTTGCCACCACCGTCGAGGACGCCCGGCGGCTCACCACCGCCGCCGAACAGGCCACCCTGGTCGCGACCGTGCCGTTCGTGTACCGCTTCTATCCCAGCGTCCGGGAGGCCCGAGCCCGCATCGCGGCCGGGGAGGCCGGCCCATTGCGACTGCTGCACGGCACCTACTTGCAGGACTGGCTGTCCAGCCGGCAGGACAGCAACTGGCGGGTCGATCCGCTGCTTGGTGGCGCCTCGCGCGCGTTTGGCGACATCGGAGTCCACTGGTGCGACCTGATGGAGTTTGTCACCGGGCAGCGGACCACTCGGCTCACCGCTCGTATGGTGACCGCCTTCGACCGCCGCCCGGCCGAGTCCGATTCGGCTGTGGTCGGCACCGAGGACGCTGCCACCGTGCTGTTTGAGACCGACCAAGGTGCCGTTGGCGCGGTGGTGATCAGTCAGGTGTCGCCCGGGCGGAAGAACCGCCTTTGGTTCTCGTTCGATGGCGCCGACGCCTCGTTGAGCTTCGACCAGGAGAGCCCGGACAGCTTGTGGATTGGGGGCCGAGCGTACAACCAGATCGTGATGCGCGGTGCCGAGGGCACGTCGGAGGCCGCCGGGCGGTACTCGGTGCTGCCCGCGGGGCACCCGCAGGGCTATCAGGACTGCTTCAACGCGTTTGTCGCCGATACCTATGCGGCAATCGCCGGCGCGCAGCGCGACGGGTTACCGATGTTTGCTGACGGGCTGCGTTCAACAGTGCTGACCCAGGCCGTCGTCGAGTCAGCCGCGACCGGGAGCTGGGTGGAGGTGCCGACATGAAGCTGGGGTTTCTCACCGCGTGCCTGCCCGACCGCAGCCTGGAGGAGGTCGCTGCCTGGGCGGCCGAGCACCGCTTCGAGGCGCTGGAGGTGGCGGCTTGGCCGGCGCTGGGCAACCGGCCCTTCACCGCCACCCACATCGACGTGGCCGACCTCACCCAGCAGGACGCCGATCGAGTCCGGGAGTTGTTCGACCGCCACGGGCTGACCCTGTCGTCGCTGGCCTTCTACGACAACAACCTGCATCCCGACCCGACCGAGCGCAAGGCGATCAGCGACCATGTGCTGGCCTGCATCGACGCCGCCGCCCGGCTCGGCTGCCCCACCGTCGGGACGTTCGTCGGCCGCGACCCGACCAGGCGCGTGACTGACAACCTGCGCCAGGCCGAGCAGGTCTTTGCACCGCTTGTCGATCACGCGGGGGAGCGGGGTGTGAAGCTGCTGATCGAGAACTGCGTGATGGAGGGCTGGCATCCGGACGGCTATCCGGGGAACCTGGCCTACTCGCCGGAGCTGTGGGAGTGGATGTTCTCCCTTGGCCTGTACCTGAACTTCGACCCCTCCCATCTTGTCTGGATGGGGATCGACCCGGTCACCGCGCTGCGGCCCTATGTCGACAAGATCCCCCACGCCCAGGCCAAGGACATCCAGCTGTTCCCCGAGCGCCGCACCCGCTACGGCTGGCCGGGCAAGGCAGTGGAGCGGCCCGATCCCTGGGACGTCGGCTGGTGGCGCTACCGGGTCCCCGGCCTGGGCCAGGTCGACTGGCTGCGGGTGGTCGACACCCTTTATGAGGGCGGCTTCCAGGGCGTGCTGTCGGTCGAGCACGAGGACCCGGTCTGGGGCGGCACCGAGGACAAGGTCAAGACCGGACTGGACATCGCCCAGCGCACCCTACGGCCACTGCTGGTGGCCTGACTGTCGAGCGTGGTTCGTAGAACCGGAGGTGGAGGATGAGCGAAGCCGGCAGTCCGCTGCTGGACGTCCGCGGGCTGGTCAAGGACTACCCGGGCGTGCGCGCCCTCGACGGGGTCGATCTGTCGGTGACCCGCGGCCAGGTGCACTGCCTCATCGGCCAGAACGGCGCCGGCAAGTCCACGCTCATCAAGTGCGTCTCTGGGCTGGTCGAGCCGACCGCGGGTGAGGTGCGGTTCGAAGGCGAGCCGCTCCCGGTCGGCGACCCCAACGCTTCGATCGGCCGGGGTATCGCCACCATCTATCAGGAGCTGGACCTGGTCCCGCATCTGTCGGTCGCTCTGAACGTGTTCCTGGGCCACGAACGCAATCGCGGTCCGCTGCTGAACCGGCGGGCGATGCACCGCGAGACGGCCGCGCTGCTCGCCCGGCTCGGGGACGAGGGCATCTCCCCGACCGCGTCGGTGACGTCGCTCCGGCCGGCCGCGCAGCAGGTCGTCTCGATGGCCCGGGCGCTGTCGCATTCGGTCAAGCTGCTCATCCTCGACGAGCCGTCGGCGGTCCTGGACGACGTCGAGGTGGAAGCGCTGTTCAAGGTAGTGCGTCGGCTCACCGCCGAAGGGGTCGGGATCATCTGGATCTCACACCGGCTCGGCGAGGTGCGCCAGCTGGGCGACCGGGTCACGGTGCTGAAGGACGGCCGGACGGTGGCGACCGAGCTGCCAGCCGACACGCCGGTCGACACCCTGATCGGGCACATGGTCGGTGGGCGCATGGAGGCGCTGTTCCCCGACCGCAAGCCGCCCCGCGAGGCGACCGTGCTCCAGGTACAGGGCCTGACGCGGACCCCAGACGTCAACGACGCCTCGTTCACGCTTCGCGAGGGCGAGATCCTCGGCCTGGCCGGGCTGGTCGGGTCGGGTCGCACCGAGCTGCTGCGCCTGATCTACGGTCTGGACCCGGCGCAGTCGGGCGCGGTCGAGGTCGACGGCCGCCGCCTGGTGCCCGGCCGGCCCGATCTGGCCATCAGGGCCGGACTCGGCTTCGCGCCCGAGGAGCGCAAGTCTGAGGGACTGTGGCTGGACTGGAGCCTCGTCCGCAACACCTCGATCGCCGACCTCAGCCGGTTCCGGCGTGGCCCGTTCACCGACCGCGCCAGCGAGCGCCGCGAAGCCACCCGCCACCTGCGGTCGCTGAAGACCCGGCCCGACGCCCCCGAGCGGCCGGCGCGGCAGTTCTCCGGGGGCAACCAGCAGAAGGCGGTCCTGGCCCGCTGGCTGCTGCGCTCCTGCCGGGTGCTGCTGCTGGACGAACCAACCCGAGGCGTCGACGTCGGCGCCCGGTCGGAGATCTACCGGGTGATCGCCGAACTGGCCGCCAACGGCATCGGGATCGTCATGGTCTCCAGCGAGCTGGCCGAGCTCCTCGGCTTCTGCCACCGCGTGCTGGTGTTGCGCGAGGGCCACATCGTCGACGAGCTCGACGGCGCCACCAGCACCGAGGAGGAGGTCCTGCGGTCCGCGGTCCCAGTCCACGACACCACCACCAAGGCAGGGTGAGGAAATGGCAGTCGACACGCCCGCGTCCCGCAACGCCCTGGCCGGCTTGCGCCAAGTCCCCATACAGGAGCTGGTGCTGCCCGTGGTGATCGTCGGCCTGCTGGTCGCCGGCGTGATCATCAAGCCCGACGTGTTCCCGACCAGCGACAACCTGCTCAACGTCCTCACCCAGGCCAGCATCACCGGGATCATCGCCATCGGCATGACCTTCGTGATCGCCACCGGCGGGATCGACCTGTCGGTCGGGTCGGTGCTCGCCGCGGCCAGCATCGCCGGCGGGCTGCTGGCCGACAACGGCTCCTGGATGTTCATGCTCGGCGCGGTCGCCTTCGCCCTGCTGCTCGGCGCGATCAACGGCCTGGCCATCACCTGGGGCAAGGTGGTCCCGTTCGTCGCCACCCTGGCCATGCTGACCATCGCCCGTGGTCTCGCGCTGTGGATGAGCGACAAGACCCCCATCTCCCTGATCGACCTGAACATCCTGCAACGCATCGGCAGCGGCAAGCTCCTCGGCGTGCCAGTCCCGGCCCTG
Organism: Jiangellaceae bacterium; assembly: GCA_035316885.1. Lineage (GTDB taxonomy): Bacteria > Actinomycetota > Actinomycetes > Jiangellales > Jiangellaceae > DASRTE01. The sequence continues at coordinate 533 of DATHII010000231.1, read as the reverse complement.
GTCTTCCTGGCCGTCACCATCGCCGGCTGGGTGCTGCTCAACCGCACCACCTTCGGCCGGCACACGATCGCGGTCGGCGGCAACCGCAGCGCCGCCCGGATCGCCGGCATCCGCGCCAACCGGGTCGTGTTCGCCGTCTACGCCCTCACCGGGCTGTGCGTCGGGATCTCGGCCATCCTGCTGTCCGGCCGGCTGGCCAGCGCCTCCCCGGTCGTGGGCAACCTGGTCGAGCTGGACGCGATCGCCGCCGTCGTCATCGGCGGCACCGCCCTGACCGGCGGCAAGGCCACCGTGACCGGCACCTTCTTCGGCGTCATCACCTTCGCGCTGATCTTCAACCTGCTGAACCTGCTCAACATGCCCAGCGAGATCCAAGGGATCGTCAAGGGCGCGCTCATCCTCGCCGCGGTGGCGCTGCAGCGCCGCGACTGACCACGTCGTCTGTCCCCCGTCCAGCCGCTCCGGCTCCAGGCAGGAGCCCTTCGCAGAAAGGAAGGGAGCAGCATGAAGCTCCCCCGAATGCTCGTCGTCAT
>DATHII010000230.1:0-3021 GCA_035316885.1 Jiangellaceae bacterium | reverse complement strand
GAGCACCACGTTCGGCTCGCCGCGGCGGGCCCAGGCGTCGGACAGGTGCCACATCACACCGGGCAGGGAGTCCATCTCCTCCCGAGCTCCGACGTCCCGGTCGATCCAGGACAGCAACCACTCACGCAGCGGCGGCCGCGGAGAGTGTGGCCCGTCCGGCTCGGGTTGACCGGTGAGTCGGCGGATCCGTTCACGGTCGAGGTTGTCGCCCTGGTGGTACAGCGACACGGCCATGTCCAGCGGATGCCGCGCCACCACGATGTAGGTGGCCCGCGGATCGAGGGGAATCCCGTCCAGCGGAGTGTGGGTCTTGACGAACCGCCGGTGGTCCTGGGCGGACAGCCGCGCGTACACCTCATCGCGAGGGGTGACGAGCCAGTCCAGCCACGGCGACAACTCCGCCAGCGGTGCCGGCAGGTTCGGATTCTGGAAGACGAGCAACGCGCAGATCATCTGCACCCAGGTCGTGCCGCTCTTGGACCGCACGCTGATCACGATGTCGCCCTGCCGGAACGGGAAGCCCAACCACCTGGCGCTGTCCTCGTCGCCGGAGCGGTAGCGAACAGGTACCTCGGACACCTCGACGACCCTAACCAGCGCCACATCCACGGCGAGCGGACCCGACCGACAGGACGGTTTGGCTGATCGCGGCGCGTTTCCCCTGGTCGGTCATTCAGATGGATCGATCGATCCTGTTCTTCGGACCGGAGAGCGGCACTGCCTTGTCGAGAGGTCGACAAGGTGCCCAGGCCGGACGAGACTGTCGTGTCTCACGAGGAGGCGCACCATGGACGTCTTCATCATCGACGCCCCGAACCAGCCGGGCGAGCTTGCCAAGGTGAGCGAGGTACTCGGTGGTAAGGGCATCAACATCGAGACTCTCGGTGGTCTGGGCAGTGGCGATCGCGGTGTGCTCGGCCTGCTCAGCAACAACGACGCCGCGACACGATCCGCGCTTGACGAGGCGGGCGTGACCTATCGGACCTGCCCATGCGTGACCGTGAACGTGCCGCATCGGCCGGGTGAGTTGGCCAAGCTCACCCGAAAGTTGGCCGACGCGGGTGTCAACCTAGAATTCGTCGCACCGACCGGATTGAGCGACACGGCCACGATCGCGCTTGGCGTTTCCGACGCGGACGCCGCCCGTTCCGCCCTCCGGGCGGGCTGACTCGCGACCTGGCGGCGTTCAGCTGAGCTGGCGCAAGGCGTCCTCGATGGCGCGGTGGAAGGTCGGGTAGGCGTAGATCATGTGCCGGAGGGTGTCGACGGGGACCTGGGCGTGGACTGCCACGGCGAGCGCGGAAAGCACCTCGCCACCGGTGGGCCCGGCGGAGGTGGCGCCGACGAGGACGCCGCGCTCAGCGTCGGCGACCAGCTTGATGATGCCCTCGTTGCCGGCCTTGTGGATCCAGCCTCGGGCCGAGGACGGCACCTGCGCCAAGCCGACCGCGACGTCGAGGCCTGCATCTCGGGCCTGTGCTTCGGTAAGGCCGACCGACCCGATCTCGGGGTCGGTGAACGTGACCCGCGGTACGGCACGGTAATCGGCCGCCGGCCCCTCCTCGCCGAGGATGTTGCGGACCGCGATTCCGGCCTGGTACATCGCCATGTGGGTGAACGCGCCGTGCCCGGTGACGTCGCCGACGGCCCACAAGCCCTCGCCGGCGCGCATCCGCTCGTCGACGGTCACCGCAGGTGCGCCCGGGTCGAGCCCCACGGTGTCGATGCCGAGGGGACGGAGGTCGGGCCGGCGCCCAACGGCGACAAGGAGGCGCTCGGCGCGTATGTCGCCGCCGGCGGTGACGGCGAACTGATCCCCGTCGTTTCTGACGGCGGTGGCTCGCGTGCCTACCTGCACGGCGATCCCGTCAGCCTCCAGCGCGGACAGGGCGAGGGCGGACGACTCGGGCTCCTCGATCGGGAGCAGCCGATCCAGCGCCTCGACCACCGTGACGGCGACCCCGAACCGGGCGTAGGCCTGCGCCAGCTCCAACCCGACAGCGCCGCCGCCGAGGACAAGCATCGACGCAGGCGTTGTCTTCGCCTCGATCGCCTCCCGGTTGGTCCAGTACGGAGTGTCGCCGAGCCCGTCGATCGGTGGGATCACCGGCACCGTCCCGGTGGCGAGCACAACTCCCCGACGGGCCTCGTATGTCTCGCCGCCGACATCGACCAGACCCGGCCCGGTCAGCCGACCACGGCCACGCACGAACCGGCCGCCCTTGCCGGTGAACCGGTCGACGGCTACCTGGTCGTTCCAGTCGTCAGTGGCCTCGTCGCGGATCCGGTCGGCCACCGGTGTCCAGTCCGGCGTGACGTCTGCATGGCCGGCCATCCCATCGATCCGGCGAGCCTCGGTGAGCAGGTTTGCGGCCCGGATCATCATCTTGCTCGGCACGCAGGCCCAGTACGGGCACTCGCCGCCCACCAGGCTGTGCTCGATACCCACCACCGCCAGCCCCGCCTCAGCTAGCCGGCCAGCGACCTCCTCGCCCCCCACGCCCAGGCCGAGGACGACGACGTCCACCTGCTCTGCCACGTCCAGCTCCCAACGCTAGATCTCGAGCACCTTCGACACCGTCCCAGAACGCCACGTTGCGCTGATCTTCTGAGCCATCGGCGCTGGTGCCGGCAACACCGGGCGGCGTCCGGGTTGGTATGCCATCCACCGTAGACGTGTAGCACACAGGGTCGCGGCCTCACGTCGCCGAGATCGACATGGACACCTGAATGTGGCTCCGGCTGTGCGACGAACAGGATCGATTGATCCTCCTGAGGGCCTTACCAGGGGAAACATCGGGCTCGGTCCGCGGGGCCACGATGCCCAGATCAGGTCGGGCGACACTCGACGACGAAGCGGCCGGATGGTTGCCGCTCGGCGGCCGACACCTCCAGCCCGGCCTCACCAGCCAGCACCCGGAACTCGTCCACGGTGCGCTCCTTGCCGCCCACCAGGACCATCATCAGCAGGTCGTCCGCCCCGGGGTCCGGTGACACCCCGCCGATGACCACGACCCGGCC
>DATHII010000229.1:0-6984 GCA_035316885.1 Jiangellaceae bacterium | reverse complement strand
ATGTCAGACTGACGCCGATGTTGCTGCGTCGGAGACACCGGTGGCTCGCGGGGTTGCGCGGAAGCACAGCAACATGAGTCCGTCCGCGGACGCGTCTAGCCACCACACCGTCCCGCAATGCCTTCCGCCTTCGGACATCCGCAAAGCGGTCCTTAGGGCGACCTCCTCGACTTCGTCTGCATAGCCAAGCTGGCATCGGCGGCTCGGCCTTCGGCTCGACATGCCACACGATGGCTGTGTTCTCGACGGACTCGTCACTCCCTGGAGTCCATTCATTCGAATCGGTAACTCATCGGTCCAGTCACCGGAGGATGTGTCAATGTGCTGATCACTGACACCGGAACTGCCGCGGCACTGCTGTAGTGCGAAAGCTCAGCGACGAACATGCGCCAGTAGGGTGCCCGCTGACGTTGATGCAGGTCAGGCCGCCAAGGACGACGCACAGACGAACTTTGATGTTGTTGGTTCGCGGTATAAGCGCTTGGAGCACCGAGTTAGAGGCCCGTCGGTCCGCTCAGGCGCCGCTGAGCGTCCGAAGAGCGCGGTCGGCGTGCATCTGCATATGTGTTTCGCTGTTGATCACGTCCAAGATCAGCCCGTCCGTCCCGATGACGAACGTGGTGCGCTTGACCGGTCTGATGAACGAGAGAAGGCCCGGGGTGACCCCGTACGCGCGGGCCACTGAGCCGTCTTTGTCGGATAGCAGCGGATAGTCGAGGTTGTGCTTGGCGGAGAACTGCTTCTGCTTGCCGACCGGATCGACGCTGATGCCCATGCGCTGGGCCGCAACCTTCTCGAACTCGGTCCTCAGATCCCGGAAGTGGCAAGCTTCAGCGGTGCATCCGCTGGTCATCGCGCGAGGGTAGAAGAAAAGCACGACCGGCCCTGCGCGGAGCATCTCGCTGAGCCGACGCGGATGGCCGGTTTCGTCGGGGAGTTCGAAGTCAGGAGCGCGGTCGCCGCGTTGCATGGGTTCACCCTCCTCATTCGGACTCACCGATTGATGCCCCAGCGTCATTGACAAGTGTGCCTTCGGCCCGGCCGGCCCGCTCAGCAACCGACGCGTCATAACGGTTCCACCAGACGTCCCACCGCGACGAGGGCCACCAGCCCGAGAATGACGCCGTCCCAAAATAGTGTTGTATGTGGATGGTTGACCGCCGTGATCAACGAAGGGCCGAGTGCTGCGGCCCGGCATCGTAGTCATCGTCGGCCGCTGGAACAGCAGCGGCTCAGACGCATGCGGCCTCGGCCGGGCGCTGTCTTGACGAAGAATCGGTAGATGAGCCCGCCAGCGTTGTTTATGTACAGCTATCCAACGATCGGGCGGCGGTCGAGCCATCTGGCGGAGAACGAACCGCGCGTCCATCGACGAGGTATCGCCAACATCTACGCGCACTGGCTGCATCGGCCCGGCTGAGAACGGTCGCATCGGCGAAAACGTCTGTGGGCATGTCGAAGTCCGGCGTTACGATCGCGCGATGGCCGGTTATGAACCTCTGACTATCGAATCGGTGTGCAACGCGGGCGTCGACGCCCTCGAGGACCCGGCAGGCGACCTGCCGCTGGGCCGGGTGGAGTTTCGCGGCCTGCCGTTCCTTGTCGGCTCCGACACTCCGTCGAAGGAGCGGTGCTTCGTCGTACCGACAGCGCCGGTCTCGATCGCGGTCGGCCGGATGGCGAGGCGGGTGATCATCGCGCACCGGTTGCTGAAGCCCGGCGGACCGGCAGGGCACGGCGTCGGAACGCCCGTCGCCGACTACGTGTTCCACCTGGCCCGCGGCGAGGCGGTCACCGTGCCGATCCGTGAACGGTTCGAGATCCAGGTCGTTCCGACGGCCTGGGGCAGCAGCCCGTTCCTCGCCGTAGCGGACAGCCACGACAACAAGGCTGCCCGGTTCGAGGGCCACTGGGACGATGCCGGCTTCCGGCTCGCCGAGCACGGGCACGGCTGGGCGAGGAGCTTCTACCTGTGGTGTTGGGAGAATCCCCAGCCCGACGTCGTGGTCGAACGCATCGAGCTGATCCCCCGGGATCTGCCGTTCCTGGTCGCCGGCATCACGCTGGGGCAGGCCGAGGAGCATCCCTTCGTGCGCACCCCGTCGCGTCCGGTGCGGCTGGTGGTCACCGACCCCGACCTGGCCCGCCGCGACGACGTGCTGGACGTCGTCATCGACCGCGGCGTGGCCACCTACCCCCAACCCCTACCAATCGAGGACGACCGCCCCGGCTATGGCGCTGGCAACGCACGACCACCGGCCAGCCCCGCCTACACCCATATCGCCGCGATCCCGTCTGCCACCGTGACGGTCCGACAGCGAGACGCCGAACTCGGCCAGATCTCCTGGGCCGACGTCGAGCGCGACGGTCAGGCGGCGACCGATCGGGTGCGGGTGGAGCTGGTCGATCCGGGACATAACTGGGTCCACGTCAAAGTGCTCGACGACAACACCGGCCAGCCGGTGCCGTGCCGGGTGCACTTCCGCTCCCCCGAAGGCATCCCGTACCAACCCCACGGCCATCACCACCACGTCAACCAGAACCTCGGCAGCTGGCACTACGACGTCGGCGGCGACGTCCGCCTCGGCCAACAGACCTACGCCTACATCGATGGCATCTGCCAGGGCTGGCTACCTCGCGGAGACGTGGTCGTCGACGTGGCGCGTGGGTTCGAGTACGCGCCACTGCGCGAGACCGTGCGAATCGAACCCGGCCAACGCGACCTCACCCTCCGCCTCCACCGCACCACCGACATGGCTGCCCGCGGTTGGTGGTCCGGCGACTCCCACGTCCACTTCCTCTCCACCTCCGGTGCGCAACTGGAACAGCTCGGGGAGGACCTGCGGGTCGTCAACCTGTTGCAGTCGCAGTGGGGTGCGCTGTTCACCAACACCGAGGACTGGCCCGGTCGTCCCCGCACAGGCGGGAGCCGCGGCAGTGTCATCGACGGCGGCGGCTACTTCACCTACGTCGGACAGGAGAATCGCCAGCACGCGCTCGGGCACCTCGTCCTGTGGGGGCTGACGGAGCCGGTGATGCCGTGGTGCAGCGACGGACCGGCCGAGGCCGAGCTCGGCGGTGCGATGGACACCAACCTCAGCGACTGGGCCGACCGCACCCACGCGCAGGGCGGCACCGTCGTCGTCGCGCACTTCCCCAACCCCAACGGCGAACCCGCTGTCCTCGTCGCCACCGGACGCGCCGACGCCGTGGAGATGCTCGCTCAAAGCGACGACGCCCTCCGGGAGTACTACCGCTACCTCAACACCGGCTACCGGCTCCCGCTGGTCGGCGGCACAGACAAGATGTCCAACGGCGTGCCGGTCGGCCTCTACCGCACCTACGCGAAGCTGGCCGACGACGAGGAGCTCACCTACGACGGCTGGTGCCGCGCGGTCCGCTCCGGCCGCAGCTTCCTGTCCGGTGGACCGCTGCTCAGCCTGACCGTCGACGGACGTGAACCCGGCGACACCATCGAGGTGTCCGGCCCCGGCGCCGTCACCATCGACGCCGCGGTCACGAGCATCTTCCCGCTCTGCACTCTGCAGGTCGTCGCCAACGGCGAAGTGGTCGCAGTCGCCGAACCCGACGGCGACGACAAGCACGCTCTCACCCTCAGCGACGACCTCCGCATAGACAGCAGCACCTGGATCGCCGCCCGCGCCTTCGGCACTCAATACCACCTCGACGACTGGGCCCGGCCCGTCTTCGCCCACACGTCACCCGTTTACGTTGGCTGCGGCGGACCCTGGACTATGGCCGACCCCGACGGACTCCACTACATGCGCACGCTCGTCACCGGCGCCCGCGACTACGTACGCCACACCGCAGCCCGACGCGATGACGCCCACACCACCCACCACCACGGCGAACCCGACCACGCCGCTTGGCTCGAACGCCCCTTCACCGAAGCACTCAGAGCACTCGACGACCGGCTCTGACGTCAGGCGGTCCGCAGGCCGACGTCCGCCGTCTCTGCTGGTGCTCCCGGAAATCCCTGGACGCGCAGCCGTTCGCGTATGCAGCATTCGTGCCGTGCTCCAGGTCGTCACGGCGGCTGCGGCAGTGCGGGCTCGAGCGCGGGCCGACCATCCCTGGCCGAGGCCGAGATGCGCGCCGGCCTCTGACGCGTTCGCGATCAGGACGATTCCTCGTCGGGTACCGCCACCCCGCCTTCGACGGCGACGATGCGATGGTCCTCGGCGTGGGTGAGTTCCGTGCGGAGAAACAAGTCGTCCGTCGGCAGGTGTAAGTCGAAGCGAGCGAAGGCCCCAACGAGGAGGTCGCCGGACTCGGCGGCGAGGTCGAGCACGTGTCCGCCGATGCTGCGATCCGCGCTCAGGAAGTGGAGGTGAAGGCCCGCGACCGCGATGCCTTGGTAGATCGCCGGCGTCCAGAATCCGACCACCGTGCCGCGGATGTCGCGCGGCACCGTCTCGACCTGGTGACTCGTCACCTCGGCGAGCCCGGGGAACGGATGATGCTGACGAGGCGTGACCCGCACGCGGACCTCCGACAGCATGCCGTCGAAGCGCACGGCATGGAACAAGTTCCGGCTCGTGAGCGCACCCTCGACGCATGCCGCGAAGCCCGCGAAGTCCTGCTCGCCCAAGCTGACTCGCGGGACCTCAGGAAATCGGCACACGATAGCGAACGGGAGGATGTCGTCGTCGTCCATCGCCACCGGCGGACCGTCGAGCGTGCACTCGATCGCCTCGCCGTCGACGATGACGACCTCGCCGCCGAGGTGGTCGACGCACCCGAGCCCGAAGTCGCCGATCGAGCGCGCTTCGGCGACGCGCAGGCCCGAGTCGTAGGCTCCGGCGAGCAGCGCGTCGATCACGGCGAACTGCGTCACGGCGGCGCCGGACACGGGAGACGGAGTCATCACGGTTGGAGCGTACCGGCGCTCGGCGGTCACGACGGGACTCGGAACTCCAACGCGAGGAGCGCCGCGCGCGCTTGCCGCGGATCCGAACCTTCGGCAACGGCCACGAGCGCCGCCCGCCAGGCTGCCGCGAGAACCCTGCCGAGAACCGGGGACCCGGGGGCCGTGCTCGCACTCAACAGGTCGGCGAGGCGGTCATGTTCGGTTCCCGCGGGTGGGTCGCCCAGGATGCGTAGGAAGCCCTCGCGCACGGCGAAGTCGAAACCGATCACGAGCGAGGCCATCACGGCCGCGGAGCGATCCAAGTGGGCGGATGCCGCGATCGCGCCCTCCATCCGATCGAGCAGGCGCCGCTCGACGTCGTCCCGCACGAAGTCGTACAGCCCGAGTTTGCTCCCGAAGTGGTGGTAGAGCGCGCCCGTCGTGACATTCGCCGCCGCCGCCAGCTCGCCGACCGTCACGTCGTCGAACGGACGTTCCCCGAACTGCTTGACAGCCGCGAGGGCAAGCCTGCCCTTCGGGGAGGTTGATATCGGAATCCACTCGCGCACACCACCATAATGGCGTTATGCTGTAAAGAAATCCAATTACGACACCGAAGGATGTGCCATGAAGCTCGAGTTCCTCTTCGTTCCGACCTCCGACCTGAGCGCCTCGCTCGGCCTGTACCGCGACGGCCTCGGCTTCACAGAGGTGTGGCGCGAGGGCGACGCGACCGTGGCCCTCGCTCTGCCCGGCTCCGACGTGCAGCTCATGCTCGATTCCCACGACCCCGATGCTCCAATCGGGCCGCTGTTCGTCGTCGACAGCGTCGAGGCGTTCCACGCCGCCCGGCCCCAGACGCTGGCCGTACTCGAAGCGCCCGGCGAGATCCCCGGCGGCTTCATGGCCACCTACCAGGATCCGGGCGGGGCAACCATCTACGTCATGGACCAGGCGACGGACTCCGCGGCGGCCGAGTAACGCGGGCCTGATCGGCGCTCAGCCCGATTTCCTCACCGTACGGGGCTTGTTGCCGACCTCGCACTTGACGCGAGCGGCGAGCCGTACGTCGTGGCGCTCAAGGAATGATCTGTGGATATCCAACGTGAGTGCTGCCTGCGAGAGTTCGACATCGCGAGCATCGAACCGACGCACAAAGCGGCTGCGCCACTGCTTTCGCAGCTGATATCGGATGCCAGGGTGCGCCGCTCCGCATACCTTCGACTTCTGGGGCATCGCGCCCACGGACGACCCGGACCACAAACGAGCCGGCTACACCCGCACGGTCTTCACCGTGACGCCAGCGAGTGCCGCCTGACCGATCGTGGAGCCTGTCCATCGGCTTGGCGGACCTCCTGATCGTGGGTGGCCGCGGTCTGGCTCTTGCCCACGAACCCTCGCAGGCTCCACTGACGTTAGATATCCACAGATTGACCTCGAGGAGGTTACGCGACGACGGCTGTATGAGTCACCCTTGGTCAGCGCAGACGAGAGGAGGCTTCTATGTCAACGACCACGACATCGTCGCGTACGTCCTCCGTCCAGTGGCTGATCGAGAGCCGGCCGCCCGGCCTCGTGTGGTCACGGTCCACGCCTCCGCAGCCCAACCAGCCGCCGCTGGATTTGACCGATCAGGAAGCCAACGATGCCGAGGTTGCCGCGCCGGACAACCGAGGCGTCCGTGTGAGCATGGTCAAGGCGGCTTGGGCGGCCAAACAGCGGTCCGGACTACCTGATGCCCGAGAGTGGAGCACCACACTTGCATTGGCTCTAACTCAGGCGCTGCTGGGCCAGCGTCCGGTCGCTCAGCTCAACCGCTGGGTGGTCGATGAGGTGCTCGTAGCCGTCAGCATGTACCAGCGCCGCAGCCTGGCGCAGCACGGGCGCATAGCAATCCCCACTGCAGTGCGCTCGGTCCGCGTCCAGCACCCAGATCCGACAGTGGCAGAGGTGGCGGCGCACGTCGCGATCGGGAAGCGATCGGCTGCCATGGCCTTCCGCTTAGAGGCCCTCGGCGACCGCTGGCTGTGCACTGCCCTGGAGCTGGGCGCTCGATGGAATCGGGGAGTGGGCTCCGGCTAAGAAACTAACCCACGACCGAGGACTGAATTGAG
>DATHII010000228.1:0-3250 GCA_035316885.1 Jiangellaceae bacterium | reverse complement strand
CGTGTTGTCGCATGCGTCCCGGTCAATGGGTGTGCGTGCCGGCGGCGACGTCGGCGTCCGCGGTGGTTCGGCCGGGATGGTCAGGGGCCCGGCGGCCGGGCTTCTCGCACCCGACGCATCAGTAGCGCAACTCGTTGACGTAGGCCTCACGTGATGCGGGTCGATCAGCTCGGAACGGGCGACGCCAAAGTTGGCGCACGTCCTATCTGATCTGCAGTCCGCACAACCCGACGCCGAACGGCCGTCGTGGAGACGCCGTCAGGCGCGCCTAATCGTGATGCGGCCTGTTCGAACGCGTTCAACCTTGACGCCCAGTGGCGAGAGGACGATTGTTCGCCTAAGCGCGGGGAGGACTCATGGTCAGCCGAGGGCGTGGTCGTAGAAACGCGAACAGCGCGTTGGCGGCCACGCACGCATCATCGATTCCGCTCGCGTGGTCCCCGAATCCGACCTCTGGGAGGAAACATGCGAACAACAGCGCGATGGTCCTTGATCTGCGTCTCCGTAACGGCGCTGGCGGCTCTCGCGCTACCGGCGTCGGCGGGCCACCAGGACGACCCGCGAACGGCGAACTTGCATCCCATGGGGCACATCGAGGAGCCGCGGAGCCTCATTCGGCCGGGCGAAGACCCAAACATCCAGACGGACATCGCCTTTTGGGGCAAGTTCGCCTTCCAGGGCAACTGGGACGGCTTCACGATCCGGAACATCGCGGCGCCCGGCAACCCCAAGACGGTCTCCCACACGTCCTGCAATGGCAACCAGGGCGACATCGTTGTGTGGGAGAACATCCTCGTGCGTTCGTGGAACACGCCGGCTGGCACGCCCGGGCCGTTCGGAGCCGGGCTGGAATGCGCCGGTCAGCCTGTGCCGGCGGGTTGGGAGGGCGTCCACGTTTTCGACATCAGTGACCTCAGCAACCCGGTCCGCGTAGGGGACGTGCAACTGAGGTGCGGCTCGCACACGGCCACCGCCGTACCTGATCCAGAAAACGGCCGGCTGCTCGTCTACTCGAGCGCTGTGGATGAGGCGTGCCCGGGCTTCGACGTCATCGAGGTCCCGCTGGACGACCCGGGTGCGGCATTCCACATCCGGGAGGTCGAGGGCGAGATGATGTGCCACGACATCGGCGTGATCCTGGGCGACACGATGAAGGCCGCCTGTGCAGGCCACAACGGGCCGCAGGTGTACGACATCGGCGGTGCCGGAGGGGGCACGCTCGATGACCCGGCGCTCGAGTGGCTGGTCGAGATCCCAGGAGTTGACCCCGGCCACTCCGCTGCGTGGACCTGGGACGGCGAGGTGCTGGTGTTCGGCTGGGAGCCCGGCGGCGGCCTGGATGCTCGGTGCCAGGCGACCAGCACGGATCTCGAGCGAACACTGTTCTTCTTCGACGGCGAGACCGGGGACGAAGTCGGGCGGTTCGTGTTCGAGCGGTTCCAGGGTCCCGTCGAGAACTGCACCCTCCACAACTACAACGTGGTGCCGCTGCGGAACGGGAACTACGTCCTGGTCCACGGCAGCTATCAGTCAGGTACTGGCGTCATCGACTTCACCGACCTCTCCAACCCCAGGGAGATCGCCTGGAGCGACCCGCCGCCGCTGCCGACGGTGCCGGAGTTCCCGTTCTTCTGCGGCGGCAACGCCTGCGAGATCGGCGGCGCCTGGTCCTCGTACTGGTACAACGGGTTCATTTACGAGTCGAACATCACCGAGGGGCTGAACATCTTCCGCTTCAGCGGGCAACAGACGGCTGGAGCACTGCGCCTCGACCACCTGAACCCTCAGACTCAGGAATTCACCATTCCGTAGCTCCGGCGGACGTGGACCTGCGACCTGTGGGGTGGGCGATCCGACCACCCCCACAGGTCGTCGTCGCCACGGTTTGTTGTGAAGCCCTCTGAATCTCGCTACACGCCGCGCCGGTCTCCTGTCCGGATCGCGCCGAGGCGTGCACCGGCGTAGGTCGTAGAGATCTGGGGGTGGTGCTAATGTCTGCGTTCGCACTATTGTGCGGAGAATGCCGAGCGGGCGGCTGTTTCGGCTGGGAGTTCTGGCGCTCCTGGTACCTGCTGGAGTGCTGTGCGGTCACGTCCTGAGCTACCTTCTGGCCATTCCCGACCCGGTCCGCCGCGCGGCGATTCTTGCCGATACCGGGCACAAGTGGTGGGCACCGGCGGTTCTCGTCGGCGCGGTCCTTGCGGTGGGAGGCATCCTCGGGGTGCTGGCCCGTCGCCTGTCCGACGCGGGTAGCGACCCGCGGGGGCGGGATCTGGCCGCCTGGCTCGCGCCGCGGCTGGGGGCATGGCAGATCGTGCTGTTCGCCGCGCTCGAGGTGACCGAGCGAATCCTGACCGGGCATGCCCTCAGCGACCTCATCCGGCACGAGATCGTCGAACACGGGTTGCTGGCTCAGGTCGTGGTGGCAGTTGCGCTGACGATGGTCTGCTGGTGCCTGGCGCTGACCGTCGAACTGGTCTGCGCCGCGATCGACAGACCCCGGCTGCAACCTCCTGCTCGGCCGGTGCGACTGATCCGCGGTGAGGTTGAACTCCCGCGGTGCCACCTGCGTGGTCATCTACGCACCCGCGCACCTCCGCTGGCCTGCTGACACGTCACACCGCCAGCAGGCGGTCATGTCCGCTTGCCCGCATCTGGGCGAGGCCAATCAGGAGGCATTGTGAGAACTGTTGCTGCTATCGCTGTTCGGACCGTAAGACTGGGCATGATCGTGGCGTTGACCGCAGCGATCATGCTCATTGGCACGCAGCCTGCATCGGCCCACGAGACTCGTGAGGTCGACCGCTTCACGTTTGTGGTGGGATTCGCCGACGAACCGGCGTACGCAGGCATCCCCAACGGGGTCAGTCTGTCGATAACCGAGACCGCGTCTGGACAACCGTTCGTCGACCTGGTCGACACGTTGGACGTCGACGTAATCTTCGGCGAGGAGACACTGACGATGACAATGGACCCGGCGTTCGTCGTCGGGGTATTCGGGACGCCGGGCGACTACCGCGCGGATTTCGTGCCGTCACGTCCGGGTCAATACACGTTCCACTTCCACGGCACCGTCGGAGACGTTGAGGTCGACGAGGAGTTCGTGTCGGGCCCGGAGACGTTCAACGACGTCGAGGACATCTCCGAGGCGTCTTTTCCGGTGCAGGACCCGACCACCGGTGAGCTCGCCGATCGGCTCGAGCAGGAGATCACCCGTCTCAACGCGCAAGCGGACGAGTCCGCGACCGAC
>DATHII010000227.1:0-3617 GCA_035316885.1 Jiangellaceae bacterium | reverse complement strand
TGAGCTTGGCGTCGGTCCAGGATTCCTTGCCCGCCATCAGGTTCACGTGGAAGTCGTAGCCGTTGATGCGCATGGTGAGGTAGTCGAACGTGCCCATCGCCGGCCAGCCGTCCTTGTCGGCGAACGCGATCGGGATCAGCCCGTCCTTCTTCATCTGGTCGCCGAGCGCGGTCAACTCGTCGAGTGTCTTGGGCGCTTGGTAGCCCTTCTCCTCGAAGACGGACTTGCGGTAGAAGATCGCCCACGGGTAGGTGGTCAGGGGCACGAAGTACTGCTTGCCGTCGTCGCCGGTGGAGGCCTGCTTGAACGCCTCGCTGAAGCCGGTGAGGCCGCCGTAGACGTCGCTGAGGTCGCCGACCAGGCCCTGGGCGGCGAAGAAGCGCATCCGGTAGCCGGCGAACCAGGTGAACACGTCGTCGGGGTTGCCTTGGAGATAGTTGTTGATGTTCTCCTGGAAGGTGTTGTGGTCGATGGTGTTGACCTTCACGGTCATCCCCGAGGCGGCCAGCATGTCGGCGTAGGCCTTCTTGGGCACCGCGTCGGACTGGTTGGAGCCGAAGGTCACCTCCTGGGACGCGCTGCCGCTGTCGCCGCCGCCGTCGTCGCCGCCTCCGCAGGCCGCCAGCAGGCTGGACAGCGACACGGCCGCCCCGGCCCCAAGGGTGCCCTTGAGGAAGCCGCGCCGGCTGAGGCCGGCCGCCGCCACCGACGGCGGGATGAGACGGGCGAGGTACTCGGACTCCGACTGGGGACGGGACATTGTCGCCTCCCTTGCGTGGCGCTCGGGCGCCGTGGACGTGGACCGGAGGGCACATACGGGTGTTCGGGCTAGCCGGCGAGCTCCACCTGGCAGCCGGCGGCGGCGATCTCGGCCAGCACCTCGGCGTCGGCGGTGGGGTCGGTGATCAGTAGGCTCACCTCCTCGATGTCGCACACCTTGGCCAGCTCGGCCTCGCCGACCTTGGAGCCGTCGGCCACGATGACGCGGCGGCGGCACGCGAGCAGCATGGCCCGCTTGATCTCGGCCTCGGGCAGGTTCACGTTGGTGATCCCGACCTCGGGGTCGACACCGTTGCAGCCGACGAAGGCCACCGAGCCACGCAGGCGCTCCAGCAGGGTCGTGCCCAACGGGTTGACCAGCGAGTGCTGGAGCGGCCGCAGCGTGCCGCCAGTAACGAGGACGGTGATGCGTGGCGCTGCCTGTTCGAGCTCCAACGCGATGTTGATCGCGTTGGTGACCACGGTGACGTCCACCAGCTCGGTCCGTTGGAGCAGTGCCCGGGCCACCGCCGTGGTGGTCGTCCCCACGTCCAGCATGACCGTTTGGCCGCTCGAGACCATCTGCGCAGCAAAGGCGCCGATGCTGGCCTTCTCCTTGGCCGATTCGCCTAGCGACACCTCGAATGCCCGCTCGCCGAGCTGCGCCGATGGTTTCACGGCGCCGCCGCGGACGCGCCGGACCGCTCCCCTCTCTTCCAGGATCGAGAGGTCGTTGCGGACGGTAACGGCCGAGACACCAAAGCGCTCGGCAAGCTCCATAACCCGCGCGAACCCCAGCTCCCAGACCGACTGCGCAATGCGCGCCTGACGCACCTCTGGAATGAGATCCTGGGTGCCGCGGAGACCGACTTCGCTCATGCTGCATCCTGTCGGTACTCTGCGATTACCTTCGTAGTCTTGTCAAGCCTTCGTCGCGACACAGGTCCACGGCTCGCTCTGACCCATATGGCGCTTTTTCCTTGCAACTTCTTGTCGAAGACCATCGTAAGCCTCACTATGCCAAGGAAGCGCAAGGCACCCTGATGCCGTCTAGGATGCCCCATCCCTGGCGTACTGGCGAACGCGTGGAAGGCACGAGGAGGTGGAAGTGATGGTCCCGGCGCGGTGGACGGCGAATCAGCTGCATCACCTCCATGAGACCTCCGACACCAGCCGCGCGGTGCACGACCGGCACGGCCCGGCTGGGGAACCCACGGTACGACGACGTTCTGCAGATGTTCTCGGTGGGCCAGGTGCCAGGCAAGCTCGAGTGCTTCGCCGACGGCGGGTCGACTGTGGTCTGGTTCGTCGACGACACCGGGCCCGCGTGGTCCCGGCGGTATCGTGCGATGTCGAGTGAGCGCTTGGCCCTCACCGATCCGGCTGAGGAGGTCAGGATTGCCTTCGCTGAGCGCTTTGGCCGCGAGCCCGAGGGGTTCTGGGCCGCGCCGGGCCGAGCCAACCTGATCGGCGAGCACACCGACTACAACGACGGCTTCGTCCTGCCGCTGGCCATCGACCACCGGGTCACGGTTGCGGCAGCCAGGCGCGCCGACGACCGGCTGCGCCTGCTCTCGCTGGAGAAGGGCGAGCGGGAGCTGACCCTGTCCGACATCGGCCCTGGCCTGGTGGAAGGCTGGGCTGGCTACGTCGCCGGGGCCATGTGGTCGCTGGCCCGCGAGGGCGTTGACGTCGGCGGGCTCGACCTGGCCCTGACTAGCGACGTCCCGGTCGGCTCGGGCCTGTCGTCAAGTGCGGCGGTGGAATGCGCGACCGTGCTTGCCACCCGTGACCTGTACGGAGGTCCTGGCGATCCTGGCCGCCTGGCCCTGATCGCGCAGCGGGCGGAGAACGAGATCGTCGGGGTCCCGTCCGGGATCATGGATCAGATGGCCTCCATGGCCTGTATCGCTGGGCATGTCCTGTTGTTGGACACCCGATCCCTGGTCGCCGAGCAAGTCCCCTTCGACCTGGACGCGGCCGGGTTGACCCTGCTGGTGATCGACACCGGCGTGTCGCATGCCCTGGCCGACGGCGCCTACGCCGAGCGACGGCGGGCCTGCGAGGCGGCGGCCCGTCTCCTCGAGCTGCCCGCGCTGCGCGACGCGACCGAGGCCGACGTGGCCGCCGCCGCTGACCTGCTGGGCGAGGTTCGCCACCGCAGGGCCAGGCACGTCGTCACGGAAAACGCCCGCGTGCTGGAGGTTGTCGACCGGCTGCGTGCCGGCCGACTGGAAGCCATCGGCCCGCTGCTGACCGCCTCGCACATGTCCCTGCGCGACGACTATGAGGTCAGCGCGCCGGAGTTGGACACCGCCGTGGAGGCCGCGTTGAGGGCCGGGGCCCTGGGCGCCCGCATGACCGGGGCCGGGTTCGGCGGGTGTGCCCTTGCCCTGGCTCCGGCCGTCGAGGTTGGCGCGGTCACCCGGATCGTTACGGCCGCCTTCGCCGGCCGGGGGTTCCGGGCACCAACCGTGTTCGCCGTCCACCCGGCTCACGGCGCCAGGCGGCTGTCATGAGGCTCCTGGTCACCGGCGGCGCCGGCTACATCGGCAGCGTGGTCGCGGCCCAGCTCCTGACCGGCGGACACGAGGTCGTCGTGCTCGACGACCTGAGCACCGGCCACGCCGACGCAGTGCCGGAGAGCGCCAGGTTCGTGCACGCCTCGCTGCTGGACGCCCCCGTGCTGGCCGCTGTGTTCGCGGACGGCTTGGACGGGGTCCTCCACTTTGCCGCCAAGTCGCTGGTCGGCGAGTCGGTGGCACACCCCGAGCACTACTGGCGCAACAACGTCATCGGTACCTTCGAGCTGCTGGAGGCAATGGTGGCCGCCTCGGTTCCGCGGCTGGTGTTCTCCT
>DATHII010000226.1:0-9389 GCA_035316885.1 Jiangellaceae bacterium | reverse complement strand
GGCCTCGCGGTGCTCGACACCCACGCGCTTTCGCTCGGCGCCACCGAGCTACGAGCCAGGGCGACCACGCACGGCGTGGAACTGGTCCGGACAGCCATCGGCCGGGTCATCGAGGACGGCTCGGCCCGCGACCTGTTGCGCTGGACGGAGCGATGGCGCAGCACACTGCACGCCACCACTACCCGGAAGGCGCGGGACCCGGCGCTCACCGCCGAACTGGGCAGGCTGCGGGAGGCCGAGAGCGACATCGGTGGGGTGGTTGACGCCGACCGCGAGGCGAACCGCCGACGCGTCGAGGAGCGGATCCGCAGGCTCACCCACGGCAGCGCAGGCGACGGCAAAGGAGCCCGCCGGGCATTCGACGTGGGCGAACTGCTCGCGGAGCTGGGCGACGACACGACGCTGGCCGGTGTGGTCGCGGCCCGCGGAACGGTCTACGTGGTCGTCGCCAAAGACGGCCGCGTGCGGCGGTTCGAGGCAGGCCGCCTGGACCAGGCTAGGGACGAGGTCGAGTACGCGCGGTTCGCCCTCCGCGGCGCCGCCGTCGCTTCACCTGCCGTGGCCGACACGCTGCTGGCTGGGCTGGAGCCGGCGCTGGCCCGTCTCGAGCAGGCGCTGCTCGGTCCGGCCCTGCCCGCGATGGGCGACGGGCCACTCGTTCTGATGCCTCCGGCGACACTGCAGTCGGCGCCATGGGGCGCGTTGCCGTCCCTGCGCGACCGTTCGGTCACGGTCGCTCCGTCCGCAACGGCGTGGCTCAGGGCCCGAGCGACGACGCCGCCACGTCGACGTCGTGTCGCCCTGGTCGCGGGCCCCGGGCTGGCGACGTCCGCGGCCGAAGTCGCAGCGCTCGCCGCCGACTACCGCAACCCCACCGTCCTGGACGGCGACGACGCCACCTGCGCGGCCACCCTGAAGGCACTCGACGGCGCCTGGCTCGCCCACGTCGGCGCGCACGGGCGTTTCCGCGGCGACAACCCGATGTTCTCGGCGTTGGAGATGGCCGACGGGCCGCTGACCGTCTACGACCTCGAAGGTCTCCGCCGCCCGCCCTACCGGCTCCTGTTGACGGCCTGCGAGTCCGGGGTCGGCTCGCCGACGGGAGCGGATGAACTGCTGGGCCTGGCCAGCTCGCTGACGGCGCTCGGGACCGCCGGCCTGCTCGCGAGCGTCGTCCCCGTCAACGACGAGGCGACCGTCCCGTTCAGCCTCGCCGTCCACGAGCGGCTGAGGGCAGGCGACGACCTGGCGTCATCCCTGCTGGTTGCCCGACGCGCCGCCGACGATCCCGTCGCGCGAGCGACCGCGTGGTCGTTCCTCGCCCTCGGCGGCGCCTGAGCTGCCACGTAGGGTGGCGGACATGAGGCCAGTCGTCGGGTTCGATCTCGATCTGACGCTGGTCGACTCCGCCGACGGGGTCGTCGCCACCTTCGTCGAGGCAGGGCGTCGGCTCGGCGTCACCGTCGACGCAGAGGCGGTCCGCGCCACGATCGGCGTTCCGTTGGAGGACGCCATGGCGCGCTTCCTTCCGACACACCTTGCCGACGACGGCGTCCGCATCTACCGGGAGCTCTACCCGACGATGGGCGTGACCTCGACGGCACTCATGCCCGGCGCTACTGAGGCCGTCGCGGCCGTTCACGCGCACGGCGGACGCGCCGCCGTCGTGAGCGCGAAGATCCAGGCTGCCGTCGACGCAGTCCTGGACCACGTCGGCCTAGACGTGGACGACGCGGTGGGCGACCTCTACGCCGACGCGAAGGGGGACGCTCTGCGAGTGAACGGCGCGACAGCGCACGTGGGGGACCATCCCGGCGACATGATCGGTGCCAGGGCAGCAGGCGTCGTGGCCGTCGGCGTCACGACCGGGTCGCACGATGCGACGGCGCTGAGGGCCGCGGGAGCGGACGTCGTCCTCGCCGACCTGCTCGACTTTCCGCACTGGCTCGACGAGTTCGTTCTCGACTTGCGCTTGAAGGTCCTGGACGATCACCTACGCGGGCTCGGGTCGGTCGTCGTCGCGTTCTCTGGCGGTGCCGACTCGGCGTTCCTCCTCGCTGCGGCCGTCCGGGCACTCGGCACCGACCGGGTGCTCGCCGCGACCGCTGTCTCGCCGTCGCTGCCGCGGCGAGAACTGCTCGCGGCTCGGGCGTTCGCCGGCGACATGGGCGTTCGTCACGTCGCGCCACGCACGGACGAGATGGCACGCGAGGGCTACCGCGCCAACGACGGCGACCGGTGTTACTTCTGCAAAGCCGAGCTGCTCGACGTCCTGACCCTGATCGCCGAGCACCAGGGGTTCGCCAACGTCGCCACGGGGACGAACGCCGACGACGCAAGCGCCGGCTTCCGGCCGGGTCTCCGGGCCGCTGCCGAACGCGGCGCCCTGACGCCATTGAGGGACGCCGGACTGACGAAGGCGCAGGTCCGGGAGGCGTCTCGGCGGTGGGGTCTGTCGACGTGGGACAAGCCCGCGGCCGCCTGCTTGTCCAGCCGGGTCGCGTACGGCATCGAGATCACCCCGGCCCGACTGGCACGCGTGGACCGGGCCGAGGCGGCGCTCCGCTCCGCGCTCGCTGCGGCGGGGCTGGACGTCGAGAACCTGCGCGTCCGCGATCTCGGCGACGTCGCCCGGATCGAGCTCGACCGCGACGCGGTCGCCGACGTGACAGGTCGTCCGGATGTGCTGGGCGCAGTCGAGGCCGCCGGATTCGACGATGTCACCGTCGAGGCGTTCCGGTCGGGTGCCATGAACGAGCTCCTCACGGACCCGGCCCGCTGGCGCTGACCCGTCCGCCAACTTGTGGCTGGTTGGGAACGCCTCGTCGGACGAGGAGGCGTGTCAAACCCGCCACAAGTCGCCGAGGAGGAGGGGAGAAGGGCTCAGCGGACCAGGCGGTCCAGTAGGTGTGCCAGCTCGGCGGCGGGGGAGTCTGTGACGCCGGCATGGACGGGTCCGGGCTGCACGATCGTGCTGCGCGGGGCGGTCAGCCATCGGAAGCGCTCGCCCCGAGTGCCCGTCGCCGCGGGACCCCGGCCCGCGCAGATGGCCCGCACAGCGTCGACAGCCGCACACACCGCGTCCACGTCGACTTCGGCGTCCAGCGCCTGCAGCCGGGCGCCATCGACGTGCACGGAAGCCTCTAGGTAGTCGAGTTCCTGGCTGTAGACGATCACGCCGACGTTGACGAACTCGCCCCGCTCCACGCGAGGTACGGCCCGCAGGACGGCGTACTCGAAAGCCTTCACGCCGCAACCCCGGGCAGCCAGGTCGCCGATGCCGCCGTGCGGGCCAACAAGTACTCGACGTATGTCGGGCGGGCGTCCGCCGCAAGCCAGTCGCGGGGGACGAGCGCGACAACCTCTTCCAGCAGGTCCGACGTCACCTGTGCCGCCAGCTCGGCATCGGCGGCCGCGACCGAGCGCCAGAACGGCGCCAGAGCGTGCTCGGTCAGCGGGTAGGGCCGCAACGCGAAGGTTTCGGCGCCCGGCCAGGTGTGCTGGAACAGCAGGGCCGCGCCGTGGTCGATCGCCCACAGCTGCTCGTGCCAGACGAGCAGGTTCGGATTCCGCCAGCTGCGGTCGACGTTGACCGTGAGTGCATCCAGCCAGAGGACTCGCCCCGCCGCGTCGGAATCGGGGCGCCACGCCAGGCCGTCGTAGCCGAGGGAACGAGGCAGGAAGTCGACCCCCAGGTTCGCGCCGGGGCTGGCCAGCAGGAGCTCTTGAACCTCGGGGTCGGGCTCGCGCCGCCCGATCGATGGGTCCATCTCGACCAGAACCTGTTCGGGGACGCGGACGCCCAGCCTGCGCCCGAGCTCGCCGACGATCACCTCCGCCACCAGCGCCTTCACGCCCTGCCCGGCGCCGCGGAACTTGACCACGTATGTCCCCAGGTCGTCGGCCTCGACCAACCCGGGCAGTGAACCGCCCTCCCGAAGCGGCTCGACGTAGCGCGTCGCCTGCACCCGACGGAGGGTGTCGACGGCTACCTCGACCATGAACCCGGACCGTACGGCATTACGCTGTGCAGGGTCCCGACACCGACGACGTAACGAGGTCCGCCGTGCCTACCGGCAAGGTCAAGTGGTACGACACCGAGAAGGGCTTCGGCTTCCTCTCCAAGGACGACGGCGGCGACGTCTTCGTCCACTCCTCCGCGCTCCCTGCCGGATTGGCCGCGCTCAAGCCGGGTCAGCGTGTCGAGTTCGGCGTCGCCGAGGGCAAGCGGGGGGAGCAGGCGCTGTCCATCCACGTGCTCGACCCGATCCCATCGGTCGTGGCCGCCTCCCGCAAGAAGCCCGACGACATGGTCGCGATGATCGAAGACCTCATCAAGCTGCTCGACGGCGTCTCCAACTCCTACCGCCGCGGTCGCCACCCCGAGAGCAAGTCTGCGCACAAGGTTGCCGCCGTGCTGCGGGCCGTCGCCGACGACCTCGACACCTAGGGCGGAGTCTCGGGGCGCACCCGCTGGGCCGCGATCAGGCCGGCGAGCAGGCCGGCCGCGGCGATCCCCATGCCGAGCGGCGGGATCAAGGGCAGCGCGATCCCCAACCCGCCGCCGAGCACCCAGGCGAGCTGAAGCAGGGTGTCCGAACGGGCGAACGCGCTGGCTCGTACGTGCTCGGGGACCTCTCGCTGCACGACGGCGTCCAGCGAGAGCCGGCCCAACTGTTGGCCGAAGCCGGCGGCGAAGGCGACCAGGATGACGGTGACCAGTCCCCAGAGCACCGCGGTGAGCGCGGCGACCGCGGCTGACGCCGCGACGAGCGTCAGCACTGTCGTGTCCGGGCTGCGAGCACGTGAAGTCGCACCGATGGCGGTGCCGGCCGTGCTACCCACCCACGCGGCGACGGCCAGCAGGGCTATCGCCACCGCGTCGTCGAGGCCCGCGACCGGTTCCTCGCGCAGGACGAACGCGAGGAAGAAGGTGAGGAACCCGGAGAACGCGCGCAGCGCGGTGTTGGCGCGAAGCGCCCGGACCACTGTGCCGCCCACCCGGTAGGCCCGACCGGGGGCCGCGCTGCCCTCGCGCAGGGAGGCCTCGCCCTCGCCGGCCGCCGAGTCCACCCTGGCAGGGAGCAGGATCGCCTGGACGGTTGCGGCCACATAGGCAAGGAAGGCGATCCGCAGGGGCCAGTCCGACCCGATGACCGTCAGGCCGACTCCGATCGGCGCGGCTACCGCCGCCCCGATCACCGCCGCCATGGACAGGCGTGAGTTCGCGGTGACCAACTGCACCCCCTCGGGCAGCAGCCTCGGAACGGCCGCGGCCCGGGTGACGACGAAGGCCTTGGACGCGACCAGGCAGCCGAACGCGGCCGGGTAGAGCCAGACCGCTTCGGCGATCACGGCTCCGGCCATGACCCAGCAGAGGAAGCCGCGCAGCGCCGTGGTCGTCCCGATGGCCCAGCGGCGGCCGTGCCGAAACCGGTCCAGGAAGGGGCCGATGACCGGGGCGACGACGACGAACGGGGCCATCGTCAGCACCAGGTAGAGCGCAACGCGTCCACGTGCCTCGGACGTGGCGACCGAGAAGAACAGCGTGTCTGCCAGTGCGATGGCGACGAGAACGTCGGCCGCGGCGTTGACGGCGTTCAGTTCGATCAGACGGGACAGCCCGGACTGACCTGCACCCTTTGCGCTGGCCGCCCGGCGCAGGCGGGCAGTGCCGGACCGGGCGGCTTGTGAGGTCGACGCGGCCGCCGTCCGGGCGGCCCGCGCGGACACCCCGGCGACGCGACGCGCCCGTCCCGGCCTCACGCGCCCATCCAACCCCAATCACCAGAACGGCACTCTGGCGCCGGTCCAGGGTGCAGGTGTCGCTCCGGCCCGGGGTTTGCGAGAATCACCCTTCGTGACCTTCGCACCGTCCCCGTCCCGCAGCCGCAAGGGCGACACCGCCTGCATCGAGGCGGTCGACGTCGCCCGCGCGGCAGCAATCGACGTCGCCCGTGCCGACCTGGTCGGCGAACATCTCGGCCACGATGTCGAGGGCGAGCGCGTCGTCACCCACTTCTTCGACTGCACCACGGAGGGCTACCGCGGCTGGCGCTGGTCGGTCACGGTCGTCCGGGCCTCGCGGGCCAAGGTCGTCACGGTCGACGAGTGCGTCCTGCTGCCCGGCCCGGAAGCGATCCTGGCGCCGCCGTGGGTGCCGTGGGACGAGCGGCTCGAGCCGGCCGACCTCGGGCCCGGCGACCTGCTTCCGACCGCCGACGACGATCCGCGGCTCGTGCCCGGCTACACGGGCGCCGATGACGACCCCGACCCGGACGCATCCCGCGCAGTCACCGACGAGCTCGGGCTGGGACGGGCGCGCGTGCTCTCGCCATGGGGCCGTGACGACGCCGCCGACCGGTGGCGCGACGGCACCGGCGGGCCGGATACCGAGATCTCCCGAGCCGCCCCGTTCCGTTGTGAGACGTGCGGCTTCCTGGTCCCACTGGCCGGAGCGCTCGGACGGGTCTTCGGCGTGTGCGCCAACGAACGGGCGCCGTTCGACGGGCAGGTCGTGTCCTACGACCACGGCTGCGGCGCTCATTCGGAGGTGCGGGTGGGCCAGCCCCTGCCGGCCGTCGCAGGGCCCGTGTTCGACACCCTCTCGCACGAGCTCGTGCCGAACGTTCCCATCGAGGCCGCCGCCGACGAGGAGCTCGGCCACTCCTGAGGGGCGGCATCGCGTGGACCCGTTCGGCACGGCGTCGCTGCGTTCGCGGGTCCTGGAGACGTGGGCCGCGTCGCCCGCCCGGTTCCGCGAGGACGCCAACGCCGAGGAAGAGCTCGTCCGCGGTGCGTATCGCGACCGCCTGATCATCGAGCTGGCCCAGAACGCGGCCGACGCCGCCGTCCGGGCCGGTGTGCCGGGGCGGCTGTTGCTACGGCTGGACGACGACGTCCTCACCGCGATGAACACCGGTGCCCCGCTGGACGCTCACGGGGTCGAGGGACTGTCGACGCTGCGTGCCTCGACCAAGCGGGAGGACGATCCGGTCGCGACGGTCGGGCGCTTCGGCGTCGGCTTTGCGGCGGTGCTGGCAGTGACCGACGAGCCGGCCGTGTTGTCAGCGAGCGGAGGCGTGCGGTGGTCGCGGGCCGAGGCCCATGCGGCGGCCGCCGGTGTCCCGGCACTGGTGCCCGAGCTGGCCCGGCGCGGCGACGCCGTTCCGGTGCTCCGGCTGCCGTTCCCGGCCGAGGGTGAGGTACCCGCTCTCTACGACACGATGGTCGTGCTGCCACTTCGCGACGACCGGGCCCGCACCCTCGGCGCGGAACTGCTGGCGGGCGTCGGCGACGCCCTGCTGTTGGCGCTGCCCGGCCTGGCCGAGGTTGCGGTCGAGGTCGGCGGCGTACGCCGGGTGCTGTCCGCCCGATGGTCCGGTGACACGGTCGATCTGGACGACGACGGGGACCGCACGCGGTGGCATCTGGCCCGCCGGGCCGGTGACATCGCGCCCGCTCTGCTCTCCGACCGGCCGGCCGAGGAGCGTGCCCGGCCGATCTGGGCCGTGACGGTGGCGGTGCCCGTCGACGCCGTGGGGGGACCCGTGGGTCTGCCGGCCTCCGTGCCGCGGGTCGTCCACGCTCCGACGCCTACCGACGAGTCGACCGCGTTGCCGGTGCTCGTGCTCGCCACCTTTCCGCTCGACTCCGCCCGCCGCCGGGTCGCCCCAGGTGCGCTCACCGACGCCCTGGTGGTGGAGGTCGGCCGTGCCTACGCGGCGCTGGTCAGCGCGCTCAGTGGTCCCGGAGTGCTCGACCTGGTGCCCGGTCCGCTCGGCGCCGGCGAGCTGGACGCGGCTCTGCACCGGGCGGTGGTCGCCGAACTCGCGGTCACGCCGCTGGTGCCCGCGGCCGACGGCACCGGCCCGATGCGCCCGGTGGACGTCGTGCTGGTGCCCGGGCTGCGCACGGCCATGGATCCGGCAGCGGTCGCGGCTGTCGTCGGTGGCCTGCCCGTGTCGTCGTGGTGGCGGGCCGAGCCGTTGCGGCGCCTGGGAGCCCGGGAGACGTCCCTCGCCGATGTCGTCGACGAGCTCGGCCGCCTGGACCTCGCGCCCACACGATGGCGCGATCTCTACGCGGCCCTCCTCGGGGCCGACCAGGACGGTCTCGCGACGCTGCCGGTGCCTCTCGCGGACGGCCGGGTCGTCCGTGGCCCGCGCGGACTGTTGGTGCCCACCGGCGAGGTCGATCCGCAGGTCGTCGCCCCTCTCGGGCTCAGGATCGTCGCCGCCGAGGCGGTGCACCCGCTGCTGACCCGGCTCGGAGCTCTGGACGCAACGCCCGCTGCGGTCCTGCGCGACGCATCAGTCCGGGCCGCCGTCGACGCGCTCGCCGACGACGAGAGCGTGGCCACGGACGAGCGGTCGGCACTGGTCGATGCCGTGCTCCACCTGGTTGCCGCTGCCGGTGCGACTGTCGACGACGAGCCGTGGCTGGCCCGGCTCCCGCTGCCGGACGCAACCGGGCACCCTGTCGCCGCCGGCGACCTGTTGGTGCCCGGGGCGCCGGTCCTCGACCTGCTCGACGTCGATCCGACGGAGTACTCGGTGGCGACCGACGCGGTGCAACGGTGGGGCATTCCGGTCCTGCGGTCGGTCGGTGTGCGCGACGGCTTCGGCGCCGTCCACGATGCCGACGTGCCGCTCGACGGCGCCTCGTGGCACGACCTGGACGACGAGGGCGGATGGGTAGCCGACGTCGTGGGCGGCCTGCCCCGCCAGGAGCTGCCGCCGGTGCTCGTCGAGCTCAGTGCCATCCGTGATCTCGACCTGGTGCGTGAGGACGCGTGGCCGCAGGCGCTGGTGGTGCTGGCCGGAGGCCCGGCCACCCGGCCGGCGATCGTCGAGCCGGCCTACGCGATGCTCGGCGACGGATCCCGTCACACCGTCGAGCCGTACACCGCCTGGTGGCTGCGCACCCACGCCCATATCGGAGGACGGCGGCTCCGCGAGTTCTGCGCCGCCGACGCGGAAGCGGCGGTCAAGGCGCTTCTCCAACCCCTCGACTTCGAGCTGGATCACGGCATGACCCGTGCGCTGGGCCTGCCGACGAGTCTCGCCGATGCCGAGCCGTCGCTCCTACTCGACCGGCTGGCCGATCCGGAACTCCGCCTCTCGGCGCGCGACCTCGCCCTGGTCTACGCAGCGTTGGCGACCGCGGACGCCGAGGCGGTAGCTGCTCCGGAGCGCGTGCGTGTCCCGGACGGCGCCGGGTCGAGGGTCGTCGCCGCGGACGATGCGGTGGTCGCCGACGGGCCACAGTGGCTCCAACTCGGTCTGACGGCGGTGGTGCCCGGCCCCTCCGAGCTGGCCGACGTCCTGAACGTGGACCTCGCGAGAGAGGCCTACGACGGCACGCCGGCGTCCAGTGGCGAGGTCGTC
>DATHII010000225.1:0-4551 GCA_035316885.1 Jiangellaceae bacterium | reverse complement strand
CCCCGCGGATCTCGGCGTACCGGGATTCCACCAGGTCATGCAGGCGGGGATTGCGCAGCGCCTCCGCCCAGACCTGCGGAGCGATGTAACCGACGCCTTCTGCCCCGAAGGCGACCTCTGCCATCCCGGTCGTCACGCGTTCGAACACCTCGGGCAGGGGGATCGGTGGCTTCTCCTTGCTCAGCGGATCCAACAGGCTCATCACCCGGCCGACCGTGTCCGAGGCGATGGCCTCGACGATCTCCTCCTTGCTGCCGAAGTACCGGTAGAGCGCGCCCGCGCAGGGCCACGGGTACCGTGCGGTCACGTGACCAGCAGGGTGGATCCGATCCGCGGTCGAGAGGCCTTCGAAGTCGGCTTTCGCTCGCTGCGCGACTGGTTGGCGGCCATTCCGCCGGAGGCCTGGGCACTACCGAGCGTGCTCCCCGCGTGGACGGTCGGTGACCTGGCGGCACACCTGTCGGACGTGGCAGGTTCGGCAGCGTCGCTCGAGCGGGCTTCGCGGGGCACCGCGGCGGTGAGCCCCTACGTCTACATGAGCGGCTATTCCGCGGCCGCCGCGGAGATCGCCGATATTGCTCGCGGCTCCGCTGGCGGGACGGAACGGACGCCACAGACGGCTCTGGCCGCGATCGACGGGAGGCTGGCGGCGGCGCTGGTGCTTCTCGACCGTCTGGCGCCCGGCGACCCCGTGGTCGTGGCCCGGCGCGGTCCCATCCGGCTCGGCGGATACCTGGCCACCCGCGCGGTCGAGATCGCCGTCCACGCCGACGATCTGGCTCGCTCGGTCACCGGTGTCGATCCTCCGCAGATTCCCGCCGATACCGAGCGGTTGGCTGTCCGGACCCTGCTGGAGGCACTCGCCGAGCGCGCTCCCGGTCGTAGCGTCGAGGTTCGCGTCCCGCCATATGCCGCTGTGCAATGCGTCGAGGGACCACGCCACACCCGGGGAACCCCGGCGAACGTCGTCGAGACCGACCCGGTCACCTGGCTGCGCCTCGCCGCAGGCCGGATCACCTGGGCCGACGCCATGGCCGCGGCACGGGTCCACGCCAGCGGTGACCGCGCTGACTTGGCGGCCTACCTGCCGGTTTTCTAGCCCGTCCGTCGGCGCCGCCTTCGGCCGGTTCATTCGCTGGCGTGCGCGAGCGCCGAAGGCGTCTGGCGGCCGACAATCGCCGGCGCCTCGTGGACGAGCTCGTCGTTCTCGAGCGCCTCGACCATGAACAGGGCGAAGTCCACGCGGCGCGTGAGGTTGCTTTCGAGGATCGGGTCGCCCACGTGCCGGCTCCACACGGGCAGCCCCTGGCTCTCGCCCTCCTCGAGGTCGCTGCCGCGCACGACGGTCCACCGCGTGTCGCTGGCGAACACCCGTCGGCACGCCTCCACCTGGTCGTCGAGGTCGGCGAAGCGAGCGAGACGCGCGAGCGGGCCGAAGACCTTCACGAGCGCCTTGAGCTTCCACGAGTACACGTCCTGGCCGTCGCGGGTGATGTGCCACCCGCACGAGAACACGAGGCGCGCGCCCGGAGGCGTGTAGTCGAGCACCGCCTGGGCCGTTCCCGTCGAGTACTGGTGGACGCCCCGCGGAACGAGCACCACGAGCACCCCGTCGCATCCCGCGACCGCCCTCTCGATGACCTCGCGGTCGTCCGTCGCTCCTGGAACGACGGTGATGCGCCCCCTGAACGCATCGAGCTTCGCCACGCTTTCCTCCCGGCACACGCCAACCGCCTCGTAGCCCCGATCCAGCGCGTGCTTGACCATGTACCGCCCGAGCTTCCCAGAGGCCCCGACGATGCAGACCCTCATCGTGTGCCTCCCGTAGCGCCCTGGACATCAGGTGAGCCGTACGTCTCTCGGATGATCGCTTTGACTCTATTCGAGCAACCCCGGCGGTCAGGGAACATTCCTGGACACTCGCGCACGGGATCGTTCTCACCCCGGCAGCCCGGACACCCAGGAGTAGAACGTGATGCGGGGGCCGCGAGCTACGGCGGGTCTCCGCCGGCTGATGCATTGATCAAGGCGCGGTCCTCGAGGTCGCGTTGGACGGTTCGGCAATCGACTCGATGACCTTGAACTTGCCGGCTGCGTCCCGTCCACCCTCGATCCGATCGACGACGGTGACATCGACGTCGAGTGGAGCCGCGCCATGCGACGCAACTGTGTCCAGAAGGCCCCTGGTGATCGCGGCCTCGGTCGGCCCGGGGGCGGCTCCCGCCCGCAAGGCCACCCGCACCGTGAGGCGGGGGTGGTCGTAGACGATCCGGTACTGCTTCAGGCCCGCCACGGCGGCCATCGGACTGCGCAGCGCCAGCGGATGGATGGCAACCTCGCCGCCGTCGACACCCGGAAGGCGCAGGATGTCGTCGTTGCGGCCCTCGACGGCCGTCAGAAGGCGGTATGGCCGGCCGCATGGGCACGGGTGCGGTGCGACGGCGACCATGTCCGAGATCGCATAACGGATCAGCGGCTGCGTGCGGTTGACGAGATTTGTCAGGAGCAGCCGATGGCCGGTCTGCCCGGGAGCGACGGGCTGGTCGTGCTCGTCGACGACTTCCACGATCGCCATGTCCTCGAACAGGTGCAGCCCGGTGTGCTCGGAGCAGTGCGCGCCGAGGGTGGGCACCTCCGTTGTCCCGTAGATCTGGAACCACGGCACATCCCAGGCCGCCTGCACCGTCGACACCAGATCGGCCGTGTGCGTTTCACCGGAGGAGACGATCGTCATCGGCGCGATGTCGAGCCGTCCGTCGAGCTGCTCGACGGCCAGCAGCGTCAGCACCGAGGGGTAGCTGTAGAGGAACTCGGGCCGGTGGCGGTTGAGCGCCTCCACCAGCTGCTCGACCGGGGCCGTGGCATCCAGCCGAAGAACGCGATGCAGCCCGATGTCCAGGCTCCTCGACATCCGGTAGGTCACGTGCAGAGGGCGGGCAGCGGCAACCGTCGCGACCCTTCTGCGCCGCGGAAGTCTCGGCCACAGGCCCATGTAGGCGTTCACCCGGAGCAGGCCGGCAAGGTACTCGCGCCACTCGGCTCGGTCGGCGACGAAGATTCCCTTGTGGCCGGTGCTGCCGCCCGTGGACACCACGCGGTACTCCCCGAGGTACAGCTCGTCGGATGTGAGTTCATCCAGGTGGCTCTCGAGATCCGCCAGCCGAAGCCGAGGGTCGGTGACGAGGTCGTCGAACCTGTCCATCAGAGCCGACTTGTCGATGCTCGGAATGCATTCGAGCTGCGCCTCGTCGCCGAAGTCGATGCCCTCGTAGAGCTCGCGATAGAAGGCTGAGTGCGCCGTCGCATGCCGTACCAGGTCGGTCAGACGTGACTGTTGGTGTGCGCGCACCTCCGGGACGGTCCAGCCGTCGCGGCCGTCGAGCTCCCGGGACCGTCGCAGTGCGACCGCCATGTCGGCAACTCGTGTCGCTGCGTGTGCTTGCGTCATGGTTCTGCGCCCTCCTGTGCATCGCGCGCGAGGCCTTCCATGATCAACGCGCCGATTGTCGGGAACAGCTCGTCGGGAACCCCGTCGGGATGCGCCAGCCGCTCCAGGGTCAAGCCGTTGCCCAGGGCGATCGCCGCGATCGCGAGCTGTTCGGAGTCAAGCGAGAGCCGCTCCCCCGTCCGGGCGAGCATCTTGTCGATAACCCGCCCGATCGCCGCCTTGAGGGCATCGTGGCGTTGCGCGAACCGGCGCCGGAGTTCAGGGTTCCGAGCAGCGTGCACCCAGAACTCGATCACCAGAATGGACCAGTCGCGCTCCTGCCGGCTCGCATTCGTGAACTCCCGAGCGAGGTCGGCGCCCTGCTCCGCGGCCGAGGCTGCGTTCGCACCCGCCCGCTCGAGCTGACGCGCCCGGTCGGCGACGCGGGCGTCGAAGACGGCGAGAAAGAGGTCGGCCTTGCCGTCGAACGCCGAATAGACAGCACCGGTCGAGAAGCCCGCCGCATCGGCCACGGCCTCGAGCGAGGCGCCGTGGTAGCCACGCTCGAGGAACACCCGCCGGCCGGCCTCCACCAGCTCAGAGCGTGTGCGGGCCTTGCTCTCGGCCCGGGTCAGTCGCGTCCTCGTGCTCATGAGGATAATGACATTAGCTGGATAACGTCGCTACGTCAATATCATTGGTCGCACCCGGCGGCATCAGCACTCGGAGGTACCGGGGACCGGGCGCAGTATGGCTACGGAACGCGGCTAGAGTCCGAGCCCGTGACGGACCTTCGCGCCGCTGTTGAACGTGTCCTCCCGTCGGTCCGGGCAGACCTCGAGAGGTTGGTCCGGATCGCCAGCGTCGAGGTCGACCCCGGTGCGGCCGCCGAGGTCAGGGCGTCGGCTGAGACCGTGGCGGACCTGGGCCGCAGCGCCGGCGCAATGGACGTCGAGGTCCTCTCCGTTGCCGACGGTGCGCCCGCCGTGATCGCCCACTGGCCGCCGCCGGACGGCGCGCCAACCGTGCTGCTCTATGCCCACCACGACGTCCAGCCCACCGGCGACGTCGCCGAGTGGACGAGTCCCCCGTTCGAGCCGACCGTACGGGACGGGCGCCTCTAC
>DATHII010000224.1:0-16433 GCA_035316885.1 Jiangellaceae bacterium | reverse complement strand
ACCGACAGGTGTCCGAGCAGGCACCCCAGGTCGTCCACCCGATGCCCGGGTCCGATCGTGTCGACGTCGAGCAACCCGGTGATCCGGCCCGCGTCGACCAGGACCTGGGCCTCGTAGAAGTCGCCGTGTACGGGCTCGTCGCCCGCGTCCCGGCCCGCGAGGGCGGTGTCCACGGACGCGGCGAGCGCGCGCGCCCATCCGCGGTGCATGGGCAGCGAGACCCCGATGACCTCGGCGTAGTGCCCTGCGTTGGCCGCCCAAGGCGCCCGGCGGGGAAGTCCGCTGACGGCGTCGGGAAGCCGTTCGAGCAGGTCCCAGAGCTGGTCGGGGGAGCAGGCGCCGGCCCCGGCGTTGTTGACGGCCTCGCGCAGCCCGATGCCCGGCAGCGGTGACAGCACGAGCAGACCGTCGCCGCTCCAGCCGAGGCTGTGCGGCACAGGGAGCCCGGCGTCGTGGAGCAGGACGTGCCGGCGATGTATCTGTTCGACCGTTCGCGGGCGCATGACCTTGACGAACAGCCGGGCTCCGGGCGTCGTGGCCTCGACCACGGCCCGCCTGCGCGGCCGGTAGCCCAGGATCCGCAGCGTCACGCCGGTTGCGTCGACGCCGAACGAGCGGAGCAGGGCGGCTACGGCCACCGGATCGCAGGCGGCCGCAAGGCCGGGCAACGCGGGATCGGCCGGGAAGCGCCAGACGTGTACCTGATGCTCTCCGTCGGAGACCGTGGCCACGCCCGGCACAGGTTCGCTCGAACCGTCCGGTGCGCGTGTCTGCGGGCGTGTGGACAGATGCGCCCCGAGGGTCTCCGCGCGGTCGCCGTCGGGCCAGGACACGCGTGCCGCGTAGGCCGTCGTCGTGCCCGTTGCCGGACGGTGGTCGACCTGGCTCAGCGTCCATTCGTCCAGGCGCCCGCCCATGGCCGCCACGGCCGCGCCGAGCAACGCGTTCGCGTCGTCGCCGGTGAGCAGCCTGATTCCGGCGTCAGGTTCGGCCGTGTCGGGCATCGTGCCAGCCTGCCTGAGTGAGCGGTCCATGCAGGTGAGGCACCGATGAGAACCCACTATCTACGACAGCGACCTCGACCGCCTCGGCATGCTCTCGTCGGACGTGTGGCGGGCCGGCCGGCTGGTCGTCGACACCGGACTGCACGCCATGGGTTGGACCCGCCAGCAGGCTATCGACTTCATGGCGGCGCACCTGCCGGTCGACCTCGACACGATCACCGTGGAGGTCGACCGCTACATCGGCATGCCCGGCCAGGCGCTGGCCTACAAGGTCGGGCAACGCGAGATCCTCCGGCTCCGTTCCGATGCGCGGCAGACCCTCGGCGCTAGGTTCGACATCTCCGGTTTCCACGACGCCGTCCTCACAGCGGCCACGATCAGCCTGCCGGTGCTCCGCCGCCGGGTCGCCGGCTGGGTGGCCTCCGCCTCCGCTTGACCCGTCTGCACCGGGTAATCCGGCGGCCCGGATGTGACATGGCTCATACGTGCAGCGGTCCTCATAGTGGGCGAGGTCACCCATTCGGGCGGAACGCCCGTATTCCCGCGCACCGTTGAACACCCGGCACCGCACCCCTGCTCAGCGGGACACGTGTGCCTGCGCAACGCCCTTGTCCCCGACCGACGGATCCTCATGCCGCTCCCAACCATCCGAACACGGTTCGCTTGCGCCCTCGCGCTCGCCGCCGCCACGACCTCGATCGCAACGTCACCGTCGTCCGCCGCGGCTGTCGACCCGACGACGCTCTCGGCAGCGACCGACGCCGCGAAGGCGGCCAAGGCCGCACTGGCCGCTGCCACCGCATCGGCGGACACGGCGGAGAAGGCCCTGACCGAGGCCGGCGACGCCGTGCGGACTGCCGAGTCGGCCCTGGCGACCGCCCGGTCCCGGGCCACCATGCTCAGCGACCGGGTGGCTGACGTCACGGCCGTACGCATGATCGTCGAGAAGGAGGGTGGGCTGCTCGACGTAGCCGACGATGCGACCGACGTGGCGACCGGCGACACCGACTCCACGCTGGTCGCGGCGGCGGCGACGGCTGTCACCACCGGGTTCGCGGCGGTGGTCGGCCCGCTCCTCGGCGCGCTGGATCCGCTGGCAGACGTGGTCGACAAGCAGATCGCCGCGGCCGACGAGTCCGTCGAGGCCGCCGAAATGCGTGAGCAGCGCGTCCGTCAGGACCGCGCCGCTGCCGTCCGGGAACAGCGCGCGGCGGCCGTGGCGGTCACCGACGCCGAGGGCCTGCTTGACGCTGCGGAAGCCGTTCACCTCGCGGCGGAGGAAGAGATGACGGGCGCGGGTGCCAAGAGCGCCGCGGCCACCGAGGCCGCCGAGAACTTCACCTCATCGCTCGGCATCGACAAGCGACTGGTCAGGCCCGCGACGGGCTCGGTGTCCAGCCAGTACGGGATGCGTAGACACCCCGTCACCGGCGTGGACAAGCTGCACACGGGCATCGACTTCCAGTACGCAGACGGCCAGGCCTATGCGGCCGCCGGCGGGACGGTCGCCGCGGTCACTGTGGACCCGGCGTACGGCAACCTGGTCACGATCGCCCACGGCAACGGGATCACGACGCGGTACGCGCACCTCGCCAGGCCGCTGGTCAGCCCCGGCGACCAGGTCTCCGGCGGCGACGTGATCGGACGGATCGGGTCGACCGGCGTGTCGACCGGCCCGCACCTGCACTTCGAGGTCCAGGTCGACGGCCAGCTCCGCAACCCCAACCCATGGCTGGCCCGCTGACTAGGCGTCGGCGACTACCCCCTAGGGGTATCATCCGGCCATGGATGCGACCGCACCCGGCTACGCCGAGACAAAGACCGCCCACCTCCGCCGTCTCCGCCGTATCGAGGGCCAGATCCGTGGCCTGCAGCGGATGGTCGAGGACGAGAATTACTGCATCGACGTGCTAACTCAGGTCTCGGCCGCGACGAGGGCGCTGGAGTCGTTCGCGCTCGGCCTGCTCGAGGAGCACCTCGGGCACTGTGTCGCCGATGCCGTGGCCCACGGCGGCGCCGACGCCGACGCCAAGGTGAAGGAGGCCTCCGACGCGATCGCCAGGCTCGTGCGTTCCTGATGACCGCCGGTCTCGGCCTGGTGGCCGTCATTCTTCTGACGTTGGGGACGGGCTACTTCGTCGCGCAGGAGTTCGCGTACATCGCCGCCGACCGGGTCGAGCTGTCCAGGCAGGCCGCGACCGGTGACCGCAGGGCGGCCGCCGCGATCCGGGTCATGGAACGGCTCTCGTTCATGCTCTCGGCCGCTCAGGTCGGCATCACCGTCACCGGTCTCGTCGTCGGCTACATCGCCGAGCCGGCGGTCTCGGCGCTGATCCGCCCGCTGCTCGAAGCGCTCGGCGTACCCGGCCCGGCCAATCCCGGCGTCGCGGTCGCGGTCGGGTTCGTCGTGGCGACAGTCCTGCAGATGGTGCTCGGCGAGCTGGCCCCCAAGAACCTCGCACTCGCGAAGGCGGAATCCCTGGCCAAGGCGCTCGCCCCGTCCACGCTGGTCTACCTGGCGGTCAGCAGGCCCGTGGTCAGTCTGTTCGACAACTCGGCCAACTGGGTGCTCCGCAAGATCGGCATCGAACCGGTCGAGGAGTTGCACCACGGCGCGACCCTCGAGGAGCTCGGGTACGTGATCGGCGAGTCGCGCGAGTCGCCGGAACACGGCACGCTCACCGACGACCTGTCCGAACTGCTCGAGCGTGCGTTGAGCTTCTCGGAGCGGACCGCTGCGGAGGTGATGGTGCCGCGACCGGACGTCGTGGTCGTTCGGGCCGACGCCTCCGTCGCGGACCTGACCGGGCTGGTCGCACGCCACGGTCACTCCCACTACCCGGAGTGGGCGCGCACACCGACGACGTGATCGGTGTGGCCGGCGTCCGCGAACTGATGACCTTGCCGCCATCCGCGCAGAAGCGAGTCGAGTCGATCTGCCGCCCGGCCCTGATGGTGCCCGACACGGTGGCGCTGCCGGCGCTGGTGACGCAGATGCAGGAGCGGCGGGACGAGTTCGCCTGCGTGCTCGACGAGTACGGCGGTTTCGCGGGCGCCGTCACACTCGAAGACGTCGCGGAAGAGGTAGTCGGCGACATCTCCGACGAGAACGACGAGGCCGACGTCGGTGCAGTCCAGCGCTCGGGCTGGTGGGAGATCGACGCCGCGCTGCGCATGGACGAGGTGGCCGTCCGGACCGGCATCACGCTCCCCGATACCGACGACTACGAGACCGTGGCCGGTCTCGTCGTCGCCGACCTGGGCCGGTTCGCCGAGCCCGGTGACCGACTGGTCGTCGAGGCCGGGCGGGGCCGCGGAACCGGCCGGCGGGTCGAGATCGAGGTGCTATCCGTCGCCCGACGCGTGCCGGAGCGGGTGCGTCTGCGCGCCATCGACGATGCAGGCGGCCGTCGCGATCCAAGCCCGGCACGCGCCCGCGTCGAGGGGGTCGAGAACTGATGGGCGGACCGGCCGCACTGGCGGTGACCCTGCTCCTCCTGGTCGTCAGCGGCTTCCTCGTCCGACATCGCCCTGGTCGGCGCCCGACGGCACCGGCTCGAGCAGGCGGCAGCAGCCCGCAGACGCGGCGCCCGAGCGGGGCTCAACGGAGTCCGCGAGCTGTCGCTGATGCTCGCCGGAGCGCAGCTGGGAATCACGATGTGCATCGTCGGGCTAGGAATGATCTCCGAACCCGCGCTCCACCACCTCTTCGAGCCGCCTGCCGCTGCGCTCGGCCTGCCCGATGTCGCCGCCGACGCCGTTGCGCTGGTGCTTGCGTTGTCGCTGGTGACATTCCTGCACGTCGTGATCGGTGAGATGGCTCCCAAGTCGTGGGCCATCGCCCACCCGGAATCGTCGGCGATGCTGTTGGCTCCGGCGTTCCGTGCCTTCACCTGGGCAGTGCGGTGGCTACTCGTCGTGCTCAACGGGATGTCCAACGCCCTTCTGCGGTTGTTCCGGGTGACGCCGCGCAACACCATCGTCAACGTCCGCAACCGCGAGCAGATCCACCACCTGGTCGAGGAATCCGAGCGGCTCGGGCTGATCAGTGCCGAGGACCACGGGCTTCTCACCAGGGCGCTGGACGCTCCGACGTCGCCGGTCGGCGACTTCTGCGTCCCGGCCGACCATCGTGGCCGTCGGTGCCGACGCCGCTCCGGACGCCGTGATCGCGCGGGCCGCGGCGAGCGGACGGACCCGGATGATCGTCTGGGCCGCCGACGGCGGGGTGGTCGGCGCGGTGCACGTCCGAGAGGCCCTGCTGGCGCGGGCAGCCGGCAGCGACCGGAGGGCAGCGGAGATGGCGACGCCGGTTCCGGTCCTGGAGGCCAGCGACGGCGTTGCTGACGCGGTCCGCGAGCTGCAACGGGCCCGGGCCCAACTCGCAATCGTGGTCGACGCGTCCGGCGGGGTCGTCGGGCTGGTCACCCTCGACGACCTGCTCGGCCAGATCCTCATCGCCTGACAAGCACCTACCGTGACGGATATGGCGTACAGCTGGATCTGGTTGATGACCGACTTTGGGCAACGCGACGGCTTCGTCGCCGCCTGCCGCGGCGTCGTCGCGGGGATCGCGCCGGCGGCCAGCCTGGTCGACATCGCGCACGAAGTGCCCCCGGGCGACGTCCACCACGGCGCCGTGGTCCTGGCGCAGACGGTTCCGTACCTGCCGCCGTCGGTCGTGGTCGCCGTGGTCGATCCGGGTGTGGGTGGTCCTCGGCGGGGGGTCGCGCTGGCTGCGGGAGCGTCGATCCTGGTCGGACCCGACAACGGACTCCTGCCGTGGGCGGCCGACGCGCTGGGTGGGCCGACGGCGGCGGTGGAGCTGTCCGATCCCACCTACCACCGCCGTTCGGCCGCGAACACGTTCCACGGGCGCGATGTGTTCGCTCCGGTGGCAGCACATCTTGCGGTCGGCACGGCCCTGGGCGCGCTCGGGCGCGCGCTGGCGGTGGACGGCCTCGTCCGGCTGCCGGACCCGCGCGTCGAGATCCGCGAGGGCGTCCTCGACACCGACGTGTTGACCGTGGACCACTTCGGCAACGTCCAGCTCGCTGCGCGCGACACCGACCTGGAGGCGGCTGGCCTGGCCCGCGGTCCGGTCGAGGTCGGTGTGGGCGACCGGTCCTACGCGGTCGTGCTCGGCACCACGTTCGCCGACGCCGCTCCGGGTGACCTCGCGCTCTTCGTCGACTCGGCCGGCCACGTCGCGATCGCAGTCAACGGCGGAGCAGCCGCCGACGAGCTCGAACTCGCCGCCGGCGACGAGGTGGTGGTCACGCCGGTGACGCCGTCGCCCACGGCGCCTTCGTGGAGCGCGCCGTAGATCCGATTGCGCAGCGTGTTGGCCCCACCAGCGGTCAGGGTGCGGTCCGTCGGGCGCAGGACAACCCGCAGCAGGACGTTCTCCTGTCCTGGGCGGATGCCCAGCCGTTCGCGCGCCTGCGCGGGGAGGTTGACATACGGCGTCGTCGAGAGGACGGCGACCTCCTCGACCAGCTCGGCGTCCGGCCCCAGAGCCTCTCGCACCCGGTCGCCCAACGTCTCCGCATCGGCGCCGGCCCCGACAGCCACGGACAGGTCGCGCCGGGCCGACGGCAGGTCGGACACGGGCCGGTACGGACCGAGGTCGAGCATCTGAGCCGACACCCGTGGTTCCGGGGAGCGAAGCAGCCGGATGTCGGGTATTCCGGTGCGGAGCATGAGTGCGCGGTCGAGGCCTATGCCGAGGGCGAGGCCGCTCCATTGCGCCGGGTCGACGCCTGCGTTGCCCAGGACGTGCGGTGCGGCGAGTCCGCACTCGGCGATCTCGACCGGCCGGCCGGCATCGATGACGTCGACCTGGCGACCGCCGATCGTGTACGGGTGCTCGGTTGCGGTCCACCGCCAGACCCTGCCCGGCAGGATCGCCGCCAGCAGTCCGTTCACCAGGTCGGCAAGGTCGGCGTGGTC
Source organism: Jiangellaceae bacterium (assembly GCA_035316885.1). Lineage (GTDB taxonomy): Bacteria > Actinomycetota > Actinomycetes > Jiangellales > Jiangellaceae > DASRTE01. Next base: position 9,477 of record DATHII010000224.1, on the reverse strand, counting down.
GAGGCGGCGCCCACCTCGGCGCAGCCGCCACAGGTCGAGCTGATGCGGCGTACCGGTGTGCAGGCGGTCGATGGCGTCGCGGCGGTGGCAGACTCCGGGCAAGACGAGCAGGACGTCGGCGGGCGCGTCGGCGTCGGCTGCCAGGCGTCGCAACGCGGAGGGGATGCCGGCGGAGGTGTGGCTGCGCAACACGCAGGTGTCGCTGACGTACCGGGTGTAGCGCGCATCGCGGGCGACGGCGTCCGGTGCATAGCCGAGCAGGTCGTAGTTGTCGCGGACGGGGACGATCGGACGGCTGCGTTCCAGGCGAACCTGCACCCCGTCCGGGGCGAGCGCGTGCTGGGCCTCGTCGACGAGTAGCTGGATCGCGTGCGGACCCTGAGCTGGATCAGTGAGGTCGCGGGTGGACAGGGCATCGACCAGAGCGTCGGTAGGAATTGGTGTGGCAGACATGACCGGGCCTTTCGAGGCGTCGGGGTGGAGGGAGGTCCTCCCCCGGCCGGTCGTCCGCGCGAAGGGTCAGGCGTGCATGCCCTCCGGGCGGCGGACGTTCGCCGACCGGGGGCAGCCAAAGCAGCGCCGACCTGTCATGTGACAAGCCTAACCCAAGCCGGGTCCGGCGTCGAAGTCGAATCCGCCCGGCCGTCCGGCCCGGTCAGCCAGCAGGCCCGCCAGGGTGGCGACGGCGATCTCCGCGGGGGTGCGGGACCCGATGTTCAGTCCGATCGGACGGTGCACCCTGGCGATGTCGTCGCCCGCGACGCCGAGCCCGCGTAGCGCCTCAACGTGTGGGCCGGGGTGGCGCGGGGACCCCATCACCCCGATCCAACGGGCGGGCTGCAGCAGCACGTCGCGCAGAACCGGGCCCAGCTCCTGACGGTGGTGGTCGGTGACGACCACGTCGGTCGTCTGGTCGATGCCGGCCGCGTCGGCAGCCGTGACGGTGTCGGCATCCGGTGCGGGTGCGGCGTCCGGGTCGACCAGAACGGTCGCGTACCCGAGATGGCGGCCGAAGTGGAGCAGGTGTGTGGCCACCGGGGACGCGAAGACGACGACGAGACGACGGGATCCGCCGTCGGCGGGAGCCGCGCCCTGCGCCACCGCACAGGTAGGGTCCTCGGTCGCATCGCTCACCGGTCAACCGTAGCGGCCGATGTGCCACTCGAGGGCCGCCCTACGAGACCGCGGCGACCTCGGCGGCGCTCGGTGGGTCGGCGCCCCTGCGCGCGCAGGTGAGGGCGGCGACGAGCGTGGCCCGCTCGAGGACGGATCGCAGTGTTCCGGTGTCGCACCGGCCGAGGCGGTCGCGTCCGGTGCCGCCGAGGAGGTCGTGCCGTGCGAGTGCGTCGACCAGGCCTGCCGTGAACGCGTCGCCGGCCCCGACGGTGTCGACCACATGCACCGGGTACGCCGGGACATCAACCCGCGCACCGTCGAGCGTCAGGCCCGATGCGCCGGCCCCGCCGCGGGTCACGACCACGAGCCTCGGTCCCCGCTCCAGCCACCGCGAGGCCACGTCCGTCGGGCTCTCGTCCGGTGCCACCCAGGCCAGATCCTCGTCGCTGACCTTCACGACGTCGGCCGATGTGACCTGGGCCTCGAGTCGGCGTCCGGCGGTCCGGCGGTCGCCGATCAGCGTGGGTCGCATGTTGGGGTCGAGCACGACGCTTACCCCGCGCGCACTCTCGCGGCTCATCAGGTGGGTGAGCATCGTCGCTGCGGGCTCGAGTGCCACCGCCAGTGAGCCGGTGCACAGCGCAGCAGTCCCGGTCGGCAGGACGGCCGGGAGTTCCTCCGGCGACCAGCCCCAGTCCGCGGTTCCGTCGACGTAGAAGTCGTAGCTCGCCCGGCCTGCACTGTCGAGGGTGACGACGGCCACAGTTGCCGGTTCCTTTGCGGCGACCGCGAGGTCGAGCCCGACCCCGTTGGCGGTGAGGTGGTCGCGGATGATCCGGCCGAACCGTCCGGTCCCGAGACGGGCGAGCATCTGCGTGGGTCGACCGAGCCGGGCCAGCCCGACGGCGACGTTGGCCGGCGACCCGCCGGGTACGGCACGAAACCGCGCGCCCTCCTCGGCGACCAAGTCGACGAGTGCTTCACCGGCGACGACGATCATGTCGACACGGTAGGGCCTGACGGTACCGTGGGGCGGCGTCGGAGTGGCACGATCCGTGACGTCACTACCGTGCGTCCCGGCGAAGGAGTCGGCCCGTGGCCACCATCCCCAGCGTGTCCTATTCGATCACCGTACGGCTCGAGGTCCCTGCGGGCGGCACGGCGGTCAGCCAACTCACCGCGGCGGTCGAGAAGGCCGGTGGAATGGTGACAGGCCTCGACGTCACCGGATCGGGACATGACCGGATCCAGGTCGACGTCACCTGTGCGGCCACCTCGACCGCCCACGCGGACGAGCTCGTCGACGCACTGCGGACGGTCGACGGGGTCGTCATCGGGAAGGTCAGCGATCGCACCTTCCTCATGCACCTGGGCGGCAAGCTCGAGGTCAGGTCCAAGGTGCCCATCCGCAACCGCGACGACCTCTCGCTCGTGTACACGCCCGGAGTGGCCAGGGTCAGCCTGGCGATCGCCGAGAACCCCGAGGACGCACGCCGGCTGACCATCAAGCGCAACACCGTCGCCGTCGTCACCGACGGCTCGGCCGTCCTTGGCCTGGGCAACCTCGGCGCGCTGGCCGCCCTGCCGGTGATGGAGGGCAAGGCGGCCCTGTTCAAGCGCTTCGCCGACATCGACGCGTTCCCGATCTGCCTGGACACACAGGACACTGATCAAATTGTTGAGATCGTCCGGTGCATCGCACCCGTGTTCGCCGGTATCAACCTCGAGGACATCTCGGCACCCCGCTGCTTCGAGGTCGAGGCGAGGTTGCGCGAGATGCTCGACATCCCGGTCTTTCACGACGACCAGCACGGCACCGCGATCGTCGTCCTCGCCGCGCTGTACAACGCGCTCAAGGTCGTCGGCAAGAACATCGGTGAGGTCACGGTCACGATGGCGGGGGCGGGCGCCGCGGGTCGGGCCGTCGCCCACCTGCTGATGGAGGCAGGTGTGAGCGACATCGTCGCCGCTGACCGCGCCGGTGTGATCCACGGCGGCCGCGACGACCTGCACGGTGCGGCCGCGTGGTTCACCGAGCACACCAACCCGCGGCACGTGACCGGCACGTTGCGCGACGCCCTTGCCGGTGCGGACGTGTTCATCGGTGTCTCAGGACCGAACATCCTCGCTGGCGACGACATCGCGACGATGGCCGACGACGCGATCGTGTTCGCACTGGCCAACCCCGATCCAGAGGTCGATCCGGTCGCGGCGGCTGCGCATGCCACCGTCGTCGCCACGGGTCGCAGCGACTACCCGAACCAGATCAACAACGTGCTGGCCTTCCCGGGGGTATTCCGTGGGCTGCTCGACGCACACAGCCGGTCGATAACGACCGAGATGCTGCTCGCGGCAGCGAGGGCGCTCGCCGGCACGGTGAGCGACGACGAGTTGAATGCCACGTACATCGTTCCGAGTGTCTTCCATCCCGGCGTCACCGAGGCCGTGGCGGCGGCCGTCCACCACAGCGTCGATGCCGTGCGGCGTCAGGTCGAGGAAACCGGCGAAGTCCCGGCACATCCGGTCTGAGCCAGCCGCGGGGACACCTGCAGCCGGGGTAGCAAGGTAAGCCATACCTAAGTACGATGCATGGCGTTCGGAATCCACGTCCTGGAGACACATCGATGCGTTTGCGCCGGCTGCTGGCCGCGAGCATGCCCATGTCCCTCCTCGTTCTCGCGGCCTGCGGTGGAGACGACGGGACCGACGAGGGCATCGACGACTCCAAGCTCGTCGTCTACTCCGGACGGCAGGAGGCGCTGGTTCAGCCGATCATCGACGACTTCGAGGACGAAACCGGCATCGAGGTGTCGGTGCGTTACGGCAACACCGCGCAGCTCGCGGCCCAGATCCTCGAGGAGGGCGACCGGACACCCGCCGACGTGTACTTCTCCCAGGACGGCGGCGCCCTGGGCGCCCTCGCCAAGGAGGGGATGCTCGCGGAGCTGCCCGGCGATTTGCTCGACACGGTCGACGCGCAGTATCGCGCCGAGGACGGCAGCTGGATCGGTACTAGCGGCCGGGCCCGTGTCATCGTGTACGACCCCGGCCAGCTCACCGAGGACGAGGTTCCCGACAGCGTCTTCGAGCTCACCGACCCGCAGTGGAAAGGCAAAGTCGGCGTCTCCCCGAGTAACGCGTCGTTCGAGGCGTTCGTCACCGCTCTCCGGGTGCTCGAGGGCGATGATGTCGCCCGCGAGTGGCTCGAGGGAATGGTCGCCAATGAGGTCCAGCTCTTCGACAACAACGTGCTGATCCTCAATGCTGCCGAGGACGGCGTCGTCGCTGTGGGCCTGATCAACCACTACTACTGGTACGAGCAGGTGGCGGAGGAGGGCCTGGACGCTGTGCCGGCCCGGCTGAAGTTCCTGCCCGGGGGAGACCCGGGAGCGCTGGTGAACGTCGCCGGCGTCGGAGTGCTGTCGGCCACAGATCGCGACGACGACGCGGTCCGGTTCGCCGAGTACCTGCTCGGCGAGAACGCGCAGACCTACTTTGCGCAAGAGACCAAGGAGTACCCGCTGGTCGAGGGCATCCCGATCGCCGACGACCTGCCGCCGCTGGACTCCCTGCAGACGCCCGACATCGACCTGTCCGACCTGGACACGCTCGAGGAGACCCTGCAGATGATCGAGGAGGCCGGGCTGACCTGATGGCCGCGCCGACCCTCGACCGGGTGTCCGGCGGTGCTTCGAGCCGGGTGCGGAGGCAACGCCTGCCTGCCGTGCTCGTCGTCCCCGCGCTGGTCGCCGCCGGCGTCGCGCTCCTGCCCCTGGTGTACCTCGTCGTGCGTTCACTCGACGGCGGAGTGGGCGAGCTGGTCGAGACGTTGTGGCGGGAACGGACGCTTCGGCTCACGCTCCGCAGCCTGGGGCTCGCCGCGGCGGTCACCTCGGCCTGCCTGGTGATCGGCATCGCAATGGCTTGGCTCACGACCCGCACCAGGCTGCCCGGGCGGGCCGCGTGGGCGGTCGTCGCGGCCCTGCCGCTGGCGGTCCCGTCCTACGTGGCCGCGTACACCTGGGTGGCGGCGTTCCCGCGGATCCCGCCGTTCGTGGGGTCGGTGCTGGTGCTGACGCTGTGTTGCTACCCGTACGTCCTGTTGCCGGTCGCGGCGATGCTGCTGCGTTCGGATCCCGCCCTCGAGGAGGTCGCCCGGTCGCTGGGCAGGGGGCGACTGGCCACCTTCGTGTCGGTGACGCTGCGCCAGATCCGCCCAGCCGCAGCTGTGGGTGCGCTGCTGGTGGCACTGTACGTGCTGTCGGACTTCGGCGCGGTCGCGATCCTGCGCTACGACGTGCTCACGCGGGTCATCTACACCTCCTACCGCTCGAGCTTCGACGGCACTGCTGCGGCAGCACTCGGCCTCGTGCTCGTGGCCATCACGCTCGTGATCGTCTGGGCCGAGGGACGCAGCCGGGGCCGCGCCGCTCAGGCCCGGATCGGCTCCGGAGTCGCCCGGCAGGCCCGGACTGTCGCGCTCGGCCGCATGGGGACGGCGGCCGGCCTCGGCTTCGCAGCCAGCGTGGCCGGGCTGGCGCTGGCGTTCCCCCTCGGCAGCCTGACGTATTGGCTGGTCCAGGGCCGCTCGGCCGACTTCGACCTGGCCTCCCTCGGTGGTGCAGCCGTCTCGACGATCGCCGTGTCCGCCCTCGGCGCGTTGCTCACCACCGCGCTGGCCATCCCCGTGGGCGTCCTGGCCGCGCGCTACCGGTCGCGGGGGGTCCGGGCGCTCGAGCAGGCGTCGTACGCGGGCCACGCTCTGCCGGGCATCGTCGTGGGGCTGTCGCTGGTGTTCTTCGGCGTGCGTTACGCCTACCCGATCTACCAGCGGACTCCGCTGCTCGTGCTCGCGTACGCCGTGCTGTTCCTGCCCGCGGCCGTGGGCGCCGTGCGGGCGTCGGTGGGGCAGTCGCCCCCGGTGCTCGAGGAGGTCGCACGATCGTTGGGCCGCAGCCCGGGCCGCGTGCTGCGCGACGTCACGCTGCCGCTCGCCGGGCCCGGAGTTGCGGCGGGTGCCGCGCTGGTCTTCCTGACCTGCATGAAAGAGCTGCCGGCCACGCTGCTTTTGCGACCCACCGGTCTGGAGACGCTCGCCACCGAGTTGTGGGCAGAGACCGAGGTGGCGGCGTACGCTGCCGCCGCGCCGTACGCCACGCTGTTGGTGCTTCTGGCGGCGCTGCCGACCTTCGTGCTCGGCCACCGACGCAGGTCGGTCACACTGGACGCCCACGGAGGTGGGTCGTGAGCGAGCTGGTCGTGCGAGGGCTGGAGAAGTCATTCGGCAGCGTCCGCGTGCTCGATGGGCTCGACCTCGACGTCCCGGCGGGCTCGCTCGCGGCGGTACTGGGCCCGTCGGGGTGCGGCAAGACGACCCTGCTGCGGGTCGTGGCCGGGTTCGAGGTCGCCGACGGCGGCACGGTGATGCTGGCCGGCATCGCTGTGGCCGGACGCGGCGTCCATGTGCCGCCGGAACGGCGCCGGGTCGGCGTGGTGCCCCAGGAGGGCGCGCTGTTCCCCCACCTGAGCGTGGCCGGAAACGTCGGCTTCGGCCTGCCCCGCAGCGGTCGGCGCGCTCCACGGGTGGCCGAGTTGCTCGAGCTGGTCGGACTGGGCGGCTACGGCGACCGGATGCCGTACGAGCTCTCCGGCGGGCAGCAGCAGCGGGTGGCTCTGGCTCGTGCGCTGGCCCCGGATCCGGCCCTGGTACTGCTCGACGAACCGTTCAGCTCCCTGGACACCGGGCTGCGTGCCTCGGTCCGTGAGGACGTCCGCACCGCGCTGCGCACGGCCGGCGCCACCGCGGTACTGGTCACGCACGATCAGGAGGAGGCGCTGTCGATGGCCGATCTCGTCGCCGTCATGGCGTCGGGCCGGATCGCCCAGGCAGCGCCGCCCGGGGAGCTGTACACCGCACCCTCCGACCTCGGGGTGGCGACCTTCGTCGGCGACGCCGTCGTCCTCGACGCGGTCGCGACGGCTGCCGGTGCCGACAGCGCGCTCGGCCGGCTGGAACTCCATGACACCGGCGTCCGCGGTCCAGGCCGGGTCGTGGTACGGCCCGAGCAGGTACTGCTGGACGACACGGGCAACGGCGTCGTCGGAACCGTCACCGGGACGGCCTTCTACGGACATGACGCCGTGGTGCGGGTTTCCGTGTCTGCGTCAGACGGCCCCGTGCCGGTCGCGGCCCGCTGTCAAGGGCTGCCTCCGGGGGTCGAGATCGGCGACTCGGTGGGGCTGCGCGTCGTCGGGCCCGTGACGTTCTTCCCGGCCGCGTGAAGGCCAGGCTGCTGTTCGGCTTGGCCGTCCTGGCCCAACTGGTCGTCCTCTACGCGCCGGGCACGGCCACCGGCTCTATCGTTGTGCCGAAGGTCGACAAGGTCGTCCACCTCGCCGTCTTCGCGGCAGTGGTGTTGGCAGGGCGGCGGGCGGGCCTGCCACTAGGGCCGCTCGTAGCCGTCTCCGTCGCGCAGGCCGTCGTGAGCGAGGTCGTCCAGACCGCTCTGGTACCCGACCGAAGCGGCGACCCCGGTGATGTCGTCGCCGATCTGACCGGGATCGTGCTCGGCGTGCTGCTGTCCAGGACACGTCTTGGACACGACACTGCCGCCGAAGGCATCGGACCCGGCAGCATTGACCCTGACGCGCCGAACCAGCACGGACGGAGGCCCGACCGGTGAACACGGGTGCTCAGACGCTCGCGGGACGCCTGCTCGTGGCGACACCGGCTCTGCGCGACCCGAATTTCGACCGGGCCGTGATCCTCTTGCTGTCTCACGACGACGACGGTGCACTCGGCGTCGTCGTCAACCGGCCCACCGATGTTCCGGTCACCGACATCCTGCCGATCTGGCAACCGGTGATCACCGAACCCGGCGTCATCTTCCAGGGTGGTCCGGTAAGCCTCGACAGCGCGCTCGGCCTGGTCGCGCTCGCCGACGGCACCGAGCCGCTCGGTGTGCGCCGGGTCAGCGGCAGCGTCGGGGTCGTCGACCTCGACGCACCTCCCGAGGTCGTCCAGCCTGGCGTGGTCGCGATGCGCGTGTTCGCGGGGTACGCCGGGTGGTCGCCGGATCAGCTCGAGAGCGAGATCGCCGAGGGGTCGTGGTACGTCGTCGACGCCGAGACCGAGGACGCATTCCGCGACGACGCGCCGCTGCTCTGGCAGGCCGTCCTGCGGCGCCAGGATGGGCCGCTCGCCCTGATGGCCACGTTCCCCGCCGACCCATCGCTCAATTGAGGGCGGTGTTTGCGACCGCCGAGGCCGAACCGGGCGTCGGGTCGGTCAGTCCTCACCCTCGTCGCCGCCTTTGCGCATGCTTTCCCAGATCTTCGTGCACTCCGGGCAGACTGGGAAGCGCTGCGGGTCGCGGCTGGGCACCCACACCTTGCCGCACAACGCGATCACGGGCGTGCCGTTGACCATCGCGTCGGTGAGCTTGTCCTTGGGCACGTAGTGGGAGAACCGTTCGTGGTCTCCGTCGTCGGTGCTGGGCCGGGTGCGGGTGTCCTCGACGGTCTGGGTGCCGGGGCTCAGCTCGGTGGTCACGAACCGAGTGTACGGAACAGCGCCGCTATGATCGCGGCCCTGGCGTCCCGGCTAGCAGCGTCCATAGGATTGGCTGATGTCGGAGGCGGTTTCGGACAGGGCGGCGGGCATCCTGTCCTCCCGCTACCGGCGGTTGACCGTCGGGATCGTCGCCACGATCGTATTCATCGCGTTCGAGGCAATGGCCGTTGCGACGGCGATGCCCAAGGCCGTGCCGGCTTTGGACGGTATGCCGCTCTATGCACTCGCGTTCTCCGCCTACTTCACCACCAGTCTGCTCGGCATGGTGCTGGCCGGTGAGGTCTGCGACCGCCGGGGCCCGCGGCTGCCCCTGCTCAGCGGTACCGGCCTGTTCTCGGCGGGTCTGCTCCTGGCCGGCGCAGCGCAGTCGATGTGGCCGTTCGTGGTCGGCCGCGCCATCCAGGGCCTGGGCGGTGGCATCGTCATCGTGGCCATCTACGTGGTCGTGGGGCGGGCGTACGACGAGGCCCTTCGGCCACGCATATTTGCGGCACTGTCGGCGGCCTGGGTGGTGCCGTCCATCGTCGGGCCCCTCGTCGCCGGGGCCCTAGCCGACCACCTGAGCTGGCGGCTGGTCTTCCTGGGTATCGCGCCCCTTGCCGTCCTGCCGGTCGTGATCGCGCTGCCGTCGGTGACTGCACATGACGGTCCACCTCCGGCCGGTCCGACGATCCGCCATGGGCGCATGCGACTCGCATTTGCCGCGGCCGCCGGCATGGGCCTGCTCCAGGTGGCCGGCATGCGCGCCGATCTGGTGGCGGTCGGGCTCGCCGTCGTCGCGATCGCCC
>DATHII010000223.1:0-4912 GCA_035316885.1 Jiangellaceae bacterium | reverse complement strand
CAGCGTCACGCGGCGACATGGTCAATGAGTGACGTTGGGTCATGCCGAGTGGTACCATGAAAGGTACGACTCGTAGGAGGATGACGATCCATGGCGGTCACGGCCAGCGAGGCACGTAAGAACCTGTTTCCGTTGATCGAGAAGGTCAACGACGACCGGACGCCGATCGAGATCACGTCTCGGCGTGGCAACGCTGTGCTCCTCTCGCGCGCGGACTACGACGCACTCGAGGAGACCGCGCACCTGCTTCGAGTCCCGGCAAACGCCAAGCGGCTCGTCGAAAGCTTGCAGCAAGCCCTCGCGGGTCAGCGCGAAGACCACGCCCTCGTCAGGTGAGACTGGTCTTCACGCCGCACGGGTGGGAGGACTACACCTACTGGCTCGCTGCCGACCGAAGCACGCTCAAACGCATCAACCGGCTGATCGACGACGCGCTGCGGGACCCGGTCACCGGTATCGGCAAACCTGAGCCACTTCGTCATCTGCTCGCCGGTGCTTGGTCCAGACGGATCAGCGACGAGCACCGTCTGGTGTACCTCATCGATGGCGACGACCTCGTGATCTTGCAGGCTCGCTTTCACTACAGGTGACGCCCAGACTCGACCGCGAGCCGCTGCCCTACGGTGCCGGGTTCCTGGCCGGGAAGGCATTCTCGCTCGAACTGGTCCCTCCGTAACCACGACCTACGCGCCCGACCACTACGGACGCAACCTCACGTGAGCGCGGCGGCCGCGCTGTGGCGCGAGACGAATTCGGCGATCGGCTCGGCTACGGCCGTTGGGTCCGTGGTGACCGAGAAGTGATCTCCACCCTCGAGGATGACCTCCTCGCGCTGCGGGAACAACTCGTAGAGGAAGGCTCGCGCTGCGGGGTTGATCGGGTTCTCCGAAGCGGCACCCCACGAGAGCACTGGGCTGTCGATCGTTGTCGCCTGCTCGACCCCGTAGTTCCACTCGACCAATGCGGAAGCTTCGCCCTCGACGAACGTTGCCGCGTCCTTGATGCCCTGGTCGACGACGCCGCGCCCGGCGGCTTCCGCCGCCGCGCGCCAATCCAGGCCAGTTGGCTCGAAGAGCGACTCGTAAGCGCCTGCGACGTCACCCGCCTGGTAACGACCCACCATTGCCTCGAACGCCGGTCCCAGAATTCCCAGCAGGTCCGCGAAGTCGCTGGCAGCCAGCCAGCTGCTCGACGGCAGCGGCTCGAGCAGCGCCAGGGACCGTACTCGATCGGGGTAAGAGGCTGCGAGTACGAGAGCGATCATCGCACCCTCGGAGTGGCCGACAAGGTGTGCCCGGTCCACCTCGAGGTGGTCCAGCAGGGCAACGATGTCGGCCGCCTGCATGTCGAAGCCACCGGCCGGTCCGCCGCTCTCGCCGTACCCGCGCCGGTGGTAGCGGATCCTCTGGAACCCGCTGAACGCCGGCTGGTCGGCCAACGGACGAAGGAAGTCGGCAAAGATGGCGCCGTGGATGAACAGCACCGGCTCCCCCTCACCCTGGACGTCGTAGGCCAACTCGATGCCGTTCACGTTTGTTGTCTTCATCGGAACCCCTTAGTTCGTAGGTCTCGTTCCTGTGGTGCCCGCCTTGCGAGCTTCTGATTCGAGACTGGCCGACCGAGCAGCCGGACAGATCGGCATTGGCTGCCAACCTGAGTCCGAGGGCGTGGGTACAACTACCCATCTCCGACCCGGCGGGCCATGCTCGAGGCATGGAAGCCGTCACCACGGCACACCTGGCCCGCGCGCGGGAGCTTCACCGGGCCTCCCGGTGGGAGGAGGCGTGCGCGGAGTACGCCGCGGCAGACGCCGAAGAGCCGCTCGCCGTCGAGGATCTGGAAGCGTTCGCCGAGGCGGCCCAGGTCTCTGCCCGGGGTGACGAGGCGGTCGCCCTGCTTCACCGTGTCTTCGACCTCCGGGTCAGTGCCGACGAACTCGATGACGCGGCGCAGGTGGCGTTCTGGCTGTGGTGGGCCCTTCTCAACAACAACGAGGTCGTCCAAGCAAGCGGTTGGCTCAAGCAGACGAGCCGCACCCTGGGTCCCGATATGGCCACCAGCCTGTGGCTCAAGATCCCCGAGGCGATGTTCCACGGAACGACGGGCAACCGCTCTCGCGCGGACGAGCTGCTGAGGGCGATCGTCGACGAAGGTCAGGGCGAGGTGGTGCCATGGGCATTGGGCATGTGGGGTCAGACCCTGATCGACGAGGGGCGGCTCCAGGACGGGCTCGATCGCCTGGAGGAGGCGATGGCCATTCTCCTCAACCATGGCCTATCGCCACGCGTCACCCCATGGATCTACTGCGCCGCCGTCCGCGGGTGCTGTCTGGCACGCGACTTCGCTCGCGCCCGGGCTTGGAACCGGTCGATGGCCAGGTGGCTCGATTCGCTGAGCAGTCTGGGAGGCGCCTACCTCGGGAACTGCCGCATCTATCGCTCACGGTTGATGTTCCTCAACGGTGCCTGGCCGGACGCCCTCGACGAGATCGCCGCGGTCTGTACCGACCTCGACGGCTACACCGGTTGGGTCTGCGGCCACGCGTACTACCAGCTCGGTGAGGTCCGGCGGCTACGTGGCGAGTGGGATGCCGCCGAAGACGCCTACCGCCGCGCGGCGGAACATGGCTGCCCGACACAGCCGGGACTCGCCCTCCTCAGACTCGCCGAAGGTGACGTCGACGCCGCGTCAGCCGGCGTCCGTCGGGCGCTGACCGAGGTGACCGCGAAGCCCGAGCGCCTGGACCTGTTGAAGGCCGCGGTCACCATCTACCTCGAGGAGGGGAAGATCGAGGCGGCCCGGGATGCCGTGACCGAGTTCGAGGAGATCACGAGGGAGCTGACGGCGCCTGCCATCGAGGCCGAGACGTCCGCCGTCAGAGGCGCGCTGGCGCTCTCCGAGGGCGATCCCGGAAGCGCGTTGCCACTCCTCCGGCGGGCCGTCGGTACCTGGCAGGAGCAGGATGTCCCGCACGAGGTGGCCAAACTGAACGTCCTGATCGGGCAGGCCTGCCGCGCGCTCGCTGACCACGATGGTGCGCGGCTCGAATTCTCAGCGGCCCGGGAGACATTCGAACGGCTCGGCGCGCGTCCGGATCTGGCTCAGCTGGACCGGATCGTCGCGGCCACGGACGCTGGTTCCGAGACACACGGGCTCACCCGACGGGAGATCGAGGTCCTCTGCCTCATCGCCCGAGGCAAGGCGAACCGTGCGATCGCCAACGAGCTGCACCTCAGCGAGCGCACGGTCCATCGCCACGTGTCCAACATCTTCACCAAGCTCGACGTCGACTCGCGTACCGCCGCGGTGGCGTACGGAATCAAGCACCGCATCGTCGAGGTGGGCACCCTCTAAGCCCGGATCCACCGATGATGTTGGTGGGGTAGGCATGCCGTAACGCGACTCGCGTCGTCAGCGGGGTTGGTCCCGATCGTGGGGTTGGCGGAGTCCGCCGGGCTTGGCCGGCTGGCCGACGAGCATGTCCGGCTGCCCACCGTCAAGGGTGCGAACGCGGGGTTGAAGGTCACCTCGCTGGTGGCCGGGATGGCCGCGGGCGCGGACTCGATCGACGACATGGCCCTGCTGCGGCACGGCGGGATGGGCCGGGTCTTCGCGCACGCCTACGCCCCCTTCACGTTGGGGTCGTTCCTGCGGACGTTCACCTTCGGCCACGTCCGCCAACTCGACGCGGTGGCCTCGAGGTTCCTGCTCGCGTTGGCCGGGCTGACCCGTCTGCTCGGCATCGGCGGCGAAGCCGGCCCCGGGTCTGGGGAGTATGCACTGCTCGACGTCGACGACACCATCATCGAGGTCCATGGCCACGGCAAGCAGGGCGCCGGGTTCGGCCACACCCGGGTGCGCGGGCTCAACGCGCTGCTGGCCACCCTGACCACCACCGCGAGCGCGCCGATGATCGTGGCGCAGCGGCTGCGCAAGGGAGCCTGCAACTCCTCCCGGGGCGCGAAGCGACTGGTCGGGGACGCGGTCAAGACGGCGCGGCGGCTGCTCGGCGAGCACCGGCCGATCCTGGTGCGGATGGACTCGGCCTACTTCGGCCGCGGACCCGTCCACGCGGCGTTGATCGGCGGCGCCGCGGTGTCGGTCACGGTACGGATGAACGCCCAGATCAAGGCCGCGATCGCGGCGATCGCCGAGGACGCGTGGACCACCATCGAGTACACCGACGCGGTCTTCGACGAGGCCACCGGGCGGTGGATCTCCCGGGCCGAGGGTCGCCGAGACCGGGTTCACCGCGTTCGTCTCCGGCAAGAAGTGCGAGCGCGTTCCCGGCCGTCTGGTGGTGCGTCGGATCCCGGACTTCAACGCCGAGAAGAAGCGTGCCGCGGGGCAGGGCACCTTGTTCGACGTGTGGCGGTTCCACGCCTTCTTCACCACCACCGACCCCGCTGTCCTGGACACCGTCGCGGCGGACAAGACCCACCGCGCTCACGCGGGTCATCGAGCAGGTCCACGCCGACCTGAAGAACTCCGCGCTGGCGCACCTGCCGTCCGGGGTGTTTGCCGCGAACGCTGCCTGGCTGGTGCTCGCGGTGATGGCGTTCAACCTCACCCGCGCAGCCGGCACCCTGGGTAGCCCCGAGTTGGCCAGGGCAACCACGAGCACGATTCGCCGCAAGCTGATCAACGTCCCGGCCCGGGTCGCCACCTCCGCCCGCCGAGGCACGCTGCACCTACCTCAGGCATGGCCGTGGCAGACCGCCTGGACCCAGATGTTCGACCGGGTCAGCGACCCGCCCTGCGCTCTGGCGGCCTGACCACTCAGCCGCGGCAGCGGCGCAACTTGAGGATCACAGTGGAACGCCCGGGCAGCGAGGCCCGACGCCTCTGCCTGCCCGCCCCCGCGCGAACCCCGGCGCGCACGACTCCCCGCACCTACGCAAGCTCGTCGGTG
>DATHII010000222.1:0-2646 GCA_035316885.1 Jiangellaceae bacterium | reverse complement strand
CTCGAGGGGCCTTGGGGAGACCACGGCGTCGGCGATTGGAAGCTCTGGGGTACCCACTTCGGGCATTTCGGCGCGTTCGGTTCTCGCGAGTGGCGCGAATGGGACTGGGCGTGGGGCCGCATCGATGGCGCACACCACCTCTTCAACTTGCTGACGGCGGGCTGCCCGAAGGCTGCTGATGGATCGAGGCGATCCCAGGACGGGACGCCGCTGGAGGCCCTCAGGGACCGCCTTCTGGACGCGATCGAACGAGCAGAGAGTGACCGCCTCTCCGAGCCCACTCGCAGCAAAACTCTGGGAGAACTGTGGATCCATCGCGACTCGGACAGCGAGCTGTTGAAGGAGTTTCGAGACAAGACGGGCAGGGATACTGTCAGCCAGACGGCTGATGCCGTCCTGCGGATGCTCCGCGATCAAGACCGGACTTCCGCAGCTGGTAGGCACATTCGGGCTTGATCAACTGCATCGTCGCAGGTCAGAGGCCTAGTAGAGTCCCCGGAACGCGATTTCTTGTAGGCACACGACTTGTGGCGTGTCGCTCGACAGAACAGGCCTTGCACGCTTGAGTGATGGGCATGTACCTGCGAGAGACCAAGCGGACGAACCGCGACGGGTCGGTAGTCGCCTACCTGCAGCTCGCGCACAACGAACGACACCCGGAGACCGGGAGCTCGGTCGCGAAGGTGATCCACAACTTCGGCCGCGCCGAGCAGGTCGACCGGGACGCGCTCGCCCGTTTGGTGTCGTCGATCTCGCGGTTCCTGACCCCCGAGCAGGTCACCGCCGCGGCGCACGGCGCCGAGGTCGACATCATGGACTCCCGCCCGCTCGGAGGCGCCTGGACGCTCGACCGGCTCTGGGAACGGCTCGGGATCGGCGCGGCCATCCGCCGGGTCGCCACCGGCCGACGCCTCGACGGTGAGGCGGTCGAACGGATCGTGTTCGCCCTCGTCGCGCAGCGCGCGCTGAAGCCAGGTTCGAAGCTGGCCGCGACCGACTGGGTCGCGAAGCGGGTCGCGATCGCCGGGCTGACGTCCTTCACCGACGACCAGGCGTACCGGGCGATGGACTTCCTCCTCGAGGCACTGAACGAGATCGCCGCCGAGGTGTTCGGCTCGGTCGCGCACCTGCTCAACCTCGACCTCGATCTGATCTTCGTCGACACCACCAGCACCTACTGGGAACTCGACGTCGCCGATGACCTCGCTGACCTGCAAGACACCGTCGACGACGACGGCATCAGCCGGCCGGTGGAGCAGGGCAAGAGGGCGTTCGGGCACTCCAAGGACTTCCGCACCGACCTGCCGCAGGTCGTGATCGCGATGGCCGTCACCCGCGACGGCGTCCCGGTCCGGTGCTGGACGTTCCCCGGCGACACCGCCGACACCTCGATCATCAGGACCGTCAAGGACGACCTGGCCGGCTGGAACCTGCACCGGATGGTCTGGGTCGCCGACCGCGGCTTCGCCTCCGCCGCCAACCGCGCCTACCTGACCCGCGGTGGTGGGCACTACATCCACGCCGAGAAGCTCCGCAACACCAACAGCGAAGCCGCCGCAGCCTTGGCTCGGCCGGGCCGGTATCGCACCGTCGCCGGGAACCTGCGGGTCAAGGAAGTCGCCGTCGCCCCCGGCGGCACCGGTGACGGCGACCAGGGCGCGCGGGCGCAGCGGTTCGTGGTCTGCCACAACCCCGAACAAGCCCAGCGCGACGCGGCCGTCCGCGACCGGCTCGTCGCCCACCTGGACAGCCTCATCGTCGGCTCCGACAGCTGGACCGACCGGCGCCGCGACGAGTTCGTCGGGAGCCTGAAGACCAAGCCCGGGCTGCGCCGGTATCTGCGCCGCACGAACGGCGGGCTGCTGCGGGTCGACGCCACCGCGATCAAGCGCGAGTCACACCTGGACGGCAAGTGGCTGCTCCGCACGTCCGACACCACCCTCACCCCCGACGACCTCGCCGCGGCCTACAAGCAGCTGCTGGCCGTCGAACGTGGGTGGCGGGACATGAAGGGCGCCCTCGGCCTACGCCCGGTGTTCCACCACCGCGAGGACCGCATCCGCGCCCACGTCCAACTGTGCTGGCTCGCCCTGCTGCTCCTACGGGTCGTGGAGAACGCCACCGACGACACCTGGCGCAACGTCCGCAACGAGCTCGACCGGATGCACCTGGTCACCCTCGCCACCGCCGACGGACAGGTCACACAACGCTCCACCCTCACCAGCGGGCACAAGGCCATCCTGGCCGCGCTCGAGCTCCCCGAACCCCCGCGGTTCTTCGACTTCACCATCCCCACCGACTGACCAACGCCGAGCCCCGGTCGAGGCCCCACGAAGGCTTGTAGTAACACGACCCCCTCACGCCCCGCGCGTAAAACCCCAGGTCAGCGCCACGATCACGCCACTCATGTGCTCATCATCTGCGGAAGTCCGGCTAGGAGCCCGTTATGCACTCCCCTGATCATCCGGCTCGTGACACGGACGAACCGCGCGAGCCGCGGGAGCCGCGGGAGGCCGCGGAGTCGCGCCGCTGGAAGGCGCTCGCGGCGGTGAGCGTGGCGCAGTTCATGCTGATCCTGGACCTGACCGTGGTCAACGTCGCCTTGCCTGACCTCGGCGCCGACCTGGACCTGAGCCGTACGGCCTT
>DATHII010000221.1:0-33995 GCA_035316885.1 Jiangellaceae bacterium | reverse complement strand
CAGGCCCCCTCACCACCATTTGCAAGTAAGGTGGTAGGAATAGTGAGGGAAGAACGGCGCCGCGTCAAGTAGTCCGTCAGCCGAGCAGGCGGGACAACGTCTCCCCTGCCTTGCGGCAGTCATCCGCCGTGACGTCGAGGTGTGTGATCAGGCGGATGACCCTGGGTGCCACGGCGCTGATGAGAATGCCCTCGTCGCGGGCGCGCCGGACCAGGTCACCGGTGTCCACCGACAGCCCCGACAGGTCGAGTTGGACGATGTTCGTCTCGACGTCCGCCGGGTCGACGACCCCCGAGTCCGCGACGAGATCGGCCAGCGACCGCGCGTTCGCATGGTCGTCGGCGAGCCGGTCGAGGTGATGGTCCAGCGCGTACAGACCCGCAGCGGCGAGCACACCGGCCTGGCGCCATCCACCGCCCATTCGCTTCCGCCACTGCCGCGCCTGGCCGATCGCGTCCGCGGTGCCGACCAGCACCGACCCGACCGGCGCGCCCATGCCCTTCGACAGGCAGACCGACACCGAGTCGAACAGCCTCCCGTAGGCGTCCAGCGCGACGCCGGAGGCGACGTGGGCGTTCCACAACCTGGCCCCGTCGAGGTGCAGTCGCACCCCCGTGCCGTCGACCAGCCTGCGCAGCTCGCGCAGGTCGGGCAGCGACTGCACCGTGCCGCCGGCGAAGTTGTGCGTGTTCTCGACGGCGACGGCCGCCGTGGACACGAGGTAGGGCCCGGCGTCGGGTGCGAGCATCCGGGCGATCGCGTCGAGGTCGACGTGACCGCGTGGGTGAGACCAGGTGCGGGTCGTCACGCCGTGCCAGACGGCGTGGCCGCCGAGTTCGGCACGCACGACGTGCGCCTGCGACTCGCAGAGCAGTTCCTGGCCCGGTCCGACGTGGGTGCGCACGCCGAGCAGGTTGGCCATTGACCCGGTGACGGTGAACAGGCCAGCCTCGTGGCCGAGCAGGCCCGCGACCCGCTCCTCGAGCGCCTGGACGGTCGGGTCCTCGCCGTAGACGTCGTCACCGGTGTCGGCCGCCGCCATCGCGTCGAGCATCGGCCGGGTTGGGCGGGTCACGGTGTCGCTTCGCAGGTCGATTGCCACGCCCGAACTCTAGGAGAAGGCCGGGCAGGCCTGCGGTCAGACGAAACTCGCAATCTTCACGCGGAATCCCGACGACTTCCGAGCGGTCGAGAAGCTCGTCGAGATCGTCGGCCTAAGAGTCACCTGACTGCCAGCTACGTGCCTCCAGCAGTTCGGCCACCAGGAAGGCGAGCTCCAGCGACTGGGTGCGGTTGAGACGCGGGTCGCAGACCGTCTCGTAGCGATCGCCCAGCCCGTCCTCGGCGATCGGGTCGCCACCGCCGACACACTCGGTGACGTCGTCGCCGGTCAGTTCGACATGGAGGCCGCCAGGCACCGTGCCCAGGGCCCGGTGTACCTCGAAGAAGCCGCGGACCTCGTCGATGACGTCGTCGAACCGGCGCGTCTTGTGTCCGCTGGGAGCCTCGTAGGTGTTGCCGTGCATGGGGTCGCAGACCCAGGAGACGACCAGTCCGCTCGCAGTGGCTTTCTCGACCAGCGGAGGCAGCACGTCACGGATCCGGCCCGCCCCCATCCGCGTCACCAGCGTCAGCCGGCCCGGCTCGCGTTCGGGGTCGAGCCGCTCGCCGATTGCCAGCACGTCCTCGGGCGAGCAGGTCGGGCCCAGCTTCACGGCGACCGGGTTTCGGATGCGGGCGGCGAACTCCAGGTGCGCGCCGCCGAGCTGCCGGGTGCGCTCGCCGACCCAGAGCAGGTGTCCCGAGACGGCATATGGTGCCCCCGTTCGCGAGTCGACGCGCGTGAGGGCCCGTTCGTAGTCGAGCAGCAGCGCCTCGTGGCTCGCGAAGAGCTCCACGGTGTGCAGCTGTGCCGGGTCGGCGCCGATCGCACGCATGAACGACAGCGCCTTCTCGATCTCACCGGCTAGCCGTTCGTATCGCAGCCCCGCCGGCGACGTGCGGACGAAATCGGTGTTCCACGCGTGCACCTGTCGGAGATCTGCATAACCACCGCCGACGAACGCGCGCGTCAGATTCAGCGTCGCCGCGGCCGCGTGGTAGGCCCTGACCATCCGGGCGGGGTCGGGTTCGCGTGCGGGCCGCGAGAACTCGAACCCGTTGATGCTGTCGCCCCGGTAGGCGGGCAACGTCACGCCCTCGCGGGTTTCGGCGGGACGCGACCTCGGTTTCGCGTACTGACCGGCGATCCGGCCCACCTTCACCACTGGCACGCTCGCGGCGTAGGTGAGCACGACGGCCATCTGCAGCAGCGTCTTGAGCTTGTTCCGCACGTTGGCTGCGGACACACCGTCGAAGGTCTCGGCGCAGTCGCCGCCCTGAAGCAGGAACGCCTCGCCGCGCGAGACCGCAGCCAGTCGCTGCCGCAGCAGATCGCACTCGCCCGCGAAGACCAGCGGGGGCATGGCACACAACT
This sequence comes from Jiangellaceae bacterium, assembly GCA_035316885.1. Lineage (GTDB taxonomy): Bacteria > Actinomycetota > Actinomycetes > Jiangellales > Jiangellaceae > DASRTE01. Next base: position 31,519 of record DATHII010000221.1, on the reverse strand, counting down.
GGTCGACCGCCGAGGCGGCGGCGGCGGCGTCCGGCCAGGGCGGCTGCTGTGCCGCCGGCAGCGCGCCGATGGCGGCGGCGAGTTCTGCAAACAGCTCGGAGTCGCGGGTCGCGGTCACCCGGCCAAGAGTAGGCCCGCCGTTGTGGCGGCGCTCCCGACCCACGGACCGCACGCGCGTACGCCCGGCACGGCTGGGACGCGGACCGGCTGCTCGGTAGGGTGTCCGGGCCCGATGCACGACGCCGTGCGCTTCGTCCACTGATGCACGAGAGGTCCACATCATGACAGTCCACAAGGTCGCGATGCTCACGGCCGGAGGTCTCGCCCCTTGCCTCTCCTCCGCCGTCGGTGGGCTGATCGAGCGCTACACGCAGGTCGCCACCGAGGTCGAGCTGATCGGGTATCTCGATGGGTACGCGGGTCTGCTCACCGGGCGGTCGGTCGAGGTCACACCCGAGGTCCGCGAGCGTGCACACCTGCTGCACCGTTTCGGCGGCAGTCCGCTCGGCAACAGCCGGGTCAAGCTCACCAACGTCGCCGATGCAGTGGAGCGGGGCCTGATCCAGCAGGGCCAGGATCCGCTGGCGATCGCCGCCGACCAGCTCACCCGCGCCCGCGTCGACGTCCTGCACACGATCGGCGGCGATGACACCAACACGACCGCCGCCGAACTGGCCGCCTACCTCGACCAGCACGGATACGCCCTGACCGTGGTCGGGCTGCCCAAGACCGTCGACAACGACATCGTGCCGATCCGGCAGAGCATGGGCGCGTGGACCGCCGCTGAGCAAGGCGCCCTGTTCGCCCGCAACATTGTGGCCGAGCACTCGTCCAACCCGCGGATGCTCATCGTCCACGAAGTCATGGGCCGGAACTGCGGGTGGCTCACAGCGGCCACCGCCCGCGTGTACCGCGCGTGGCTGTCCGACCAGGAGTGGAACCCGGGGATCGGCCTGGATCCCCGGCGCTGGGACGTGCACGGCGCCTATGTCCCCGAGGTCCACCTGGGCGTCGACGCCGAGGCCGACCGGCTGCGCGCGGTCATGGACGAGATCGGATGCGTCAACCTCTTCCTGTCCGAGGGGGCGGGTGTCGAGTCGATCGTCGCCGAACTCGAGGAGGCCGGCGAGGAGGTGCCGCGCGACCCGTTCGGCCACGTCCAGCTGGACAATGTCAACCCGGGAGCGTGGTTCGCGAACCAGTTCGCCGGGCGTCTCGGCGCCGAGAAGGTCATGGTGCAGAAGAGCGGGTACTTCAGCCGCTCCGCCGCCGCCAACGCGGACGACCTCCAACTGATCCACACCTTCACCGACTTCGCCGTCGAGTGCGCCCTCAGCGGCGAGGCAGGGGTCGTCGGACAGGACGAGGACCAGGGCGGGCAGCTACGGGCGATCGAGTTCGACCGCATCAAGGGCGGCAAACGCTTCGACCCGGCGGTGCGGTGGTACGCCGATATGCTCGCCGACATCGGCCAGCCAGCCGGCTGACGGCTCGTTCGGAACCGTCACCCTCGCGGTTCAGGTCTACTCCTCCTGCTGAGCGTCGGGAGGGAGGGTCTTGTGTTTCTTGGCTGCGACGATCTCGGCCTTGGCGCGCTGCGCGTAGATGTCGACGTACTCCTGGCCGGACAGTTCCATCAGTGCGTACATGATCTCGTCGGTGACCGATCGAAGGACATAGCGGTCCTCCTCCATGCCCTCGTACCGGCTGAAGTCCAGCGCCCTCCCGAAGCGGACGCCGGGCCGCATGATGCGCGGGATCAAGCGGCCGGGTGGCTGCATCTTCTCGGTGTCGATCATCGCGACCGGGATGACTGGAACCTTGGCCTCCAGGGCCATGCGCGCCACGCCGGTCTTGCCCCGGTAGAGCCGGCCGTCAGGCGAGCGCGTCCCCTCCGGGTAGATGCCGAGCAGGTCGCCCCGGCGGAGAACTTTGAGCCCCGCTCCGATCGCGGCCTCGCTGGCCTTGCCGCCCGAACGGTCGATCGGCACCTGGCCGACGCCGCGGAAGAAGACACGCGTGAGCCACCCCTTGAGACCGCGGCCCGTGAAGTAGTCGCTCTTGGCCAGGAACGTCACCCGGCGCGGCACAGCGAGGGGCATGAACAAAGAGTCGGAGAAGGACAGGTGGTTACTCGCCACGATGGCCGGCCCGGTCGCCGGTACGTGCTCGAGGCCCTCGGCCCACGGTCGGTAGACGACACGCAGGATCGGGCCCAGGATCACCCGCTTGAGGAACCAGTAGAACACGGGCGAACACTACTCGAACGCCTCCGGTCGACCGGTCCGCGCGAGCCGTGCGACGATGCCGCTGACACCCTCACGACTCAGCCCAGGAGACCGCAGTGCCGATCGTGCCCGGAGCCGAGCCCTATCGCCACGACGGTGGGCCGACCGGTGTACTGCTCTGCCACGGCCTCACCGGATCGCCGGCATCGTTGCGCCCGTGGGCCGAGCACCTGGCGGCCGCAGGGCTCACCGTGGAGGTGCCGCTGCTCCCAGGTCACGGCACCACCTGGCAGGAGCTCAACGCCACGCGCTGGCCGGACTGGTACGCGGCCGTCGAGCGGTCCATGCTCGGGCTGCGGGAGCGCTGTGACCAGGTGGTCGTCGGTGGGCTGTCGATGGGAGGCTGCCTCGCGCTGCGTCTCGCGCAGGCCTACGGCGACGCGATCAGCGGGCTCGTGCTTGTCAACCCGGCGATCGCAAGCCGTGACCGAAGGCTACGCGCGCTGCCCCTGCTCCACCGGGTCGTGCCGTCCATGTCCGCGTTGTCCGGCGACATCGCCAAGCCCGGCCAGGACGAGATCGCCTACGACCGCAACCCGCTGCGCGCCCTCCACTCGCTCACCCAACTCTGGAAGCTCGTCGTCGCGGATCTCCCCCGGGTCACTCAGCCTATGTTGATCTACCGCAGCAGCCAGGACCACGTCGTCGATGCGACCAGCGTCGGGCTCATCACCGCGCGGGTGTCGTCGACGGACGTCACGGTCGTCACGTTGCCCGACTGCTACCACGTCGCGACGCTCGACTATGGTGCCGAGACGATCTTCGCGGGGTCGCTGGACCTCATCCGACGCCTCGAGCACGCCACCCGGGAGGGTGGGTAGCGGTGTCGCGCGAGGACGATCAGGCGTGGGCCGACCTGGTCGAGGCGTTCCACGCCTCGCCCGGCGAGGAGACCCCCAGATGGCCCGCGGCCGAGGACGTGGCGGACGACGTCGCCGTGGACCCCGCGGAACACGGCGACGACGCCCTCCCGGCCGGAGCGCCGAGCGCCGGGCCGGAGCCGCCGCCCGGGCGTCCCGATCCGGACGAGCACTTCGTCCCTCCTCCCCCGCCGCCGTTGCCTCGCGGTGACCGCGTCTCGCGGCTGGCCTGGGCAGGCGTGCTCGGCGCCCCGGTGTTCCTCGTTCTCGCGGTCGCGCTCGGCTGGCGGCTGCCCTCGTGGCTCACGGTGCTCGCCGCCGGCGCACTGGTGGGCGGGTTCGTCACCCTGGTCGCGCGCATGCGGGGGCGCGACCCCTACGATCCCGACGACGGCGCAGTTGTCTGACAATCCGGGCGCGGGAGGCGCGATGCAGGCCAGCGAAACCGTCGAGCTGACCGGCCACCTGGTCGACTCCGGACTTCTCTCCCGCATCCTCGACGACATCGGCGAGTACGGAGCCGACTTCTCCATCGACAGCCTCGACGTCGGGCGCGAGGCAAACCGCGAGTCCCACGCCAAGATCACCGTCTCGGCGGCCGACAGCCAGGCATTGGCCCGCCTGCTCATGCGGCTCCAGACGCACGGCGTCAACCTGGTCGATCCCGGCGAGGCGCTGACCCGTGAGGTGGAGCGCGACGGCGTCTTCCCCGACGACTTCTACTCGACCACCAACCTCGACACCGTGGTCCGGCTCGGCGGCACGTGGATCGAGGTCGAACAGCCTGAGATGGACTGCGGCCTACTGGTGTGGGACGACGCCGGGCGCACCCGGGTGCGCACGATCCCGGTGAGTGAGATCCACGCCGGCCAGCGCGTCGTGTGCGGCGCCGCCGGTGTACGCGTCCGCCGGGTACCCCGGCCCGAGGCGGGCGAGAAGGCCTTCGAGTTCATGAACTCCGAGGTGTCGTCGGAGAAGCCGCAGGCGTTGTTGGTCCGCCAGATCGCCGAGCAGATGCGGTCGGTGAAGGCCGAGGGGCGCCGCATCCTCTGGGTTGCCGGCCCGGCGGTCGTCCACACCGGCGCCGCTCCGGCCATGGTGGCGTTGGTGCGGACCGGGTACGTCGACGTGCTGTTCGGCGGCAACGCGATCGCGACACACGACATCGAGTCCGCCCTGTACGGGACATCGCTCGGCGTCGACCTCGCCCACGGGCGTGGTGTCGAGCACGGCCACGAGCACCACATCCGGGCCATCAACCGTATCCGCGGCTGCGGCTCGATCCCTGCGGCCGTCGACCAGGGGGTCCTCACCGGTGGGGTCATGCACGCGCTGGTCGCCAACGGAAAAGACTTCGTGCTCGTGGGTTCCGTGCGCGACGACGGCCCGCTGCCCGACGTTTACACCAACGTCATCGAGGGTCAGCGGGCCATGCGGGCCCAGCTGCACGATGTCGGCTTCGCGATCATGGTCGCGACCATGCTGCACTCCGTCGCCACCGGCAACATCCTGCCCGCGTCGATCCCACTGGTCTGCGTCGACATCAATCCGGCCACGGTGACCAAGCTGGCCGACCGCGGCTCGGCCCAGGCGCGCGGCATCGTTACCGACATCGGGCTCTTCCTCGAGCAGCTCGCCCTCGAGCTCGTGCCCGACTACCGCAGCTGAGCGGGTTCGAGCCGGAGGTCGACGACGACTGGACGGTGATCGCTGGCGACGAGGACGTCCGGATCGTCGGCGATCCGGTATGCCGTCACCCGCGCCGGCCCGCGCACGAAGACGCCGTCGATGCGCCGACGCGGGTCGGCAGTCGAGAAGGTCGGCGTCTCGTCCCCGGCGGCCGCGTCCGCGAACTCGGCCGCGATCGTTCGCCAGGTCGGCTGGTCCGGCCGCTCGTTGATGTCGCCCGCCACGACCGTGACCTCGGACCCGAACCGGTCCACCAGTCCGACCAGTTCATTGCGGTGGCGCGCCCTCTCGTCCCGGTCCAGCCCGAGATGGACGCTCGCCACTACCAGGGATGCGCCGGCCCGGTGCACCCGCGCGGCGACTGCGCCCCGCATGTGCAAGCTCGGGGTCCGGCTGAAGCGGTACTCGATGCTGCTCTGGACGTCGACCCGAAGCGAGGCCAGCATCATCGTGCCGCCTGTCGTTCCGCCGCCGCCGACGTAGAGCAATCCGGACTCGCGCGCCAGCGCGGCGCAACGCGAACGCCATCGCCAGAACCGTGGCGCCTCCTGGATGCAGACAACGTCGGCGTCGAGGCCGCGCAGCACCCGGACGACCGCGCTCCTGTCGTCCCGGAGGGCACGGATGTTGTAGCTGACGACGCGAAGATCCACCACGGTGCCCAAGCGTAGGACCGGACACAGGCTCGGCAGCCGGTTGGAACGGTCGCCGGGATGGAGACCGATCAGGCGCCGAAATCGAACCGAGTCTGGCTGTGGGGACCCTTGGCGAACGCGAACGCGGCCGACGGCCGGACCTCGAACACGAGCGCCGGTCCGCCGCCGCCGTCGAAAGCCCCGTCCTTCACGTCGAAATGCCAGTCGCTGCCGTACTTCGACTCGTACATGTCCGCGATCAGCTGCAGTCGGGCCTCGTCGGCGACCCTGACCACCTCACCCTCGAACACGATGTCGAGTCCCTGCGCCCAGGCGTTGTTGCCGGTGGCGATCGTGCACCGCTGATTCTGTTCGAGGTTTCTCGCCTTCTGCTCGGTGGCGCCGGTGCAGAAGTGCAGCGCGTCGTCGACCAGCACGCCGACGAGGGGCGTGACGTGCGGGCGGCCGTCGACGCGGACTGTCGACAGCCAGAACAGCTCGGCTTCAGTCAACGCCGCGCGTACCTCGGACCAGGGCGTCGGCCCGGCGCCCTCCTCGCCGAATCGCGGGTCGACCGTGCCGGTCGGGTCGGTGGTTGCCATGTCGCTCCCGTGAATCGCTTCCGATGTCATGCCCATTGAGACCGGGCCCGCCGCAGGAACTCATCGATGAGCAGGGCGGGCGCGGTCACATCCGGGCCAGGTCGGCGGCGCCGACGATCCCGGCGTCGTTGCCTAGCGTGGCGACGCGGATCTCGGGCTCGGGGCGGTGGCCGCGACCGGTGAGGTTGCGCCGGAAGGCGCCGACGGCAGGGCCCAGGAGCAGATCACCGGCCGCCGAGACGCCGCCGCCGATGACGAAGACGGCCGGGTCCAGCACCGCCGCGAACGAGGCCAGCCCTTCGCCCAGCCACCGGCCGAGGTCGGCCAGCAGCTCGCGGGACGGCTCGTCGCCGTCGCGGGCAGCGTCGGTCACCATCGGGCCGGTGATCTCCTCAGGATCGCCGCCGGCCAGTTCGAGCAGCCTGGCCGCGAACACCGAGCGCGACGACGCCAGCGCCTGCGCCTCACGGACGAGCGCGGATCCGCTGGCGTATTGCTCGAGGCAGCCACGGTTGCCGCACCCGCACATGTGCCCGCCGGGCACCATGCGCATGTGGCCGAGCTCCGCGCCGACACCGTGCGCGCCCCGGTATACCGCGCCGTCGAGGACCAGGCCGCCGCCGATCCCGGTGCCGACGGTCACACAGACCATGTCGTCGACGTCTTCGGCTGCGCCGAAGCGGAACTCCCCCCACGCGGCGGCGTTGGCGTCGTTCTCGACGACGACCGGCAGGCGGGTCGCCTCCATCACCAGGTCGCGGACGGGTACGTCCCGCCAGGCGAGGTTCGGTGCGAACAGGACGGTCGAGCGCGCAGCGTCGACGAACCCCGCCGAGCCGATGCCGACGGCGTCGACCGCTCGGTTCTGGCGGAGTTCCTGGACGATGGAGACGATGTTGTCGACGATGGCCGGCGGGTCGGTGGACGGGGTGTCGCGGCGAGCCCGGGTGACGATGGATCCGGCGTCGTCGACCACTCCTCCCGCGATCTTGGTTCCGCCGACGTCGACACCGATGGCGACGCCCACTCAGCCCTCCACCCGCTTCTTCAGCTCCTTGAGCGCGGTGTTGATGATGATCTTCTCGGCTTTGCGCTTCATGAGTCCCAGCATCGGGATCGCGACGTCGACAGTCAGTTCGTAGGTCACCTCGGTGGAGCCGTCTTCGAGCTCCTCCAGCGTGTAGGAGCCGTCCAGCCCGCGCAGCAGGCCACCCTCGACGAGGGTCCACCGGACCTGCTCGTCGTCGTCCCACTCGTATGACAACGTGTACGTGTCCTTGATCGCACCGGCATCGAGAACGAAGCGTGCCTCGGCGGGCCGGTCGTCGTCCTCATACACCGTGAGTACCTCGACCTCGCGGACCGAGGCAGTCCATTCGGGGTACGCCTCGAGATCGGCGATCACTGCCATCACATCGGCCGCTGCAGCGGCGATCCCGATGCTCGCGGTGGTCTGCTCGGCCATGTGGTGTCCTGTCGTCGGAGGCGAGGCGGAGACTACCGGTCAGCTCTGCGCGCGCGGGACGCCCGCCGGGCGCCCGCGCTCCAGGTCGTCCTTGAGCGCGTGGATCCGGCGTTTGAAGGCCGTCGCGTAGCGGCGCCGAAGCCGGTCGCCGTGGCCGTCGCGCAGGGCTGCGCGGAGGAACCAGTGCACGATCACCCCGTCCTGCCACGGCTCGAGCCAGATCTCCGCTGTCCCTGACAAGGCTCCGGCGGCCGACCAGTGGATCCCGTCCAGCCCCCGGTCGTTGACGACCGACAGGCCCAGGTCGGGCCACCACTCACGCCAGAGCGCGGGGTCGGCTATCCGCCGGGCGATGAGCGCACGATCGGCCACGACGAAGGTCTCGTCGACGAGATCGGCCGGCGGGCCTGGCATCTCAGGCCTCGCTGCGATCCGGCGAGGGTCCGGCGACCAGGCCTCGCAAGGTGGCGACGGATTCCTCCCAGCTCCACTCGCGTTCGACCCAGGCCCGGCCCTTCTCACCCATCAGCCGGGCGCGGTCGAGATCTGAGAGCAGGTCGACGGCCCGGGCGGCGATCGCGACCGGGTTGAAGGGGTCGACGACGTACCCCGTCTCGCCATGCAGCACGGCCTCGGATGCACCCCCGCTGTCGCCGACCAACACGGGGTGGCCGCAGGCCTGCGCCTCGAGGAAGACGATGCCCAAGGCCTCCGGCTCGAGCCCGCCCATCCGGGTGTGACAGGGCATCGCGAAGACGTCACCGACGTCGAACCAGCCGGGCGCCTCCGACCACGGCACTGCACCGGCGAAGACGACCGAACGGGCGAGGTCGTGGTCGCGAACGAGCCGGTCCAGGCGGCCTCGGGTAGGACCGTCGCCGACGAGCAGCAGCAATGCATCGGGCACGGCGTCGAGAACGTGTGGCATGGCCTTGATGAGCGCGTCCTGGCCCTTGCGGTGGACGAACCGCGACACGGACACGAGCACCGGCCGGCCGGGTTCGATGTCCAGCCGCTCGCGGATTGCCGCACCGCCCACTCCGGGCCGGAACACCTGGGTGTCGACACCCGGAGCCAACCGGACCATCCGCGCCGCCACGTCGTCGGACAACGCCGTGGCTATGCGACGCCGACAGAACTCCGAGACGTAGGTCAGCACGTCGCAGCCGTCGCCGATCCGGCGCAGGGCGCGGCGGGCCGCCGGAACCTTCGCCCACCAGGTCTCGTGGCCGTGGGTCAGCCCCACGACCCGCCGAGCGCCGGCCTGGCGGAGCCGGTCGGCCAGCAGGCCGAGCGGGGCGGCCGCACCGAAGAGCACCGAGTCGCAGTTCTCGGCGCGCAGCACGTCGGCAGTCCGACGCGCGACGGCGGGTGTCGGCAGCAACATCGACGCCGTGTCGCGCACCACGGGGAAGGGCAGCAAGGCGTCGAACTCGCGGTCGCTGGGCATGGCGGCGGTGTAGACGACGACCTCGTCGGCGGGCAGTCGCTCGGCCAGTGCGTACACGAACGACTCGATCCCGCCCTGCCGGGTTGGGAAGTCGTTGGTGACGACCAGCGTGCGACTCATCGGCCAGACTCTCCCACAGGAGCGAGATCCGGCGGCTCCGGCACTTCGTGCAGACCTGCCCAGCTGTGGGCCAGCGCGATCCGTTGCGGAGCGGTGGGGTGGCTGGCGAACAGGAAGAACGCAAGTGTCGGCGGGTCGAGGTCGGAATGCGATGCCAGCGCCAGCGACCGCTGCATCTGCGCGAACGTCGTGGGGTCACGGGTGAGGTCCAGCGCGTGCACATCGGCACGCGTCTCGATCCGCCGGCTGACCAGCCCCTGCAGCGGTGCGGTGAGGAAGCCGAGCAGGCCGACGATCGCCAGGACGGCGACCAGCACGCGCGGGTCGCCCGGGCCGTCCGCGCCGGCCCGAGTGAGCAGCCAGCGCCAGCCGAGCAGCCCAGCCAGCGCGCACACGCCCGCGGCCGCCACGAGGGCTCCGAGCAGCGTGCCGTCCCGCACGTCGTGCTCGGCCGCATGCCCGAGTTCGTGTGCGACGACCGTCCGGACCTGCTCGGCCGGTGCCTGGTGGAGCAGGTTGTCGTAGATGACGATCCGCCGGGTCGCGCCGAATCCGGACACGTAGGCGTTGAGCGTGCTGGTGCGACGCGAGGCGTCGGCGACGAGGACGTCGTCGACCGGCACGCCGTCGTCCTCGGTCATCTCCAGGAGCGACGTCTTCAACCTGCCCTCCTCCATCGGGCTGAAGCGGTTGAACACCGGCTCGACCAGCAGCGGATAGACGAACGACAGGGCCACCACAAGCGCGGCCGCCGCCGCCGCGCCGACCACCCACCACCAGCGCGGCAGCGCCCGGGCGAGCGTGACGAGGAGGAGCAGGGCGAGCAGGGTCCCGGCCACCTGCAGGCCGAAACCTTTCGCGAGGTCGGCGGCCCAGCCGCCCCACGACCGCGTCGACAGCCCGTAGTCGCGCCGCACCGACTCGCCCCACGCGGAGAAGGCCAGTGTGGCCAGTCGGACGGCCAGCAGCACGGCCAGACCACCCACGAGGACCTGCCAGACCCAGCCTCCACCGAACGGACGCGCGGCCGCAGCCACGAGTCGGGCGCCGAGTGGGGTGAGGCCCAGCACCACCGGAACGGCCAACCCGACCGCCAGACCCAGGTAGGCAGGCGGGCGGATCTCGCTCTGGTACGCGTCGGACTCGGCCTTCTCGGCCGCGCCGAAGTCGCGATCCAGCTCGGCCCGCTGGACCGGTGCTCCGCCCAGCGCTTCCCACGGTGTGGTGACGACGACAGCGACAGCCAGCGCCGCCAGTAGCACGGCAAGAACGATCCAAGGCGCCGCGTCGGTCCGGCCGTCAGCTCCCGGCATCGGAGGTCACCTCCGCGCGCCACGCGGCCGTGACCGCGGCCAGATCGGTGCCGAGAACGTCGCGCAGCGCAGCGTCGAGTGACTGCGGGCCGTCGCGGGCCACCGTCCGGTACAGGGTGACGATCCGGTCGTCGCCGTGCTCGGCCGCGAGCATGGCCACGGCGACGTGCGCGCCCTCATAGGCCTGCGTGGCCCGTCCGGCGTCGCCGAACGCCGCGTCGCCGGGCAGTTCGGCAGGTGCACCCTCCCGGCGTACCTGCCGCTCGAGTCCCGCGGACGCGCGCTCGACGCTGATGCCGGAATCGCGGTAGCCGGCGTAGTCGGCGAGCCCCTCGGACAGCCACAGGGGGACCGCGCCGAGCCCCGCCGTCGCCACGTGGAACGCCTCGTGCCCGAGCACAGCGGTGCGGGTCGGCGGATCGAGGCCGGCCAGCACACCGGGATCGGCGAGCACGCGCACCGGGCCGGCCGGCAGGCCTGCCGCTTCGAGCGACGTCGTGACCGCCGCCAGGTTCGCCGCGGCGCCGACCCCGACCATTCGCCGGGCCTGGTTCCAGTCGGCGGGCACGACGAGTACGACCCGGGGGGTGGGCTGGTCCAGCAGGGACCCCACCGACGATGCCGCCCGGTCGAGCTCGTCCGCGTAGCGGCGCAGGACGTCGGGCGCGACCCCGCCGACCACGAGTGCGTTGTCGCCGGCCACGGCTCGGACGTCGTCGATCTCCCACGGTGGCAGCGGTGTCGTGGTCGAACCCCGGACGAGCAGCCCGGGCGAGAGGTCCAGTACCGCACGGGCGAGCGCGTCCTGCCGGTCACCAGCGAACCGGTACCGGACGAGCACCTCCGCGCGCCAAGAGCCGTGCGAGCCGGGCCGGATCGAGGTGAGCTCCTCAGCCCAGCGGTCCAGGCGCAACCGGCCGAGCGCGCCGAAGACGCCGGCCTGGTCCTGCACGACGCCGTCGACAGTGGCTGCCCAGGCCTTTCCGTCACCGGTCCGCCAGGCGCGGGCGCGCTGGTCGAGCACCGCCCGGACGGTGTCCTCGGCCTCGGCCGTGGTGGCTTCCGCAACGGAATCGGGTGCCACCCGCGCCGCCTGCTCGGGCCGATCGGTGGCGACCCGTCCCGGTTGCGAGCAACCGGCGACAACGAGAGCGACGACGCAGGCGGCCGTCGTGAGAAGCCGTCCGGCATGGACGCGAAGGAGGGCGCCTGTCACAGGCGCCCTCCTCGTGCTCACCCGTCGATCGTAGGTGCGGGGCACAGCCCGCGGGCGCGTCGGCAGGACCGGTCAGCCGGGACGGGTTGCGCCGGAGAACGGCATGTACGACATCGGGTCGACGCTGACGACGTCGCCGGGATGCGTCGCGTGCACGACCTGGCCGTTGCCCAGGTAGATGCCGACATGGCTGATCGGGCTGTAGAAGAACACCAGGTCGCCGGGCTGTAGCTGGCTCTTCGAGACGCGCGAGCCGACGCCGATCTGGGCGCTGGACGATCGGGGCAGAGAGACGCCCGCCTGCGCCCAGGCCTTCATCGTCAGGCCGGAGCAGTCCCAGGAACTTGGGCCGGTGCCGCCCCACGCGTAGGGCTCGCCGAGCTGGGCCAGCGCGAAGTCGACCGCGACCTGCGCCCGACCCGACGCGGGGACGTCGGGAAGTTCTTCGCTCTCGTGACCGCCACCACGGCTGGCCTGCTCGGCGGCGGCGGCCCGGGCGCGTTCGGCCTGCTCGGCCTCCAGGGCGGCCTGCTGTTCGGCCTCGAGGCTGTCGAGCAACCGCTGGGCGTCGGCGAGGTGCTTCTCGACGGTGGCCTTCTGTTCGGCCAGCTCGGCCTCGACAGCCTTGAGCCGATCGAGCTCCTCGTCGGCCAGCAGCCTGTCCTGCTCGAGCCGCCGACGCTCGGCGGCGACGGTGGCGAGCTGGTCGGCCTGCTGGTTGGCGAATGCGTCGACGACCGACGCGCGAGCCAGGAATTCGCCCGGGTCGGAGGCCATCAGCGCGCTCAGCGTCGGATCGATGCCGCCGGCGCGGTAGCTGGCCGCGGCGAAGCCGCCCATCTCGGCCGTGAGCTCGCCGACCCTCACCTGCTGCCGTTCGACGTTGGCCTCCGCGCTCTCGAGCCGGCGCTGGATCTCGGTCAGCTCGTCGGTGGCGGCGTTGTAACGTTCGGCGGCCTGTTCGGCCTTGTGGTTGAGGTCGTCGACCTGGGTCTTGACCTCGTCCAGGGTGAGTGTGGGGTCCGCGTACCCGGTCGGTGCCAGCATGAGCCCGCCGACACCGGTGACGGCGGCAGTGCACAGGGCGACGATGGTACGGCGAGGACTGGTGTTCCGGCGGGCGCGCTCGGGCACGCGTGTCCCTTCTTCCTCCACCGCCTACCGGGTGAGCTGTCGGGTTCGGGCCGGGAAGTTGGCCCTACGGGCGCACCTAGGCACCCGATTCACCCCGGGAACATGGGTCCCCGGCTCCGGCGTCGACTGCGGTCTGGCCGGACTCGGCGGGGCGCCTGTTTGCCGGCCTTATCGGCCGCCAGGGGAAACAGGCACCGCGCCGCAGGCTAACCAGCCGACCGTGCACCCGGCAAGTTCCCGGGCGCCGTTTCGTCATTGCGGTCATCCGTCCTGTCGTCCACCACCAACCGCAAAGGGGGCACCAGGCCGGCTTCGGCCAGCACCCCGATGGCCCGCTGCTCTGCACCGTCGAGGTCAGCGCCGTGCTCGGGCATGCCCAGCAGGACCGAGACGACACAGTCGGAACAGGCCAGGCCGCGGGCCTCACAGCGATCACAGTCGATGAGCATCGTCAGCCTCCACGCTCGGTGCGGCCGGGCGTTGCGCCGCCTACTTCCGGTGACAGTAGAGACAGGGTCCGACAACAGAGCGGCACGCTGCGCCGCGCGATCACATCCCTCGTGACCAACTTGTGGCCGGTTGGACACGTCTCAGCGCGATCGAGGCGTGTCCAACCCGCCACAAGTGCGCAGGCGGGGGTCAGCTCAGCAAGCCGATCAGCGCGGCCGACTCGACGGCCCGGGCGCCGCTGCTGCGTACGCCGTCGGCCACCTCCCGGTCGGAGGAGACGACGGTCACCGCCCGACCGGAGGGCTCGGCCGCGACCAGGCGGCGGATGAGCTCGTCGGCACTCTGCCCGCGCGGGCTGAACCGCACCCGTACGCCGGGCCCGGCCGAGACCGCAGGCGCCACGACGTCGGCGCCGTCGAAGACGCAGGTGACCTCCGCGCCGGTGCGCGCCGCCAGCGCCGCCAGGCCCTGGACGAGCCGGGTGCGCTGCGCCTCCAGCGGCATCGTCGGCCACGCGCTCTTGGTGACGTTGTATCCGTCGACGATCAGATGGGCCTGCGGCAGGGACAGCAGGTCGCTCAGCGATGCCGGATCGTCGCCGGGCCGGCCGCCACCCGAAGTCGGTCCCGGCTCCAGCGCGTCGACCGTGTCGGCAGGGCGGAGCGCCGACGCAGGCAGAGCCAGTTCGCGGCGCAGCCCCGCGGCGGCCTCGGCCAGCGTGTCGAGAAGTAGCCCCAGCCGCGCCGTCTCGAGGCTGCGGCCCTCGCGGCCGGCCCGGCGCGTTCCCTCCAGAGCCTGTTCGACTTCGGCCAGCCGTGCGCGCAGCCGTCGGGCCTCGGCCTCGGCGCTGGCCCGGCCCGACTCGGCGACCTCCACGGCTCGGACCGACTCGGCCGCCCCCGTGCGCCCGGCCTCCTCCTCCGCCGCAGCCTGCGTCCGCGCCTCGTTCAGCCGCCGCCGCAGCGTCGCGTTCTCGGCCTTGAGCCGGTCGATCTCGGCCTTCGATCGCTCGCGGCCCTCGCGCGCCACGGCCCGCAGCGCCGACAGCTGCTCCCGCAGCCGCACGGCCGCGGCGGTGTCGCGGGCGGCCCGGGCCTCATCTCCGGCCCGGCGGGCCGAGTCCCCGGCTGCGGCAGCCAGGTCCGTCCAGCCTTCCGGGCGGAGCAGGAAGGCCACAGTCGCGACGTCGACCGGATCGGCCGCCGGTGGTGGCGGGCCCGACGACATGGCCTCGACCAGTCCCGGATTGGCGGTCCGGGCCGCCTCGAGCACGCGGCGGCGGAACACCCGGTCCGATTCCAGCGCAGCGGCTATGGCCGCGCCGCCGAGCTTGGCCCGCTTGGCCGTCGTGAAGCGGGCGACGGCCTTCAGCGACTGTGGGGTCTCGTCGGGACCCAGACCTCCGAGCACGTCGGCGGCCAGGGTCACGACGCGCTGGCGGACGGGCTCGGGCAGCGAGGTCACCGGGTGTCTGCGCTCTGGTCCCGGCCCGGCTGGGGGTCGCCGGAACCGCTGCCGGCAGCGGCGTCGAGGCGCTGCACGACCTCGACGGTGTCCGTGCCCGCACACCAGCGGCAGTGCACCTGCTCGACGGTCTGGGCCAGCACCTCGGTCTCCTCGACCCGGGGCTCGCCGGCGAGATCGAAGTGGACGAACTCACGCACCCGGCTCGAGCGCACGACGTCGAACCGGGTCAGGTTGCCGCATTGCGAGCAGCGCCACCGGGTCGCCGGCGTCGGCATCGGCACGGCCATGGCCCCTCCTTGTCCCACCTCGACGTCCAGCCTAACCCGGTGATCATGTCGACTTTGCTACGTCCGAGGGCGGCAGAGTCGACGTGATCACCGGGGTGGAGGGGACAGCCGCGGCGCGTCGTCCCAGGCATGTCGGACGTGGTGCCTAGCGTCGGTCATGTGAGCTCGCCGATGATCGCCGTCCAGGGCACCCTCGACGAGCTCGGCGATCCACTGGTCGCCACCACCTTCGTCGTCGTCGACCTCGAGACCACGGGAGGCTCGCCGGCCGCCAGCGAGATCACCGAGGTCGGCGCGGTCAAGGTGCGCGGCGGCGAGGTGCTCGGCGAGTTCCAGACCCTCGTCAGCCCCGGCATGCCCATCCCGCCCTTCGTCGCGGTGCTCACCGGCATCACCGACACGATGGTGGCCACGGCTCCGCGCGTCCAGGCGGTGCTGCCTGCCTTCCTCGAGTTCGCCAACGGCTGCGTCCTGGTCGCCCACAACGCGCCGTTCGACATCGGCTTCCTCAAGACCGCATGCGAGCGGCTGGGCCATCCCTGGCCGCGGCCGCGCGTGCTCGACACCGCCCGGCTGGCCCGCCGCGTCCTCGCGCGCGACGAAGCTCACGACTGCAGGCTCTCGACGCTTGCCCGCATCTTCCGCGCCACCACCATGCCCACCCACCGGGCCCTCGACGATGCCCGCGCCACCGTCGACGTTCTGCACGGACTGATCGAGCGGTTGGGCAACGTCGGGGTCCACACCGTCGACGAGCTCGTCACCTGGCAGAGCACCGTCACACCGGCCCAGCGGCGCAAGCGCTACCTCGCCGAGGGCCTGCCACACGCCCCCGGGGTCTACCTGTTCGTCGACGCCCAGGGTGGCGCACTCTACGTCGGCAAGAGCAAAGACATGCGCTCGCGCGTGCGCACCTACTTCACGGCGTCCGAAACCCGCACCCGCATGACCGAGATGGTCGCCATCGCCGAGACCGTCACGGGCATCACCTGCGCCACCGCACTCGAGGCCGAGGTGCGTGAGCTGCGCCTCATCGCAGCGCGCAAGCCCCGGTACAACCGCCGCTCGCGCTTCCCCGAACGCGCCACCTGGCTCAAGCTCACAGTCGAACCCTTCCCGCGGCTCTCGTTGGTCCGTGAGGTCAAGCCCGACGGCGCGACGTACCTAGGCCCGTTCGGCTCGCGCCGGCTGGCGGAGGCCGCCATGACCGCCGTCCACGAGGCAGTGCCGATCCGGCAATGCACCGAGCGGCTCTCGCCGACGCGGCACCGGTCGGCCTGCGCCCTGGCCGAGATGGGACGCTGCGGCGCACCGTGCGAGGGCGGCGAGACGGTCGCCGCGTACGCCCACCACGCCGACGCCGTCCGGCTGGCCTTCACCGCCGATCCCCGCGACCTCGTCGGCCGCCTGCTGGCCCGCATCGAGTTGCTCGCCGGCGCCCAGCGGTACGAGGAGGCCGCGGTCCACCGCGATCGCATGTCGACGTTCGTCCGCACCGCCGCCCGCGCCCAGCGGATCGCCGCCCTCGCCGCCGTGCCGCAGTTGGCCGCCGCCCGCCGGCTCGAGGCCGGCGGGTGGGAGTTGCACGTCGTGCGGCACGGCCGGTTGGCCGCCGCCGCTGCCACGCCGCCCGGTGCGCACCCACGCCCCTACCTCGACGCGCTCGTCGCCACCGCCGAGACCGTCGTGCCCGCACCCCCGCCGCTGCCGGCCGCCACCGTCGAAGAGACCGAGTGCGTTCTGCGCTGGCTCGATGTCCCGGGCACCCGCCTGGTCGAGATCGACGGGGTCTGGGCATTGCCGGCCGGCGGCGCAGGCGGGCTCGCCGGCCTGGTCGCAGCAGCCGGGCTCGGCGACCGTGCCGCCCGCCCGTTCGACGACCGCCGGTCATTACGACCGGTTCGCTGACGTGACGATCAACGCGTCCCTGTGCTGGTTTGGCCCTGGTCGCGGACCGACGGCTCCCGCCCGCTCCTGCTGAGGGATGATCTCCGGGTGGTCATCCCGATCCACGACCGGAACCCCACCCGCAGGCCTGCCTATGTCACCCGGGCGCTCGTCGCCGTCAACATCGCCGTCTTCCTGGTCAGCCCGTTGGGGCTCGGCGGCCTCGGCGACGCCGGCACCGAGGCGTTGTGCTCGGTCCAGGCGTTCTTCGACCGGTGGGCAGCGATCCCCCTCGAGCTGACGACTGGCGACCAACTGCCGCTCGTGGTCGGGCCTGCGGTCCTGAATCCGGCCGGCGACCCTGCGTGCCAGCTGGTGCCGCCAGACTTCGACAAGCTCCCGGTGCTGTCGGCGGTCTCGGCGATGTTCCTGCACGGCGGCTGGGCGCACCTGCTGGGCAACATGTTGTTCCTCGCCGTGTTCGGCAACAACGTCGAGGACCGGCTCGGCCGGATCCGGTATCTGCTCTTCTATCTTGCGT
Organism: Jiangellaceae bacterium; assembly: GCA_035316885.1. Lineage (GTDB taxonomy): Bacteria > Actinomycetota > Actinomycetes > Jiangellales > Jiangellaceae > DASRTE01. Next base: position 14,115 of record DATHII010000221.1, on the reverse strand, counting down.
GCGGCATTGCGGCCACCTACGCCTACGCGTTCACCGACGCCGACTCGCGCGCCACACTCGTCGGCGCCTCGGGAGCCATCGCCGGGGTACTCGGCGCCTATCTGGCGTGGTACCCGCGGGCGCGGGTGATCAGCCTCGTGCCGTTCCTGCTGTTCATCCCGCTGCCCATGCCGGCTTGGCTGGTCCTCGGCACCTGGTTCGCGGTGCAGGCCGTCTACAGCCTCGGCCCCGGAATGGCCGCCGGAGAGGTCGCGTACGTCGCACACTTGGCCGGCTTCGTCGCCGGATTCCTGTTCGCACTCGCCCTGGGCCGTGGCCCGGCGCCACCGCCACAGCCGGGCCGGTACGACGTCGGGACCATGCGCTGAGTTCGTCGCGCACCGGCCACCGGTAGTCTCGCCGCGGACCGTACCGCTGCGGAGGAGGCCACGTGATCACCGCGATCGTCTTCGTCCAGGCCGAGGTCGCGCGCATCCCCGAAGTCGCCGAGCAGATCGCGGCGCTCGACGCGGTCAGCGAGGTCTACTCCGTGACCGGCGAGATCGACCTGGTCGCCATGGTGCGCGTGCGCGAGCATCAGGAGGTGGCCGACGTGGTCGCCGACCGGCTCAACAAGGTGCCAGGGGTGCTGCGGACCGAGACCCACATCGCGTTCCGGACGTTCTCGAAGCACGACCTCGAGGCCGCCTTCGCCCTCGGGGCCGAAGACACCGACTGACCGGGCGTCGCCGGCGTGGTGCGGCCCGCCGCGGTCGCGCACGTCGATGCCAGGTCAGTGCAGTGCGACCGTCAGCAGGAGAACGCACGGCTCCAGCGCCTCGAGGTCGTGCCGCTGCGGTGGCACCGCCACCAGGTCACCTGGTCCGAGCTCGGTTCGCGAGTCGCCGGCACGGAGCACGAAGCGTCCCTGAAGGCAGAGCACGGATGCATCACCGGGACTCTTGTGCTCGCCCATCACGCGCCCGGCCGCGAGCGCCACGACCGTCTGCCGGAGGTGCGCACCCGATCTGCCGTACACCGTGACCGAACTGCGCCCACTCTCGGCCGTCGCTGCCGTGGCGAGTTGGCTCTCGGCCAGCGCGTTGATCGACGCAATATCCATGGAGTCGATGGTGGCACGGCGCGCCACCGGACATGAGCAAAGCGGCGTGGCAGCCCTGCGACAGGATGTCGACGAGCCGAGGTGATGGGCATGACACAGGGGTCGGACGATCGGGGCCTGTGGTCCTGCCCGCGATGCGGTCGGATGTTCGCCCGCACCGGCCAGGTGCACACCTGCGCCGGGCTGGGCGATCTCGACGTGCACTTCGCCCGAACGTCTCCAGCGGTCCGCGCGACGTTCGACGCGATCGTCACTGCCGTGCGGGCCCTCGGCCCGGTCGAGGTGCTGGCTCAGAAGACGCGGATCGCACTCCACGTACGGATGAGCTTCGCGGCATTCGTCCCTCGGACCAGATGGCTCGACGGCCACCTCGTTCTCGCGCGTCGCGTCGACAGCACACGGTTCCGGCGCATCGAGGTCTACTCGCCGAGAAATGTGGTGCATACGTTCAGGCTCTCGTCGCCCGCGGAGGTCGATGAGCAGTTCACGGCGTGGCTCGCCGAGGCGTACCGCGTCGGCCGTCAGGAGCATCTGCGCAGTTGACGGCAGCGGACGGGTAGGGCAGGGGTAGCCACCGGCGCCATCGGGTAGAGAATGGGCAGAGGTGGTGATGGCCATGGCGACCACGACGAACCGCCCGGGAACGAGGGTCTGGGTAACGGTCGCGATCGTGGCTCTCGTCGCGATCGTGATCGTCCTTCTCGTCCTCTACGAAGGCGGCGGGAGCAGCGGCGGCGGATTCGGCGGCTACTGAGCCGCGCAGGCGGCGACCCAGCGGGTCAGCACGTCCGCAGCGGCACCGCTGTCGACCGACGCGGCCGCCCGCTCGAGGGCTGGGCCGAGCAGGTCCGGGAGCGAGCCGACGGCGGCGTCATAGGCCACCAGCGCGGCCGCCGCGTTGAGCAGCACGGCGTCGCGAACCGGGCTCTGCTCGCCCGCCAGGAGCCGGCGGGCAACCTCGGCGTTGAACGGCGCATCTCCCCCACGCAGCGCCTCAGGGGCGGCGGCGCGAATGCCGAGCACCGTAGGGTCGAGCCGCTCCTCGCCGACCTCGCCGTCGCGGACCACCCACACCCGCGAGGTCGTCGTGGTCGTGAGCTCGTCGAGGCCGTCGTCACCGCGGAACACGAGCGCCGACACACCGCGCCCGGCCAGGACCCCGGCGACGATCCCGGCCATCCGCGCGTCCGCCACGCCCACCGCCTGGGCATCCGGCCGGGCCGGGTTGGCCAACGGCCCGAGGAAGTTGAACGTGGTCGGCACGCCGAGCTCGCGGCGCGGGACAGCGGCATGGCGCAGTGCCGGGTGGAAGACCGGTGCGAAGCAGAACGTGATGCCGACCTCGCCGGCGATGCTGGCGACCCGGGAGGGCGGGAGGTCGAGCCGGATGTCGAGCTCCTCCAGCAGGTCGGCAGCGCCACAGGCCGACGACGCGGCCCGGTTGCCGTGCTTGACGACCTTTGCGCCTGCGCCCGCGGCGACCAGGGCGGCCATCGTCGAGATGTTGACCGTGTGGGCGCGGTCGCCACCGGTGCCGACGACGTCGACCGCGCGCCCTGGCACCGAGATGGGGGTGGCGTGCTCGTACATCGCGCTGACCAGGCCTTCGACCTCGTCGACGGTCTCGCCCTTCGCACGCAGGGCCACCACGAAGCCGGCGATCTGACTGGGCGTCGCCGAGCCGCTCATGATCTCGCCCATCGCCCAGGCGGTTGCCGATGCCGGCAGGTCGGCGCCGTCGAGCAGCGCGGACAGCACTCCGGGCCAGGACTGCGGCGCGGTCATCGGCCACTCACGACACGGCAGGAAGGGCGCTCAGGCGCCGGCGCATGAGGCCGGCCACGGCCGTGGCGACAGCGACCGGGTCGAGCGGATGAGGCACCGCGGCCTCGGCCCGGGACCAGGTGGCCAGCCACGCGTCCTGAGGGCGCCCGATCAGCACCAGCACCGGTGGGCACCGGTAGATCTCGTCCTTGATCTGACGAGCCATGCCCAGCCCACCGGCCGGAGCCGTCTCGCCGTCGAGGACAACGACGTCGATGCCGCCGGCGTCGAGTGCCTTGAGCAGCGCGGGAGCGGTTGCGCACTCGAGGTACTCGACCCGTGGCAGGTCGGCAGCCGGCCGCCGCCCGACCGCCAGCCGGACCTTCTCGCGCGTGGTGCGGTCGTCGCTGTAGACGAGGATCGTCATCGTCGGCTCGGGCGTACTCATCGGTGTCCCTCGCGAGGCGGCGGGTCGGGGTGGTCCGCTGGTGTGGCGGATGTGGTCCGGCTCTCCGCGGATGCTACCGGTCCATGCGGCTCCTGTCGGGACCGGCCGGACGCGCGCGCAACACGCCGCTCGCCTGGATTTCGGGGTCGGGGTGTGCTGACCGGCCGCGGTCGACATAATGGCGCTCGTGGCCACGGCAACCGGAGTCGACTCGGCGCCCGCGCCCGCACCTGAGCGACCCAACCTGGTCTCGGTGGGCACCATCGTCTGGCTGTCCAGCGAGCTGATGTTCTTCGCGGCGCTGTTCGCGATCTACTTCACCCTACGGTCCAACGCACCAGAGCTGTGGGAGACCCGGCCCGAGCTGCTCAACATCCCGTTCTCCACCGCCAACACGATCGTCCTCGTGCTCTCCTCGATCACCTGCCAGATGGGCGTGCTGCGCGCCGAGCGTGGGCAGGTCGGCCGCACCGGGCGCGTGTTCCAGGTGGGTTCGTGGGGCCTGCGCGAGTGGTTCACGCTCACCTTCGTCATGGGAGCGGTGTTCATCTCCGGCCAGGTGTACGAGTACGCACAGCTGGTACAGAACGAGGGGCTGAGCCTGTCCAGCGACCCGTACGGTTCCATCTTCTACCTGGCCACCGGCTTCCACGGCCTGCACGTCACCGGAGGGTTGCTGGCCTTCGTGCTCGTGCTCGGACGCACGTTCATGGCCCGCCGCTTCACCCACGAGCAGGCCACGAGCGCGATCGTCGTCTCGTACTACTGGCACTTCGTCGACGTCGTCTGGATCGCGCTGTTCCTGACCATCTACGTGATCAAGTGAACAGGAGCGACGTGTCCGCCATCTCCGCCCGGCGCCGGCACCCCCTCGCGGCGCTGGTCGTCCTGCTGCTGGCGCTCCTCGTCTTCGGTGCCGCCTACGCCGCGTTCGCTCCCGAGAGCAGCGCCGAGGTCCAGGCTGCGACGTCGACGCAGGTCGAGGAGGGGAAGAAGCTGTTCGCCATCGGGTGCGCCTCGTGCCACGGACTCGGCGGCGAGGGTCAGGTCCGCGACGACGGCACAGTGCTCGGCCCGTCGCTGATCGGGGTCGGTGCGGCCGCGGTCGACTTCCAGGTCGGCACCGGTCGGATGCCGATGGCGGCCCCGGGCGCACAGGCACCGACCAAGGAGGTCGCCTACACCGACGAGCAGATCGCGCAGCTCGCTGCCTACGTGGCCTCACTCGCCCCCGGACCGGAAATCCCGGACACCGACGTTCTCGACGTCTCGGCCGGTGACGTGGCCCGCGGCGGCGAGCTGTTCCGCACCAACTGCGCGTCATGTCACAACACCACCGGCCAGGGTGGCGCCCTGACGTACGGCAAGTACGCGCCCAAGATCACCGGCGTCGAGCCCAAGCACATCTACGAGGCGATGCTGACCGGCCCGCAGTCGATGCCCGTGTTCAACGACGAGACCCTCGACCCCGAGGAGAAGCGCGACATCATCGCCTTCCTCCAGTCCGTCGAGGACGAGCCCAACCCCGGTGGACTCGGCATCGGGCGCGGCGGACCGGTACCGGAAGGGCTGTGGGCGTGGCTGGTCGGCATCGGCGGACTCATCGGCGCCGCCATCTGGATCGGGACCAAGGCGTCGTGAGCACGCACGAGGGGCCGGAGATGTCCGGGCAGAGCGGCGAGGTCGAGCGGGTCGAGCCAACCGGCCTCCCTGTGCCCGAGACGGTCGCCGAGCCGATCCCGGACCCGGGCTTCGCGGACCACCTCGAGCGGCTCTCCGACACCGATCGGCGGGCCGAGCGAAGGGCCGAGCGGCAGGTCGCGCGCATGTTCGCGCTGGCAGCACTGCTCGTCATCGGCTTCATCGTTGCCTACATCGCGATTCCGATCGACATCGACGGCGACGTCGTCGCGGCGGTGCGCGACTCCAACCTGGCCCTCGGCCTCACTCTCGGCCTGGCTCTCTTCCTCATCGGCGCAGGCGCGATCCACTGGGCCAAGAAGCTGATGTCCAGCCACGAGGTGATCCACGAACGTCATGAGTTGCGCAGCGCCGACGACGTTCGGGCTGCCGCCCTCGCCGACTATGAGCTCGGCGTCGAGGAGAGCGGGTTCGGCCGGCGCAAGATGATCCGCAATTCCCTGATCGGCGCGATGGCGTTGCTGCCGCTGCCCGTCATCGTCCTGCTGCGCGACCTCGGCCCTCTGCCCGGCGACAAGAAGGCGCACACGATCTGGAACACCGACGTCCGGGTGGTCCGCGACGGTTCCTTCGAGCCGCTGCGCCCGAGCGATCTCGAGATCGGTTCGCTGGTCAACGCGATGCCCGAGACCTTCGAGGACCTTCCGGAGTCGGGTCCGGCGCGCATCAACGAGCGCGCCAAGTCACCAGTCATCGTCGTCCGAATGGAGCCGGACGAGATCAGTGCCGCCGAGGGCCGCGAGAATTGGAATGTGGACGGCATCCTCGCGTATTCCAAGATCTGCACCCATGTGGGCTGCCCGATCAACCTGTACGAGCAGAACACCCACCACATGCTCTGTCCCTGCCACCAGTCCACGTTCGACCTCGCCGACAACGGCCGGGTCGTGTTCGGGCCGGCCGCCCGCAGCCTGCCCCAACTCCCCCTGGCCGTCGACAATGAGGGATACTTGGTGGCGCAGAGCGACTTCACCGAGTCGGTTGGTCCGAGCTACTGGGGGCGTCGTCGATGAGTGCTGTCGTCAACGGTGCCGGCAAGGTCGTCGACTTCGTCGACCAACGGATCACCGCGTCGAACTGGCTCAAGCGCAACATTCGCAAGGCGTTCCCCGACCACTGGTCGTTCCTGCTCGGCGAGATCGCGCTGTTCAGCTTCATCGTGCTGCTGCTGTCGGGCACGTTCCTCGTGTTCTGGTTCAAGCCGTCGATGACCGAGGTCATGTACGAAGGCGCGTACACCAACCTGCGCGGCATCCACATGTCCGAGGCGTTCTCGTCGACCCTCGACCTCTCCTTCGAGGTCCGCGGTGGTCTGCTGATGCGGCAGATCCACCACTGGGCGGCGCTGCTGTTCCTGGCCGCCATGTCGGTGCACATGCTCCGGATCTTCTTCACCGGCGCCTTCCGCAAACCGCGCGAGCTGAACTGGCTGATCGGTTCCACGATGCTCATTCTCGGCGTCGTGAACGGCTTCACCGGCTACTCGCTGCCCGACGACCTCCTGTCCGGCACCGGAATGCGCATCATCGAAGGCGGAATGCTCGCCATTCCCTTCGTGGGCCCTGCCGTCTCGTCGTTCCTCTTCGGCGGCGAGTATCCCGGCGAGGACGCCATCTCGAGGCTCTACGCGATTCACATTCTGCTGGTCCCAGGCCTGCTCCTGGCGCTGATCACCGTGCACCTGATGATCCTCTGGTACCAGAAGCACACCCATTGGGCCGGGCCGGGCCGCTCGGAGCGGAACGTCGTCGGATATCCGTTCTTCCCGATCTACGTGGCGAAGTCCGGCGGCTTCTTCTTCATCGTCTTCGCCGTCATCACGCTGATGTCGGCGGCCATCCAGATCAACCCGGTCTGGTTGTGGGGGCCGTACGACCCGTCGCGGGTGAGCGCCGGCACCCAGCCGGACTGGTACGTCGGCTTCCTCGACGGCGCGTTGCGCGTGATGCCCGCCTGGGAGATCAGTGTGTTCGGGCAGCCCCTGAGCCTGGGAGTGCTCATAGCGGCACTCGTGCTCCCGGGTCTCGTACTGACACCGCTGATCCTGTACCCGTGGATCGAGCAGTGGGTCACCGGTGACAGGCGTGAGCACCATGTCCTCGACCGCCCGCGCAACCAGCCCGTGCGTACCGGGATCGGCGCTGCGTTCATCACCTTCTATATCCTGCTCTGGATCGCGGGCGGAAACGACTTCGTGGCGACGATCTTCCAGTTGCCGATCAACTGGATCACCTGGTTCATGCGGGTGGCGGTGATCGTCCTGCCGCCGATCGTGTTCTTCCTCACCAAGCGGATCTGCCTCGGGCTACAGCGCCGCGACCGCGAGAAGGTACTCCACGGCTACGAGTCCGGCGTGATCATGGTCAGTCCCGACGGCGAGTACTCGGAGTTGCACGCGCCGCTGTCCGACGAGACCGCCTTCGAACTCACGGCCCACCGGCGTCAGACGCCGGTGGAGCTCGACCCCGAGACCGACGAAAACGGCATACCGGCACCGCGCCGACGGATCGAGAAGGTCCGCGCCCGGCTCTCGTCGTTCTACTTCGGCGACGTCGTCCAGAAGCCCACCGTCCACGAGCTGGAGGCTGCCCGCCATGACGGTCACGGTGACGGTCACGGTGACGGCTATGGGGACGGCCACGGGGACGGCCACGGCGACGGCCGGCCGGCGCTCGGCCAGGGTGAGGCCGAACCGCCAGGCGAACCCAGCGAGATCGGTCCCGGAAAGCAGCCGTGACCGCCCGGGCCGGGTGAACGGCCCCCACGCCCGGTGAGCGCCGGCGCGCCCGGTCGGGTACGCGCGGAGTCCTCGGCCGGTCCCGGCGATGTCGGTGACGGTCCGTACGCTGACGGTCACATCGTCTGAGAGGGGTCGCAGGTGTCGCGGCGCGGATGGGTGTTGTTCCTCGTGATGGGCGTGATCTGGGGCATCCCCTACCTGCTCATCAAGGTCGCGGTCGAGGAGCTCTCACCCGCCGCGCTGGTGCTCGCCCGCACGCTGCTCGCCGCTGCCTTGCTGATGCCGATCGCCGCCGTCAAGGGTCAGTTGCGGCCGCTGCTGCGGTACTGGCGCCCGCTGCTCGCGTACACGGTCATCGAGATCTGTGTCCCATGGCTGCTGATCGGCTATGCCGAGCAGGATCTGTCCAGCTCGCTGACCGGCATGCTCATCGCGGCGGTGCCGCTGGTGGGCGCCGTTCTCGTTCGGGCCACCGGGCACGAGCCGCTCGACTCGCGCCGCGTGGCCGGCCTGGTGGTCGGCTTCGCCGGAGTCGCCGCCCTGGTCGGTTTCGACGTCGGCGCGGCACGCGTTGCCCCGGTCGTCGCCCTTGGGGTCGTCGCATTCTGCTACGCCGCGGGCCCGCTCATCCTGGCCCGGTACCTGTCCGACCTGCCCGGCCTCGGCGTCGTGGCCGTGTCGCTGGCCGTCTCCGCGCTCATCTTCCTGCCGGTAGGCGCTGCGCAGTGGCCTGCAGGGCCGGTGTCCACGCAGGCCTGGCTCTCCGTGTTCGCCCTCGCGGTCGTGTGCACTGCCATCGCCTTCCTCGTGTTCTTCCGCCTGATCGCCGAGGTCGGGCCGGCCAGGGCCACGGTGATCACCTACCTGAACCCCGCTGTGGCGCTGGTGCTTGGCGTCCTCGTGCTCGACGAGTCGGTAAGCGTCGCCACGCTCGTCGGCTTCGGCCTGATCCTGGCCGGCTGCGTGCTCGCCACCGCGCGCGACCGGGGGCCCAGGATCGAGCCCGGCCAGCGCGCCACCGAGGTCGATGCGCGGTGCCTGTCCAATCCGGTTCCCGAGCCCTGAGGAGCCCGCCACAAGACCGGCCCGGTCGCACGCATCACCGGCCCGCTGCCCTGGTGTCGTGTGTCAGCCCCTGGTGTGCGTGTCGATTAGTGGACTGTGCGAAGCCATAGTCGTTGCCACGGGACTTCCGCGGCGCGGTGGTTGTAGTTCGCTCGGATCCAGGTGACCGCTTGCTTCGACGGGAGGCCGTCGAGGATGGCGAGGGCGGCTATGGCTGTTCCTGTGCGGCCGATGCCGCCGCGGCAGGCGACTTCGACCCGTTCCCCGGCATGTGCCCGGCGGTGAGCCTCGCGGAGGGCGTCGAGGGCGTCGACGCGGTCCATGGGGATCCAGAAGTCGGGCCAGCGGATGTGCCGGTGGGGCCACGTCGGCATGGGTCCGTCGGCCAGGAGCAGGGCGAAGTCCGCTGGGCTGAGGGTGTCGCTCAGTCGCCGGCCACGGACTCGGGGACCGGCGGGAAGGGTGACCAGCCCGATGTCATCCAGCCATGGGTTGCTGGTCATCGGCGTGTCCCGGCGTCGCACGACCTGGTGGCCAGGTCAGTGGGCGAACTCGCCCCGGTAGTACTCGAAGACCATGCCGACCACGGCGACTGCTCCCATCGCGACCCCGATGATGAACAGCCACCAGGCGAACACCAGGCCGAGGAAGACCAACGCGGCGGACCCCGCGCAGGCCAGCGGCCACCACGAGTGCGGGCTGTAGAACCCGTACTCGCCGGCCATCTCCTCGATCTCACCGTCCAAGCGGTCCTCGGGCCGGGGATACACCTTGCGGGCGGTGTAGAGCAGGTAGAACGAAATGAGCGCGGCCAGGCCGAAGGTGAGGACCAGCGCGGTGGTGCCGGTCGGGTCGTAGGACATGAACCAATAGATCGGCGTCGCAACGAGGAAGAAGACGGCGACGACCGTGAACACGACGCCTTCGATCTTCACCGGCCCTCCCCAGTGTCCGCCGCACCCAGCGCTTCCTGAATGAGCCCGGCGTCAGGCGGCTTCTTCTGCTGGATGGCCGCGACCTCCGGATACTTCAGGTCGAAGGCCGGCCGTTCACTGCGGATCCGCGGCAGCGACGTGAAGTTGTGCCGCGGCGGCGGGCAGGATGTCGCCCACTCCAGCGACGCCCCCCAACCCCACGGATCGTCGACGGCCACCTTGGGCGACCGGCGCGCCTGCCACACGTTCCACAGGAACGGCAGCGTCGAGGCGCCGAGCAGGAAGGCACCGAGTGTCGACACCTGGTTGAGCACGGTGAAGCCGTCCGTCGGGAGGTAGTCGGAGTAGCGCCGCGGCATGCCCTCGACGCCGAGCCAGTGCTGGACGAGGAACGTCGTGTGGAACCCGATGAACAACATCCAGAAATGGATCTTGCCGAGCCTCTCGTCCAGCATCCGGCCGGTCATCTTCGGCCACCAGAAGTAGAAGCCGGCGAACATCGCGAACACGACCGTGCCGAACACCACGTAGTGGAAGTGGGCGACGACGAAGTACGAGTCGGACACCTGGAAGTCCAGGGGCGGCATGGCCAGGACGACGCCGGTCAGCCCGCCGAACAGGAATGTGAGTAGGAAACCGACTGCCCACAGCATCGGTGTCTCGAACGTCACCGAGCCGCGCCACATCGTGCCGATCCAGTTGAAGAACTTCACCCCCGTGGGTACGGCGATGAGCATCGTGGTGGCGGCGAAGAACGGCAGGTTGATCGCTCCGGTGACGTACATGTGGTGGGCCCACACCGCCGCCGACAGCACTCCGATGGCCAGCGTGGCACCGACGAGGCTCTTGTAGCCGAAGATCGGCTTGCGGCTGAAGACCGGCAGGATCTCGGTGATGATGCCGAAGAACGGCAACGCGATGATGTAGACCTCGGGATGGCCAAAGAACCAGAACAGGTGTTGCCAGAGCACCGCACCGCCACCGGACGGGTCGAAGATGTGGGTGCCGAACTTCCGGTCGGCGAACAGCGCGAACAGCGCGGCGGCCAGCAGCGGGAACGCGATCAGCACGAGGATGCTGGTGACCAGGATGTTCCAGCAGAAGATCGGCATCCGGAACATCGTCATGCCGGGCGCACGCATGCAGATGATCGTCGTGATGAAGTTGACGCCGCCGAGGATCGTGCCGAAGCCGGCCAGGGCGAGCCCCATCACCCACAGGTCGCCACCGACGTGCGGCGTGTAGACCTCGTTGTTGAGCGGGGCATATGCAGTCCAGCCGAAGTCGGCCGCACCGCCGGGAGTGATGAAACCCGCGATCGTAATAAGCCCGCCGAACAGGAACAGGTAGTAGCTGAACATGTTCAGCCGCGGGAACGCGACGTCCGGGCTGCCGATCTGCAGCGGCATGACGACGTTGGCGAAGCCGATGAACAGCGGCGTCGCGAACAGCAGCAGCATGATCGTGCCGTGCATGGTGAACAGCTGGTTGTAGAACTCGTCGGTGACGACCTGGTTGCCCGGGGAGAACAGCTCAGCCCGGATCAGCATCGCCATCACGCCCGCGAACAGGAAGAACCCGAACGACGTGATGAGGTAGAGGTAACCGATGACCTTGTGGTCGGTGGATGTCATCCACCGCACGACCACGCTGCCAGGGCGCCTGGTGCGCACGATCGGCTCGGTGACGACAGTGGCCGTGCGCTCGACGTAGGTGGTCACTGGTCGCTCCCGGGTTGGTCGAGCGGCGTTGTGGAGTACGAGCCACGCAGCGGCGCCTCGACCTCACCGGTCTGGTCAGCGTCGCGCAGACCCTCGAGGTGGTCCTCGTACTCGTCCTGCGACACCACCTCGACGGTGAACAGCATCCGGGAGTGGTACACCCCGCACAGCTCGGCGCACTTGCCGGTGAAGCTACCCTCGCGGTTCGGAGTCACCTGGAAGACGTTGGTACGGCCGGGGATTGCGTCCATCTTCATGTAGAACGACGGCACCCAGAACGAATGGACGGTGTCGGGCGACGCGAGCTCGAACTGGACCGTCTGGTCGACCGGCAGGTACAGCGTCGCGGGATCAGTGGTGGTGCCGACCTCGTAGACGTTCTCGTCGAGGTAGTTGAACGTCCATGCCCACTGCTGACCGACCACGCCGACCGTGAGATCGGGCTCACTGCTGGTGTCGAGGATCTCGTTCTGGTGGTCGACGGTGAAATAGAACAGCGCCCCGATGACGGCCAGCGGCGCCACCGTGTAAAGGAACTCGATCGGCAGGTTGTACCGGGTCTGTGGAGGAATGTCGTCGTTGCGCCGCCGGTAGGCGAACGAGGCCCACAGAATCAGCCCCCACACCAGCACGCCGATGGCCAGCGCGGCGATCCACGTGCCGTTCCAGAGGTCGCCGATGAGGTGGGTCTGCTCGGTCGCCGGCTCGGGAAAGCCGCCCCGTCGCCATTGGTCGACTATCTCGGCGGAGCAGCCACTGAGCAGGAGCGTCGCGGCGCCGAGCGCGAGCGCAGTGGTGACCCTGCGTCGCGCCGGGCGATCGCTGCGGTACAGACCCACGAGGCGCCCTTCCACGCGGCTGCCCGCGCCTGTGCCCGGCACCGGGCGAAGGCGCGGAGAGCGAGCTTCTCCTGCCGTGGCCACACTAGCGGCTGGACCGGATCGCGACCCGGAGAGGTGGACGATTAGCGTTCGTGGCGTGCCGGACATCCCGGAGGGCTATCTCGACGCCGCCTCCACCGAGCCGCTGCATCCGGCAGCGCGCGAGGTCCTGCTCGCCGCGCTCGACGACGGATGGGCCGACCCCGCCCGGCTCTACGGTGCCGCCCGGCGGGCTCGGCTGTTGCTCGACAACGCACGCGAGGTGGTTGCCGCTGTCCTCGGCGCACGCCCGGACGAGGTGTCGTTCACCGCGAGCGGCACCCAGGCGGTCCACCTCGGCGTGCTGGGGACGGCTCTGGCCCGCCGCCGGGTGGGCCCGCGGGTCGTCGTGTCGGCCGTGGAGCACTCGAGCGTCCTGCACGCGGCAACCACTCATGCGGCGTCCGGTGGCGACGTGACGCAGGTGCCCGTCGACCGCTACGGACGGGTCGATGCCGACAGGTTCGCCGCCGCCCTCGGCGACACGACCGCGCTGGCCTGCCTGCAGGCGGCCAACCACGAGGTCGGCACGCTGCAACCGGTGGCAGCCGTCGCTGACGCCTGTGCAGGGCACGGGGTACCGCTGCTGGTCGACGCAGCCCAGGTCGTGGGTCGGCTCCCGGTTCCAGCGGGCTGGACGCTGCTCGCCGCGAGTGCCCACAAGTTCGGCGGCCCAGCGGGCGTCGGCTTCCTCGCGGTACGGCACGGGACGCGCTGGCGGTCCCCGCTGCCCCAGGATGAGCGCGGATCGGGCCGGGTCGCCGGCTTCGAGGACGTACCGGGAGTACTGGCGGCGGCCGCCGCCTTGCGTGCCCGCACCGAGGGGGCGGCATCGCTCGCCGCATCCCAGGCCACGTTGGTCGACCGGATCAGGGCGCAGGTACCTGATCTGGTGCCCGACGTCGAGGTCGTCGGCCACCCGGAGGAGCGGCTGCCGCACCTGGTGACGTTCTCGTGCCTCTACGTCGACGGCGAGGCCCTGCTGCTCGAGCTCGACAAGGAGGGGTTCGCCGTGTCGAGCGGGTCGTCGTGCACCGCCAGCACGCTCCGCCCGAGCCACGTGCTCGAGGCCATGGGCGTGCTCACCCACGGCAACGTTCGGGTGTCGCTCGCGCGCACGACGACAGCGGCAGAGGTCGACCGGTTCCTGACCGTCCTGCCGGGCGTGGTGCAGCGGCTGCGGTCGACCGCGGGGGTGGACCGGCTGTGACGGAGCGGCGCCGACGTGGCGACGGTGACGGGGTGAGGCCCGACCTCGTGCTCGATTGTCGCGGGATGCGCTGCCCACTACCGGTCATCGAACTCGCGCGGCACATCGCCGAGGTCGACATCGGCAGCACCGTGGCGGTGGTGGCCGACGATCCCGCGGCGGCCGCCGACGTGCCCGCATGGTGCCGCTTACGTGATCACGAGTACGCCGGGGCAGGGATCCCCGTCGACGGGGCTCCGTCCTACCTGGTCCGCCGCAGCCACTGAATTCGCTGGCGCAGATCCCAGACTGTTTCCGGCAATGAATCGACAAGTGTGGTGTTGATTGTCCACACGTGGGCATCGGCTGGTGTGGTTATCCACATTCTTCGGTGACGGTTTCGGGGAATGCGCCATTGTCGGTGGCGGCTTCTATCCTCGGCGGTATGGATAACACCTCGCTTACCCAGGTCGGTCATCCGGTGGTGGCCGTGCTGGACGTTGTGGGCGAGGCATTGGACACGGGTACGG
>DATHII010000220.1:0-3863 GCA_035316885.1 Jiangellaceae bacterium | reverse complement strand
TCCAGCTCGAGCTCGAGCACTACGAGAAGATCGAGGGCATTGTCCTGTCCCTCGACGGCAAGGCCAACCGGCTGTCCCACATGATCCGGGGCAACCTCGCCGTGGCCATGCAGGGGCTGGCCGTCCTGCCGCTGTTTGCCGGCTTCGACCTCGAACGGGGTGCAGGCCGCATCTTCTCCTACGACATCACCGGGGGCCGCTCGGAGGAGCACACCTTCTACTCGGTCGGGTCGGGTTCGTTGTTCGCCCGCGGCGCGCTGAAGAAGCTGTACCGCGACGACCTCAGCCAGCCCGAGGCCGCGACGGTCTGCATCCAGTCCCTCTACGACGCTGCCGACGACGACTCCGCCACCGGCGGGCCCGACCTGCCTCGGAAGATCTTCCCCGTGGTCGCACTCGTCGACGGGCACGGCTACCGACGCCTCACCGAGGACGACGTGGCCGAGATCGTCGAGTCCGTCGTCGATGCGCGACAGGAACGCCCCGACGGCCCCCACGCCCCGCTGCACTGACCTCCCGAGAGGACGCCACCGGTGTCGATGCCGTACGGATACGTCTCGCCCGAGCAGCTGATGAAAGACCGCGCCGACTACGCCCGTAAGGGCATCGCGCGCGGCCGCTCGGTGGTCGTCATCCAGTATCCGGGCGGCATCCTGTTCGCGGCAGAGACGCCGTCGCGCTCTCTGCACAAGATCAGCGAGATCTACGACCGGATCGCGTTCGCCGCGGTGGGCAAGTACAACGAGTTCGAGAACCTGCGGGTGGCCGGGGTGCGGATGGCCGACCTGCGCGGCTACTCCTTCGACCGCGCCGACGTCACGGGTCGCGGCCTGGCCAACGTCTACGCCCAGACCCTCGGCACGATCTTCACCCAGGAGCCGAAGCCGTACGAGGTGGAGATCGTCGTGGCCGAGGTCGGCCGTACCGCGGCCGACGACGAGATCTACCGCCTCACCTACGACGGTTCGGTCGCGCAGGAGAACGGGTTCGCGGTCATGGGCGGCTCGGCCGAGCAGATTTACCGGCACGTCGCCGACAACTACACCGACGACATGAGCCTGCCGGCGGCGCTGCGGCTGGCCGTCGACGCCCTCGGTCGCGACAACGGCGGCAGCGAACCGCGCACGCTGACGGCCGAGTCGCTCGAGGTCGCGATCCTCGACCGCGACCGGCCGCGACGGCGGTTCCGGCGCATCAACCCGCCCGAGCTCGACGACCTGCTCGCCGTGCCCGGCGACGCCGAGCCGAGCACGTAGTCTGACCGGATGGACCGCCGCATCTTCGGCCTCGAGAACGAGTACGGCGTCACGTGCACGTTCCGTGGCCAGCGGCGGCTCTCACCGGACGAGGTCGCCCGCTACTTGTTTCGGCGGGTCGTCACCTGGGGCCGCAGTAGCAACGTCTTCCTGTCCAACGGAGCCCGGCTCTACCTCGATGTCGGCAGCCATCCCGAGTACGCCACGCCCGAGTGCGACTCGATCACCGACCTGGTCACGCACGACAAGGCGGGGGAGCGGGTGCTGGAAGGGCTGCTTGTCGACGCCGAGAAGCGGCTGCGCGAAGAGGGTATCGCCGGCGACGTCTACCTGTTCAAGAACAACACCGACTCCGCCGGCAACTCCTACGGCTGCCATGAGAACTACCTGGTCGGCCGGCACGGCGAGTTCTCGCGGCTCGCCGATGTCCTCATCCCGTTCCTCGTGACCCGTCAGATCATCTGCGGTGCAGGCAAGGTCCTGCAGACACCGCGGGGTGCGGTCTACGCGGTCAGCCAGCGCGCCGAGCACATCTGGGAGGGCGTGTCCAGCGCGACGACGCGCAGCCGGCCGATCATCAACACCCGAGACGAACCCCATGCCGACGCCGAGCGGTACCGACGGCTGCACGTGATCGTCGGCGACTCCAACATGAACGAGTCATCGACCCTGCTCAAGGTCGGCACGACCGACCTCGTCCTGCGGATGATCGAGGCCGGTGCCAACGTCCGCGATCTCGGCCTGGAGAACCCGATCCGGGCCATCCGCGAGATCAGCCACGACGTCACCGGACGTCGGAAGGTGCGTCTGGCCAACGGGCGCGAAGCCTCGGCGTTGGAGATCCAGGACGAGTACTTCACCAAGGCCCGCGACTTCGTCGACCGCCGCGACCTGGCCACACCGGCCGTTCAGCGGGTGCTCGAGTTGTGGGAGCGGACTCTCAAAGCGGTCGACTCCGGCGATCTCGCTCTGGTCGAGCGCGAGATCGACTGGGTGACCAAGTACCGCCTGATCGAGCGCTACCGCGACCGGCACGGCCTCTCGCTGACCCACCCGCGCATCGCCCAGCTCGACCTCGCCTACCACGACATCCACCGCGGCCGCGGCCTCTACTACCTGCTCGAACGCCGCGGGGCGGTCACCCGCGCGTGCCGCGATGTCGAGATCTTCGAGGCGAAGTCGGTGCCGCCCCAGACCACCCGGGCACGGCTGCGCGGCGAGTTCATCAAGCGCGCCCAGGAGCGGCGCCGCGACTTCACCGTCGACTGGGTTCACCTCAAGCTCAACGACCAGGCACAGCGCACGGTGCTTTGCAAGGATCCGTTCCGCGCCGTCGATGAGCGGGTCGAGAAGCTCATCGCGAGCATGTAGGGGTCCTTCTTCGGCGTCTCTCAGGAACCAGGGTTAGGGTGGAGCCTTCTCTGGCCCGTCGACGGCGCCACATCCACGACCTCGAAGGACGCCTCACCGTGCGTAGAACACCGGCCCTGGCCGCCCTGCTCCTGGCCACGTCGCTGACGCTGGTCGCCTGCGGCTCGGAAGGATCCGGCGATTCCGACGACGACGTGGTCTCGACCGAGAGCGGCATCGGGGTCTCCGGGGAGTTCGGCGACAAACCCGAACTCGACCTGCCTGAGGGCGACCCGTCCGCCGATCTGGTGGTCGAGGTGCTCTCCGAGGGCGACGGGGACGAGGTCCAGGCCGGCGACTACCTCATCGCCAACTACCTCGGGCAGACCTGGGAGCCGGCCGAGGGTGGCGAGGCGAACATCTTCGACAACTCCTACGACCGCGGCGAGCCGGCCGGATTCTCGATCGGCAACGGCGCGGTCATCCCGGGCTGGGACGAGGGCCTGGTCGGGAAGACGACCGGTTCCCGGGTGCTGCTCAGCATCCCACCGGACCAGGCCTACGCCGACTCGCCGCCGGAGGGCTCGACCATCGAGGCCGGCGCCACGCTCGTGTTCGTCGTCGACATCGTCGAAACGTTCGGCGAGGATGCGGGCATCTCGGGTGCGCCGGTGGCCGAGCTACCGGCCGACATGCCGACGGTCTCGGGCGAGGGCGCAGACGCCCCGACGGTCGAGTTCCCGGACACGGCGACACCGGTGCAGGCCTCCAGCGCCGACGTCGTGATCGAGGGCGACGGCGGCGACCTCGGCGAAAGACTGGTGGTCAAGGTCGTCCAGGCGTCGTACACGACAAAGGAGACCCAGTTCTCGTCCTGGGACGAGGGCGCCGGTCCGATCACCATGACACCGGACCAGCTGCCGGGCCTGACCGAAGCGCTGGACGGTCACAAGGTGGGCACACGGGCCGTCGTCCGGATCGCCGCGGCCGACAACGTCACCGAGGAATCGCCCGACGGCGAGCCGATCCTCATCGTGGTCGACGTCATCGGATCCCTCTAGGAGCTGATAAGGGTGCCCGCGTGCCGGCCGGCGGCGGCCGCGGCGAGGAAGTAGACGGGGTCGTCGTCGAGGCCGCGGCCCATGGTCGACAACGCGAGCGGCACCTGGCGGAGCGCATCCATCAGCCCGTCCACTGGGACGGTGACGAGCCGGTGGTGTGAAAGCGCGTCGAGCTGGGACCGGATCAACTCGTCGA
>DATHII010000219.1:0-8997 GCA_035316885.1 Jiangellaceae bacterium | reverse complement strand
CGACGAGTTGCCGGACACGGTGGCGGCGTTGCGCGCCGGGCAGATCGACTACCCGAAGGCGGCCGCGCTGGCGGTCGGGGTGCGGGGCTTGGATCCGCCGGACGGGATGCAGGCCGGATCACCGGCGAGCCGATCACCGCCGACGGGGTCCGCCGGGGGCTGGTCGCGGTGGTCGAGTCCCGGGTGTTGCCCAAGGCCGGCGGCCGGTCGCTGCGACAGCACCGCGACGCAGTCGCCCACGCCGTCGCGACGGTGGCACCCCGCACCGCCGAGGAGCGGCATCAGCGGGCCTGTGAGCAGCGCCGGGTCGAGTTCCGCCCCGACGGGGACGGGATGGCCTGGCTGAACCTGTACGCCCCAGCGGAGGACGTGACCGCGGTGCGGGTGATGCTGGATGCCGCCGCCGACGCGGTCAAACGGGACGACCCGGCCGACCCGCGCAGCGCCGACCAGCTGCGCGCCGACGTGCTGGCGCAGCTGGGCTGGGCCTCCCTGGAAACCGGGCACCTCGGCGGCCGGTGCGGCCAGCACGGCCCGCGGCTGGGCAGGCGGCACCGGCGGGCCGCGGCGGTGAATGTGACCGTGCCGATCTCGACGCTGATCGGCATCGACGACGCCCCCGGCGAGCTCGACGGATACGGCCCGATCACCGCCGAGACCGCACGGCGGATCGCCGCCGCGGGCACCTGGCGGCGGTTGCTCACCGACCACGCCACCGGTGCGCTCCTGGACTACGGGCAGACCCGGTACACCCCGCCGGCCGACCTGGTCGACCACCTGATCGCCCGCGACCGCAGCTGCCGCTTCCCGACCTGCTCGCAGCCCGCCCGCCGCGCCCAGACCGACCACACCATCGCCGCCGGCAGCCACCGCTGGTCGACCAGCGACCACAACTGCGGCCCACTGTGCGCCGGCTGCCACAACGGCAAAACCCACGCCGGCTGGCACCTCGACCAACCCGAACCCGGCCGATACATCTGGACCGCACCAACCGGCCACCGATACCCCGTCGACCCCGAAATCATCGGCCCCATCATCACCAGACCGGAACTGCCCGCCGAACCACCCGAACACGAACCGCCTCCCGACCTCGACCTCCCGCCCTACTGACCGGATCGACGTCAGCTGACCACTGCTCCGATACCGACGAAGATCAGGACCAGGACGAACAAGATCCAGTAGCGGCGCGAGGAAGCGCAGGTAGCCTTTGTAGCCGACCTTGGCGAGCGCCAGACCACCCATTACGACCGCCGAGGTTGGGGTGAACAGGTTCATCTCCTCAGCAGACGCCGTGTCCTGGCCGACGGGCGTGGCCGCCCCACTTTCTCAGGGTGGTCCACGTGCTGCCGGAGGTCGAAGGTCCCCGGGTTGAGCCGGGGCCGCCCTGCGATGATGACGAGGCGACCGAAGACCACTCTCGGGGAGGTACGGACATGACCCTGCACGTGGGCTCCGAGGTCGGCATCCTGCGCGACGTGATCGTCCATCGACCGGATCTGGAGCTCAAGCGGCTGACCCCGACGAACAAGGACGAGTTCTTGTTCGACGACGTGCTGTGGGCGCAGCACGCCCGGCAGGAGCACGACGCCTTCGTCGACACTCTGCGCGCCGCCGACGTTCAGGTGCACCTGTTCGACGAGCTGCTGCACGACACCGTGGCCGTTCCCGAGGCCAAGAGGTTCATTCTCGACAGCGTGCTGGACGAGCGGGTCTACGGGCCCATGGCGATCGACAGCATGCGCAATGCGTTCGACGCGATGGACGACGAGACCTTGACCCAACACCTGGTTGGCGGGATCTCCAAGCGGGAGATGCTGGAGCGGATCGAGGAGCCCAGGTCGATGGCGTTCCGGGCTCAGGACATCGACGCGTTTCTCCTTCCGCCGCTGCCCAACCACCTGTTCGCCCGCGACGCGTCGGCCTGGATCTACGGCGGCGTGGCGATCAACTCCATGCGCAAGAAGGCGCGGATGCGCGAGACCGTGCACTACGAGGCCATCTACCGGTGGCACCCGCTGTTCGCCGACCAGGAGTTCGACGTCTGGTCGGATGGCTCGGCGAGTGGGGTGGCGACCACCGAAGGCGGCGACATCTTCGTCCTCGGACGTGGCGCCGTCATGGTCGGGATGAGCGAGCGCACCACCCCCCAGGGCGTCGAGCGGCTCGCGGCCAGGTTGTTCGCCAAGGACGCCGCCGAGCGGATCGTGGCACTGGACCTGCCGAAGTCCCGGTCGTTCATGCACCTCGACACCGTGATGACGATGGTCAACGAGGACACCTTCACCCAGTACGCGGGCCTGGCGGCGCTGCGCTCGTACACCATCACCCCAGGCGACACCGAGAAGGAGCTCGAGATCACCGAGCACCCGCCGGAGGACATGCACAAGGCGATCGCCGCTGCGCTCGGAATCGACACCATGAACGTCCTGACCGCCTCCCAGGACGTCTACGCGGCCGAGCGCGAGCAGTGGGACGACGGGCTCAATGTGCTCACCGTGCGCCCTGGTGTCGTCGTCGCCTACGAGCGCAACGTCACGACGAACACCCACCTGCGCAAGAACGGGGTCGAGGTCATCACCATCACCGGCAACGAGCTCGGCCGGGGCCGCGGCGGCCCGAGGTGCATGACCTGCCCGATCGTGCGCGACGGCATCTGAGCGGCCCCGATCCGACGAACGTGGAGGAGTGATGGCTTTCAGCCTCCGTAACCGCAGCTTCCTCAAGGAGAGCGACTTCACTGCGCAGGAGTGGTCGTTCCTGCTCGGCCTGGCCGCAGACCTGAAGGCTGCCAAGTACGCCGGCACCGAGCGCCGGCGCCTGGAGGGCAAGAACATCGCCCTGATCTTTGAGAAGACCTCGACCCGAACGCGATGCGCGTTCGAAGTCGCCGCATACGACCAGGGCGCAGGCGTGACCTACCTCGATCCCACGGGCTCACAGATCGGGCACAAGGAGTCGATGAAGGACACCGCGCGGGTGCTCGGCCGGATGTACGACGGCATCCAGTACCGGGGCTCCTCCCAGGAGCTGGTCGAGAATCTGGCCAAGCACTCCGGGGTGCCGGTGTGGAACGGGCTCACCGACGAATGGCACCCCACCCAGAGCCTGTGCGACGTGCTGACGATGCGCGAGCACGCTCCCCGAAAAGACCGGATCGCGTTCGCGTACTGCGGGGACGCGCGCAACAACGTCGGCAACTCTCTGCTCGTCGCGGGGACCATGTCGGGCATGGACGTGCGGATCGTCGCGCCCAAGGCGCTGTGGAACGACGAGGCCACGGTCGATACGGCCACTGCCTTTGCCACTGCGACCGGCGGCAGCGTCACCCACACCGAGTCGGTCGACGAGGGCGTCGCGGGAATCGATTTCCTCTACACCGACGTCTGGGTGTCGATGGGGGAGCCCAAGCAGGTGTGGGACGAGCGGATCGCCCTCCTTCGGCCGTACCAGGTGACGATGGACATGCTGTCGGCGACGGGCAACCCGCACGTGAAGTTCATGCACTGCCTGCCGTCCTTCCATGACCGCGAGACGACCGTGGGGCAGGAGATCTACGAGAAGACCGGGCTGGACTCGCTGGAGGTCACCGACGATGTCTTCGAGTCCGACCACTCGATCGTGTTCGACCAGGCGGAGAACCGGATGCACACGATCAAGGCGGTCCTCGTAGCCACGCTAGGCGGCTGACGTGCGCATCGTCGCAGCCCTGGGGGGCAACGCACTGCTCGAGCGGGGCCAGAAGCCGGACGCCGACATACAGGCAGCCAATGTGGGCCGGGCCGTGGCCGCCCTTGCGCCGTTGGCGATGGAACACGACCTCGTCGTCACCCACGGCAACGGCCCGCAGGTCGGCGTCCTCGCGCTGCAGAGCGCATCCGACCCGAACCTGACCACGCCCTACCCGTTCGACGTGCTCGGCGCGCAGACCCAGGGCATGATCGGCTACTGGCTGCTGCAGGCGCTGCAGAACGCACTGCCCGGCCGGCAGATCGCCAGCATCATCAACCAGACGCTGGTGTCAGCGGCCGATCCCGCGTTCGAGAACCCGACGAAGTTCATCGGTGAGGTCTACGACGAGCAGCAAGCCCGGCAGCTGGAGGCCGAACGCGGCTGGACAGTCAAGCCCGACGGCGCACGCTGGCGACGGGTGGTCGGCTCACCCCGGCCAGAGCGGGTCGTGGAGACACGGCTCATCCGGTTGCTCCTGACCAGCGGCGCGGTGGTCGTCTGCGCCGGCGGAGGTGGCGTGCCGGTGATCCGCAACGAGCAGGGGCGGCTGCAGGGCGTCGAGGCGGTCGTGGACAAGGACCTCACGTCCTCCGTGCTCGCCGAGGCGCTCGACGCCGACGCGCTACTCATCCTCACCGACGTGCCACACGTTCTCCGCGGCTTCGGCACCCCACAGGCGGAGCCGATACTGCGGGCGACGCCCTCGGCACTGCGGCGGGAGGACTTCCCCGCCGGTTCGATGGGCCCGAAGGTCGACGCCGCCTGCCGGTTCGTCGAGGTCACCGGTGACATGGCGGCCATCGGTCGGCTGGAGGACGCCGTCGCGATCGTCGAGGGGATCGCCGGAACCATCCTCACTCCCGACGCTGAGTACCGAAGTCCGCCGGACATGCGCCCGTCCGCGCCGGCCACGGCACAGTTCTGAGGTAGTCGAGCAGCGATACCTTCAGGCCATGGCCGCACAAGCGGGAGGCGCCGTGACCGACCTGTCGGAAAGCATCGGCCCACATTTCGACGTCGACCCGTGGACACTGCGCACGACCAGTCTCGATCCTTCCGCGCTGGCCGCGACCGAGTCCCTGTTCACACTGTCCAACGGAAACATCGGCCTGCGTGGCTCGCTGGAGGAGGGCGAGCCCCGAGCCGTAGCTGGGACCTACGTCAACGGGTTCTTCGAGGAGCGGCCGCTGCCCCAGGCCGAGGCGGCGTACGGGAACCCCGAGTCGGGCCAGACCGTCGTCAACGTGACGGACGGGAAGCTGATCCGGCTGTTCATCCGCGACTCGCCCTTCGACATCCGTTACGGCACGGTGCGCTCGCACGAACGCGTCCTGGACCTGCGCGCGGGTCTGCTGAACCGGCACACCGAGTGGACCTCCCCGAACGGGTCCACCATCCGGGTGGCTTCCCAGCGGCTGGTGTCCTTCAGCCAGCGCTCGTTGGCCGCGATCAGCTACGAGGTCGAACCGCTCGACGGCGACGTCTACGTCGCGCTGCAGTCGGACCTGCTGGCGAACGAACCTGTCTTCGCTGCGTCCCGTGACCCACGAGACGCAGCGGTGCTGGATCGGCCACTGCAGGGAGAGCTCGCGGCCCGGCGGGACCAGCGCGCGGTGCTGGTTCACCGCACCGCTCGCAGCGGGCTTCGCGTCGCCGCCGGGATGGACCACTTCCTCGACGTACCGGACCATGTCGAGACCACGACGGAGGCCGCGGGCGACCTGGCGCGTCTCACCGTCGCCGCTCGCTTGCCCCAAGGAACGAAGCTGCGGTTGGTGAAGCTGATCGCGTACGGCTGGTCCAGTCGCCGGTCCGCTGAAGCGTTGCGTGATCAGGTCGACGCGTCGCTGGCCATCGGCCGGCTCACCGGTTGGGACGAGCTCGTGGAGAGGCAGCGCCGCTTCCTCGAAGAGTTCTGGTGGCGCGCCGATGTCGAGATCGACGGTGATCCGGCGCTCCAGCAGGCGGTCCGGATGGCGATGTTCCACGCGTTGCAGGCAGGTGCGCGGGCGGAGCGGCAGGCGATCCCCGCCAAGGGCCTCACCGGCGCCGGCTACGACGGGCATGCCTTCTGGGACACCGAGACGTTCGTGCTGCCCGTACTGACGTACACGACGCCCACCGCGGCCAGGGACGCGCTGCGCTGGCGACACGGGACGCTCGGGCTGGCCCGGCAGCGTGCCGCGGAGCTGGGACTCGAGGGAGCGGCCTTCCCGTGGCGGACGATCAATGGTGAGGAGTGCTCCGGCTATTGGCCCGCGGGTATGTCGGCGTTCCACATCAACGCCGACATCGCGGACGCCACGGCGCGATACCTGGCGGCGACCGGCGACACCGACTTCGAGACCAGGTGCGGCGTGGAACTCCTCGTCGAGACCGCCAGGCTCTGGGCCTCCCTCGGCAATTTCGATGCGGGCATGTACCGCATCGACGGCGTCACAGGGCCGGATGAGTACACCGCCGTTGCCGACGACAACATCTACACGAACCTGATGGCGCAGCGGAACCTGCGCGAGGCGGCGGACGCCTGCGAGCGGCGGCCGGAGGTCGCCCGCCGGCTCGACGTCGCGCCGGGTGAGCTGAAGCTGTGGCGCAAGGCCGCCGACGCGGTGCGGTTGCCCTACGACGAGGAACTGGGCGTGCACAGCCAGTCGGAGGACTTCACCGCCCACGCCGCCTGGGACTTCGAGCGGACACCCCCCGAGCACTACCCGCTGATGCTCCACTACCCCTACTTCCAGCTCTACCGCAAACAGGTGATCAAGCAGGCCGATCTGGTGCTCGCGATGCACCTTCGCGGCGACGCGTTCACGCCCGAGGAGAAGGCTCGGAACTTCGCTTACTACGAGGCCCGGACGGTGCGCGACTCGTCCTTGTCCGCCGCGCCCCAGGCCGTGATCGCAGCCGAGGTCGGGCACCTCGAGCTCGGCTACGACTACTGGGCCGAGGCGGCCCTCACCGACCTGCGCGACCTGCACCGCAACATCGACGACGGTCTGCACATCGCCGGCCTGGCCGGAGCGTGGATGGCCGCCGTCGCCGGCTTCGGCGGAATGCGCGACCACGGTGGTCGGATCACCTTCGCGCCGCGGCTACCGCCGGCGTTGTCGCGTCTCTGCTTCCGGATGACGTTCTCCGGGCGGGTCCTGCTCGTCGAGATCCGGCGGCAGGCGCCCGACGGCGACGCAGCCGGCCAGTCGGAGCAGGCCACCTACCGACTGCTGGGCGGCGAGCCCCTCCGGACCTGGCACCACGGCGAGGCGATCGACCTCCACGTCGATACGCCGGTGACCCGGCCGGTGCCGTCGCCGCCCGAGGTGGCGCCGGTGCACCAGCCCGCCGGGCGGGCTCCCGAGCACCGGAGTCCGCCGGACGCAGCGGACCTACCGTGAGCCGAACGAGCGCCCGACGAGCTTGCGGATCTCGCTGACCCACAGCACAACGCTGGCCATCGCGACGCACACGCCGAGTCCGCTGTCCGGTCGGTCCCGAGCCGCCGGGCGACCTCGTGCGCTTCGGTCACCGTCGGGTCGGGTTCGATGCCGGTCGTGGCCACGCTCTCGATCCTCCCCTGGCCGGGCTGTGGCTAGCTCGTGCGGACCAGGAAGTGCCAGCCCAGCCACCACCAGGCCAGCACGACCAGCACACGTCCGGAGCGACGGGCACCGAGCAGGTCAACGACCTCGCCGACACGTGGCAGGCGTCCGGTCCATGACGCCGCGACCAGAGTCACCATGACCGCCCCGAGCACGAGGAAGCCTGCGATCGTGATCTCCCGGGAGCTCATCGGCGGATCAGTCTCCAACCCGCGTAGAGCCAGAGGGACCAGGCGGCGAAGCGGACGACCTGGTCGTGCAGCAACGGCGCAAGCAGCACGGACACGGTCGGATGCTCGTACTGGCCGATGGTCAGCTCGCCGAGGTAGGCGCCGGCCTCCCAGAGCAGTCCGGTGAGAGCCACGACGACCCAGATCGCGGCGCCACGGCGGAGCATGGGCTCGGCCCTGACCAGTCGGCTCGGCCGCCGAAGCGTCAGGACAGCCACGGTCGCACCAGGCACCGCGACCGCGACGGCGGCGCCGACCGTGTTGACGCCGGTGGTGGAGGCCACAGCGGCATAGGCCGCCGTGGCGACGGTGGCGACCAGAACGACCGCCCGGCGGGGGGTGCCGTACCGCGGCTGATCGTCGGCCGTCATGCCGGCCAGTGTTCCACCGCGGACGTCTTCGTCGCGGCCGCGTCGGCTCGGCAAGAATGGGCCCATGCCCGGTCTCGATCCCGCTCTGGCCGCCCGGCTCAAGCGCGACGCCGACGGTCTGGTGGCCGCCGTCGTCCAGCAGCACGACACGGGTGAGGTGCTCATGCTCGGCTGGATGGACGACGAGGCGCTGCGCCGCACCCTGACGACGGGGCGGGCGACGTACTGGAGCCGAAGCCGGCAGGACTACTGGGTGAAAGGTGCGACATCGGGGCACCGGCAGTGGGTCCGGGAGGTCCGCCTGGACTGCGACGGCGACGCCCTGCTGGTCAGCGTCGACCAGGAAGGGCCCGCCTGCCATATCGGCACCCGCACCTGCTTCGACTCGGGCCTGCTCCCGACATCTGGGAGAGCGCAGTGGTGACCCGCCTGGACGTAACGCCCGGCCTCGATGCCTTCCGGGTGCTGGCCAAGGACCGGCGGGTGATCCCGGTGGTGCGCCGTCTGCTCGCCGACGGGGAGACGCCGGTGGGCGTGTACCAGAAGCTCGCCGGGAACCGGTCGGGGACGTTCCTGCTCGAATCGGCCGAGCACGGCGGGGTGTGGTCGCGGTACTCGTTCGTCGGAGCCAGGTCCTCTGCTGTGCTGTCCGAGCGCGACGGCCGTGCCGTCTGGCACGGCTCGCCGCCGGTCGGCATGCCCCACGGGGGCGATCCGTGGGAGGCGATCCGCGGCACGCTCGCGGCGCTGCACACGCCGCGTCTCCCCGACCTGCCGCCGCTTACCGGCGGGCTGGTTGGCTTCGTGTCCTACGACGCGGTACGCCGTCTCGAGCGACTGCCCGATCTTGCCATCGACGACCTCCGCCTGCCCGAGGTCGCGTTCCTGCTGGCCACCGATCTCGCGGTGCTCGACCACGAGGACGGCACGGTCGTGCTGGTCGCCAACGCGGTCAACTGGGACGACACCGACGAGCGCGTCGACGAGGCCTGGACCGACGCCGTCGCACGTCTCGACCGGATGACGGCGGAGATCGCCGCGCCGACCCCGTCGTCGGTGGCGTCGTTCGCC
>DATHII010000218.1:0-20922 GCA_035316885.1 Jiangellaceae bacterium | reverse complement strand
GAGCGGGTCACGCTCCTCGCCGGCCAGGTCGAGTCCGGACCGGCTGGTTCGGCTTCCGGGTGCGAGCCCGCATCCCAGTTCCGGCTCCGGAGTGAGTACGCGGTGACCGTGCGTGTGTTGATCGCCGACGATCAGGAGTTGGTCCGTGCCGGGTTTGCGGCGGTGCTCGGTACCCAGCCTGATCTCGAGGT
This sequence comes from Jiangellaceae bacterium, assembly GCA_035316885.1. Lineage (GTDB taxonomy): Bacteria > Actinomycetota > Actinomycetes > Jiangellales > Jiangellaceae > DASRTE01. The sequence continues at coordinate 20,731 of DATHII010000218.1, read as the reverse complement.
CGTTGCAGAGGCGTCGACCGGGCGGGCTGCTGTCGACATGGTGCGGGCCCATCGACCCGACGTCGTGCTCATGGACATTCGGATGCCTGACCTGGATGGCATCGCCGCCACCGCGGAGATCCTCCGAGACCCGCAGATGCACACCCGGGTACTGATCCTGACGACCTTCGACCTCGACGAGTACGTGCTGGCCGCCCTGCGGACCGGCGCAAGCGGATTCCTGGTCAAGGACTCGCCGCGGGAAAGTCTGTGCGCGGCGGTGCGCACGATCGCGGCCGGCGGCGAGCTGCTTGCACCCAGCGTGACGCCGGCCGCCTGATCGAGCGGCATCTGCACCTCGTCCAGCCATCCACGGAGTTCGTGGCGCGCCTGGGACGGATGACCGAACGAGAACGCGAGGTACTGACGCTCGTTGCTCGCGGTCTGTCCAACGCGGAGATCGCGACCACACTTCACCTGGGTGAGGCGACCGTGCGGACCAACATCGGGCACGTGTTCGCCAAGGCCGGCGCTCGCGACCGGGCACAGGCCGTCGTGTTCGCCTACGAGTCGGGGTTGGTACGCACCGGGGAGATCTCGGGCGCCTGACAAACGCCTACCCCGCCCCGTCAGGCGCCACCTTCGCCGGCGGGCGGCACCGGCTTGGGGCGCCGGCCGGTCTCCTGTTCCCAGTTGGTCAACTGCCGCTCGAGGGCCTTCATGATCTCGAACACCTGGCTCGGCGGCACCCGTACCCGGGCCACGATCTGTGCCTGCGCAGTCGTGACCGGCTTGCCGTCGTCGCCTTCGACCACCGACGGCGGCCGGGCCAGCGCCGCGAAGTCGAACGTGAACACATCGTTCGTGTGCCACACGCTGACGAAATCCGCGAACACGCCGGGAACCTGCTCGTCGGGCATCGACACGCGCATCTGCGGCTGGTTCATCCCTCAAGCATGCAGCCTGCGCCTTAGAGTCGGCCATCGTGACCTACCCGCCCGCGCCCCGCGGCGACGACGCCGACGTCCTGCACGGCAGGACCGTGCCAGACGCGTACCGGCGCCTGGAGGACCCGGCCGACCCGGCCACGGTCGACTGGTCGCGCTCCCAGGACGAGTTGCTCGACAGCCACCGGGCCGGGTGGACTGCACGCAAACGTCTGCACGACCGGCTCGCCGAACTGCTCCGGGCGGGGTCGGTCGGCACTCCGGCCTGGCGTGGCGAGCGTGCCTTCCACACCCGGCGCACCGCCGACCAGGAGCACGCCGTCCTGCTGACCCTCGACGCCGGAGGTGCCGAACGCATTCTCGTCGACCCGACGGCGGTCGACCCCACCGGTGCGACCACGTTGGACTCCTGGCAGCCGTCCCGGGAAGGCGACCTGCTGGCCTACCAGCTCTCGGCCGGCGGCACCGAGGAGTCGGTGTTGCGGGTCCTCGACGTCGGGACCGGGCAGGACGTCGACGGCCCCATCGACCGGGCCCGCTACTCCCCCGTCGCCTGGCTTCCCGGCGGCGATGCGTTCTACTACGTGCGCCGGCTCTCGCCGGAGCTCGTACCCGCCGGCGAGGGGCAGTATCACCGCCGGGTCTACCTGCACCGGCTCGGCGGCGACCCGGCCGAGGACGTCGAGATTTTCGGCGCAGGCCTGCCCGTCACCACCTACTTCGGCGTTTCGGTCAGCCGGGACGGGCGATGGCTGGTCGTGACCGCCGCCGAGGGAACGGCACCGCGCAACGACCTCTGGTTGGCCGACCTCAGAGGATCCGACCCGTCGTCGCCCGGGCTGATGCCGGTCCAGGTCGGTGTCGACGCGCGCCTGTACCCGGAGGTCGGACGCGACGGCCGTCTCTACCTGTGGACCGACCGCGATGCGCCGCGCGGTCGCCTGGCGGTGTGCGACCCGGCCGACCCCGACCCGGCGAACTGGACGGACCTGCTGCCGGAGGACCCGGAGGCCGTACTCGAGGACTACGCGATCCTCGACGACCTCCACCGGCCGGTGCTGGTCGCGACGTGGACCAGGCACGCGATCTCCGAGGTCAGCGTGCACGACCTCGTGACCGGCGAGCGGGCCGGGACGGTGGACCTGCCCGGGCTGAGTTCCGTCGGCGGCCTGTCCGAGCGGCCCGAGGGCGGGCACGAGGCCTGGTTCGGCTACACCGACCACACGACGCCCGGGCGGGTGCTGCGCTACGACGCGGTGTCGGGAAGCCTCACGACCTGGGCCGAGAGCCCCGGCGCCGTCGATGTCCCCGCGGTCAGCTCACGGCAGGTGACGTACCGCTCGACGGACGGCACCGAGGTGCGGATAGTGATCGTCTCGCCGGACGGGCGGCCCGACCGGCCACGGCCCGCCGTCCTCTACGGGTACGGCGGATTCAACGTGTCGCTCACGCCCGCCTTCTCGGCGAGCATCCTCGCCTGGGTCGAGGCCGGCGGGGTCTGGGCGGTGGCCGGGCTGCGCGGCGGCGCCGAGGAGGGCGAGACCTGGCACCGGGACGGGATGCGCGAGCACAAGCAGAACGTCTTCGACGACTTCAACGCCGCCGCCGAGTTCCTCGTGGCGGCCGGGTGGACCACCGCCGAGCAGCTCGGGATCTCGGGCGGCTCCAACGGCGGCCTTCTGGTGGGCGCCGCCCTGACCCAGCGGCCGGAGCTCTACCGTGCGGTCGTCTGCTCGGCGCCGTTGCTGGACATGGTCCGCTACGAGAGGTTCGGGCTCGGTGCCACCTGGAGCGACGAGTACGGCACGGCCGAGGACCCCGAGCAGCTGGGGTGGCTGCTGTCGTACTCGCCCTACCACCACGTCCGCGCCGGCGTCAGCTACCCGGCCGTCCTGTTCACGGTCTTCGACGGCGACACCCGCGTGGACACGATGCACGCGCGGAAGATGTGCGCCGCCCTGCAGGCGGCGACGTCGGCGGACCCCGGGCGTCGGCCGGTGCTGATCCGGGCCGAGGGTGAGGTGGGCCACGGCGCGCGGGCGGTCTCGCGCACCGTCGACCTGGTCGCCGACCAGCTCGCCTTCCTCGCCGACCAACTCGGCCTGAACCCCCCGCACATGCTCTAGCGTTGCCGACGATGGTCGCGATCCTTCCGGTCCAAGACGAGCCGGACCGGTTCACCGGCGAGTGGTGGGCCGACGTCCTGCTCGGCAACCCGCTGAAGCTGATCGGGCTGGTACTGCTGGGCGTGGTTACGCGGTACGTCCTGCACCGGCTCATCGACCGGCTGGTCGCGCGGGCCGCGAGGTCCGAGCCGCCGAAGCGGATGCTCGGGTCGCGACGTGCCGCCAAGATCGTCCTGGGCGGGACGGGGGCCTACTCGGAGCGCCGGGCGCTGCGGGCGACGACGCTGGGCTCGCTGCTCAAGAGCATCGTGACCGCCGTCATCGGCGTGATCGTCGTCGTGATGGCACTGGAGATCCTCGGCTACCCGGTCGGGCCGTTGATCGCGTCCGCCGGCATCGCCGGCGTCGCGCTCGGGTTCGGAGCGCAGAACCTGGTCAAGGACTTCCTGTCCGGCATCTTCATGCTGCTGGAGGACCAGTACGGCGTCGGCGACGTCATCGACATGGGTGAGGCGTCGGGCACCGTCGAGGCGGTCGCGCTGCGGGTCACGCGCCTGCGCGCGGTCGACGGGACGGTGTGGTACGTGCGCAACGGCGAAGTCGTCCGGGTGGGCAACTCCAGCCACGGCTGGGCCCGCACCGTCCTCGATGTCAAGGTCGCCTACGAGGCGGACACCGAGCGTGCCCGCGAACTGCTCCTGAGCGTCGCCCGCGATGTCGCCGCGGACCCGGAGTGGAGCGCATCCGTGCTGGAGGAGCCGGAGGTGTGGGGCGTCGAGGACCTCGCTGCCGACTCCGTCGTCCTCCGGCTCGTGGTCAAGACCGAGCCGCTCCAGCAATGGACGCTGGCCCGCGAGCTGCGCGAGCGGATCAAGCAGACCTTCGACGCCGAGGGCATCGAACTCCCCCACAGCGTGCCGTTGCCGCCACACCAGCCGCCGGCCTGAGGTACAGGCGGCAGGGCCGGGAACCGAGCTCAGGCCAGCGTGGCCTCGAGGGTGATCGGCGTCGCCCGGAGGGCCTGGCTGACCGGGCAACCCTGCTTGGCCGTCTCGGCCGCGGCCTGGAAGTCCTCCGCGCTCATGCCGGGCACGTCGCCGCGCACGGACAGGTGGATGCCGGTGATGCCGGTGCCGGGCTGGAAGGTGACCTCGGCCGTGGTCCGCAGCTTCGCGGGTGGCGTGCCGGCCTTGGCCAGCAGGTTGGACAGCTGCATCGAGAAGCACGACGAGTGCGCCGCAGCGATGAGCTCCTCGGGTGACGTGCGCCCGTCGGGGTCCTCGGTGCGCGATGCCCAAGTGACGTCGTACGTCCCGAGTCCGGACGACTCGAGCGTCACCTGTCCGGCGCCCTCGAACAGGGAACCTGCCCACTGCGTCGTGGCGGTGCGGGTGGCGGCCATGCGTGCTCTCCTCTACGGTCGCGGTTCTGCGGACGGGCCCATCCTGCCCCGCCCTGCAGGGTGACCGACAGCCGCTGGGACAATGGCTCCGTGACGCAGCAGACGGAGACCTTCTACGACGCGGTCGGTGGTCACGAGACCTTCCGGCTGCTCGTGCACCGCTTCTACCAGGGCGTCGCCGATGACCCGGAGCTGCGGCCGCTCTACCCCGAACCGGACCTCCGATCGGCAGAGGAACGGTTGCGGATGTTCCTCGAGCAGTACTGGGGCGGACCCACGACGTACTCCGAGCAGCGCGGCCACCCCCGGCTGCGGATGCGGCACGCCCCCTTCAAGATCAACCCTGCTGCACGTGATCGCTGGCTGCACCACATGCGCATCGCGGTCGAGTCGCTCGACCTCCCGCATGCGCAGCACGAGATGCTCTGGGACTACCTCCAGCGCGCCGCCCACTCGATGGTCAACACGTTCGACGAGTGACCGCTAGGCGGTCCACTCGAGGACACTCGTAGGCTGCTCGGGTGACCGAGCCCCGACACGACTGGTGGCGTGACGCCGTCACCTACCAGGTCTACATCCGCTCGTTCGCCGACGGCACCGGTGACGGCGTCGGCGACATCGCAGGTATCCGCTCACGCTTGCCCTATCTGCGCGACCTGGGCGTCGACGCCGTGTGGGTGACGCCCTGGTACCCGTCGCCGATGAACGACGGAGGCTACGACGTCGCCGACTTCCGGGACATCTCGCCGGAGTTCGGCACCCTAGCCGGCGCGGACGCACTGATCCGGGACGCCCGTGCGGCCGGGCTGCGGGTCCTGCTCGACATCGTCCCCAACCACACGTCGCACCGGCATGCGTGGTTCGCGGCGGCACTCGCTTCCGCCCCCGGCTCGCGCGAGCGAGCACGGTACATCTTCCGGCCGGGCGTGGGCGCCGACGGCTTGCTACCACCGAACGACTGGCTCAGCGTGTTCGGCGGGCCGGCATGGACGCGGGTGACCGAGCGGGACGGCTCGCCCGGCGAGTGGTATCTGCATCTGTTCGACACCACCCAGCCGGACCTGAACTGGAGCGACCGCGACGTGCACGAGGAGTTCCTCGACGTGCTGCGGTTCTGGTTCGACCGCGGGGTCGACGGCTTCCGCATCGACGTGGCACACGGTCTGGTCAAGCAGACCGGCCTGCCCGATCTCGGGTACGAGGACGAGCACCTGCTGGAGCCACCCCGGATCGAGGACCACCCGTTCTGGGACCGTGACGGCGTCCACGACATCTACCGCGAATGGCGGGAGGTGGCCGACGCCTACGACCCGGCGCGCGTGTTCGTCGCCGAGGCGTGGGTCGACGCACCTGACCGGCTGGCTGACTACGTGCGCGGCGACGAACTGCACACGGCGTTCAACTTCGACTACCTGCGCGCGCCCTGGTCGGAGCCGGAGTTGCGGGCCACGATCGATTCCACGGTCCAGAGCATCGGAGTCGTCGGCGCACCGACCACTTGGGTGCTGTCCAACCACGATGTCGAGCGCCACGTGACGCGCTACGGGCGCAAGGTGACCTCCGCGCTGGTCGGAGTGGACCGGGCCGCCGACGCGGGGCCGGTAGACGTCGCCCTCGGGCTCCGTCGCGCCCGCGCCGCCGCCCTGCTGACCCTCGCACTGCCCGGCGGCGCCTATGTCTACCAAGGCGAGGAGCTCGGACTCCACGAGGTGCTCGACCTGCCGGAGTCCGCCCTGCGGGACCCGATCTGGAAACGCTCCAGACACACCCTTCGGGGCCGTGACGGCTGCCGGGTTCCGTTGCCCTGGACGACCCGGGGGCCGTCGTACGGCTTCGGCGTCGGACGTTGCTGGCTGCCGCAGCCGCCTGGCTGGGGTGCGCTGTCGGTGCAGGCCGAGCGCGACGACCCCGGATCGATGCTGGAGCTCTACCGGACGGCCCTGCGGATGCGCCGCGAGCTGCCTGCTTTGGGCGACGGGCGCCTGCGGTGGCTGTCCGACCCGGGCTCCGACGTCCTCGCCTTCGCCCGCGAGCCGGAGTTCGCCTGCGCGGTGAACATGGGCCCGACACCGGTCGACCTACCCGACCACTCACGCGTGCTGTTGAGCAGCGTCCCGCTGGCCGACGGCCTGCTGCCCACCGACGCCGCCGTCTGGCTGGCCACCTGACCTGTCGCCAGCTCTGGCCGACGCCGGAGGCTCAGGGCGGCGTTCCGTCGCTGGCCGGTAGCGCCAACACGTCGCCTCCCTCGTCGCGAACCATGGCCGCGCAGTGCCGGTCGGCGGGTCCGGTGGTAGTGCCGGCCCGCCAGTGACCGGCATCGATGAGGTCGTGTCCGTTGGCTTCTGCGATCGCGACGCCGAGCAGTGCCAGGTCGCCTTCCACCTCGTCGGCGTCGGCGTGGGCGAGCCTTGCCACCCGGTCGATGACCTCGCCCGCATTGAGCGGGTGGAGCCCTCCTCGGCACGGGCCTGCTGGCGCACAATCTCCGACGCCGGCAGAGCCGCAACGTATTTGCCGACGACGGCACGGACCGGATCGTCGGGAGTCGGCCGTATGAGAGCGTTCGCCTCACAACGCGAAGAGAGCCAGGCCGCTGCGGGCCAGCACCGACCCGTGCGGGGCGTCGAGCCGCCACCAGGTGCCCATGCCGCGCAGCACGACGTCGCCATCACCGAGGAAGCCGTACGACTCCGCCGCGTGGGCCAGCCGGAGGGGAACCCCGGCGGTGAGCTCGCGGTCCCAGACCTGCGCGGCCAGGCCCTCGAGGGCGGCGCGACCTGCGCGCAACGTCAGGCCACCGGCGACGTCGGCAGCCTGCTGCCGGAACTCCTCGACCCCATCAGCCACCCAGGCGGCGACGTCGCGGCCGTCCAGCCGAGCCAGCTCGTTCCAGCCCGAGCGCGGCGGAAGGCTGGTCGTCCATCGCAGGGCCGGGAGAGCCGGCGGCAGTTCCACCTCGCCGTTGGTACCGACCGCCCGGGCGGCCAGCGTTCCTGCCTCGACGACGATGTCGGCCGACAGGGGCTCGGCGAGCGCTACGGCCCGCAGCGCGAGCGCGTCGAACGGCGTCTCGGCGAAACAACCGGCCACGGACCCGTCGGCGACGATGCGCATGACCGCATCGGCCTCGAAGCGCGCCACCCGGCGCGCGAAGGTCGCCAGGTCGGCCGCCGCCGCCGGATGCCGGGGTACGAGTCTGGTCATGGCGCGAGGAACTTCGTCAAAGCGGCGTGCTCGGCTGCGCTCAGGGCGCGCGGTCGCTGCTCGACGACGTCGTAGGCGACGAGCGTCACGACCGCACGAGCGAACAGCGTGTCGTCGTCCCGGACGTCGCACGACACCTCGAACGAGGACGTCCCGATCCGCGACACCCACACGCCGACCTGCAGCGGCTCGGTGCGGAACGGCACCGGGTTCAGGTAGTCGATCGCCTGGTGCGCGACGACGGACGCCTCGTGCGGTGCCAGCGCGTCGGCGAGGTGGCGGTGCACGAAGTCGATGCGGGCCTCCTGCAGGTACTCCACGAACGTCACGTTGTTGACGTGGCCGTAGGAGTCGAGGTCGTCGAAGCGCACGGCGCACTCGTAGACATGGCGCATCACGTCGCCTTCCCCGGTTCCGGCCCGTCGGGCTCGTGGAACGTCTCGAGCACGGCGCGTTCCTCGGCCGCCACCCGGCGCAACCGACCCTCGTCCAGCTCGTACGGGACCAGCACCGACGAGGCGACCGCGTACACCGTCCGGGTCCCGTCGGTCGCCTCGTCGAGCACCTCGTACCCGAGCGTGAACGACGCCGCGTCGATACGCCGAACCCAGGTCTCCACCCGCACGGGCTCTGGCCGGAAGCGCAGCGGAGCCCGGTAGCCGATCTCGTGACGGGACACCACGACGCCGCGGGCCAGTTGCTCCGCGCCGTGCTTGGGCGCGTGGACGAAGAGCATGTCGACGCGAGCTTCCTGCAGGTAGCGCAGGTAGACCACATTGTTGACGTGGCCGAGAGCGTCCATGTCCGCCCAGCGCAGCGGGACGTGGGTGACGTGACGGGGCACCGGCCATCATCCCCTGCGCGCTCAGTCGCGGGTGAGCTTGCGGTAAGTCACGCGGTGGGGGCGGGTGGCGTCGGCGCCTAGCCGCTCGATCTTGTTCTTCTCGTAGGACTCGAAGTTGCCCTCGAACCAGAACCACTTCGCCGGATCGTCGTCGTCGCCCTCCCAGGCGAGGATGTGGGTGGCGACCCGGTCGAGGAACCAGCGGTCGTGCGAGGTGATGACCGCGCAGCCGGGGAACTCCAGCAGCGCGTTCTCCAGCGACTGCAAGGTCTCGACGTCGAGGTCGTTGGTCGGCTCGTCGAGCAGGATCAGGTTGCCGCCCTGCTTGAGCGTGAGCGCGAGGTTGAGCCGGTTGCGCTCTCCGCCGGAGAGCACGCCCGCGGGCTTCTGCTGGTCGGGACCCTTGAAGCCGAACGCGGCGACGTAGGCCCGGCTGGGCATCTCGACGTGGCCGACCTTGATGTGGTCGAGTCCGTCGGACACGACCTGCCACACCGTCTTCCTCGGGTCGATACCCGCACGGCTCTGGTCGACATACGAGAGCCGGACCGTCTCGCCGATCCGGAACTCGCCGCCATCGGGTTGCTCGTCGCCGATGATCATCTTGAACATGGTCGTCTTGCCGACTCCGTTCGGTCCGATGATCCCGACGATGCCGTTGCGGGGCAGCGTGAACGACAGGTCGTGCATGAGCTGCCGGTCGCCGTAGCCCTTGGCGACGGAGTGCGCCTCGACGACCACGTTGCCCAGCCGCGGGCCCGGCGGGATCTGGATCTCCTCGAAGTCGAGCTTGCGCGACTTCTCGGCCTCGGCGGCCATCTCCTCGTAGCGTTCGAGGCGCGCCCGCTGCTTGGTCTGCCTGCCCTTGGCGTTGGACCGAACCCAGTCGAGCTCGTCCTTGAGCCGCTTGGCCCGCTTCGCGTCCTTGGCTCCCTCGACCGTGAGCCGGGCCTGCTTGGTCTCGAGATAGGTCGTGTAATTGCCCTCGTACGGGTAGGCCCTGCCCCGGTCGAGCTCGAGGATCCACTCGGCCACGTTGTCGAGGAAGTACCGGTCGTGCGTGACGGCGACAACACAGCCCGGGTACTTCTCCAGGTGCTGCTCGAGCCATTGGACGCTCTCGGCGTCGAGGTGGTTGGTGGGCTCGTCGAGCAGCAGCAGGTCGGGCTGCTGCAACAGCAGCTTGCAGAGCGCCACCCGGCGCCGTTCGCCTCCGGAGAGCACGGTGACGTCGGCGTCGGGCGGTGGGCACCGCAGCGCGTCCATCGCCTGTTCGAGCTGCGAGTCGAGGTCCCAGGCGTTGCGGTGGTCGAGCTGTTCCTGGAGCCGGCCCATCTCGTCGAGGAGCGCGTCGGAGTACTCGACTGCCATCTTCTCCGCGATCTCGTTGAACCGCTCGAGCACCGCCTTGGTGTCGGCCACCCCCTCCTCGACGTTGCCCAGCACGGTCTTGTCCTCGTTGAGGTGCGGCTCCTGCTCGAGCATGCCGACCGTGAAGCCGGGGCTGAGAACCGCGTCGCCGTTGGACGGGTGGTCGAGCCCGGCCATGATCCGCAGCACGGTGGACTTGCCGGCGCCGTTGGGCCCGACGACGCCGATCTTCGCTCCCGGCAGGAAGTGGAGGGTGACGTCGTCGAGGATGACCTTGTCGCCGTGCGCTTTGCGCACCTTGCGCATCGAGAAGATGAACTCCGCCATAGCGCCGTCAAGCCTACGTGCTGCCGCGTCTGCAATCGCCAGCAGGACTGCCCGGCGCTAGGCGGCCCGGTCGCGGTCGCTCCCGGCGGACGCGAAGACCACATCGGCCGTCGCTGAACCGTCCGGGTTGCCGGCTCGTGCAGCCGCCTCCCGGTCGAGGGACTCGCCCGCGGCCTCGGCCTGCTCCTCGACGAGCAGCTCCATGCGCATGCTCGCGGCCACCTCGTTCTCGTCGGCCTGGTCGGCCCGGTCGCGCGTGACCCGCGTGAACCGCGACGTGCCTCTCGAGAGGTCGTGCCCGATCGAGATCGCGTCGATCTCGGCGTCGCGACCGCTGCGGCCGTCGGGGTTCTTCCAGTCGCGGATCCGCAGACGGCCGAACAGAACGACCGGATCGCCCTTGTGCAGGGAGGCTGCGACGTGCTCGGCCAGGCCACGCCAGCACGTGACGCCGAAGAACGAGGTCGGGCCGTCGCCCCAGCGACCGGTCTGGCGGTCGATGCGGCGCGGCGTCTGGGCGAAGCGGAAGCTGGTGATCGCCGTGCCGCGGTCGGTGTTGATGCTGCGGATCTCACTGGCGATGTTGCCGATCAGGGTGATGAACGCGTCGCTCATCGGGTGCCTCCTGTGCACTCCATGCCGGTGGTGGACGGCCCGAGCGTGCCGCGGAGCCCGTGCTGTCCGCGATGGCGGTGAGGTCGGCTGTGGACAGCGATCGGAGGCCGAGCCGACCTGTGGACAGGCCTCAGCCGCGGGCGACCAGGGCCGCCTGACGGAACGTGCGGTACCGGTCGACCTCTGCCCTGACCGGTGCCACCACGATCTCGTCGGCGGCCTCGCCGACCGCCTGGCGCAGCCGACCGCGTACCTCCGCAGCGCGCCGGCCGCCACCCACCCGGGCGGCGACCACGCAGGCCACGGCCAGCCCGACGCCGAGCAGGACACCACCGAGGAACAGCAGCGTCGGCACGGGGACCGATCCCCACTGCGGGGTCGGGATCTCTGGAAGCCGGAGAAGGCCGACGACGGCCAATGCCAGCAGCCACAGCCCTCCGACGACGGCCGCCGCGAGCGCCACCCACTGCACGGCGCCGGCGACCGACCACCAGCGGGGCCGGCGGTCGAGGTGTAAGTCGGTCGCAGCGACCGCCTGGTCCAGGGCGTCGGGCAAGCGGGCCGCCGCTGCCCCGGCGGCGGAGCGGATCGTCGCCGTCCACGGTCCACCCACCCCGTCGGCCGCGGCGTCGCCCAGCCGCCGGATGGCCGAGTCGGATCGCGCCCGCTGGACCGGGGTCGCGGCAGGCAGCGACGTGCGGATCAGCTGAGGGTCGACGCCCTCCCGGTCGAGGCGGAGCCGCCGCAGCGGATCGGGGCGCAGCTTCGCGAGCCACCGCGTAACGGGCCACCCCGTAGCGGCCAGCGCCCGCCGCCGATAGGAGCGACCGACGGCATCGGCCACCACGTCGACACCGGCCGCCGCGGCGAGGGCGTTGACCAGGCGGCGCCGGTCGTCGTCGCCGATGCCCGCGGGCTCACCGTCACCGGACACCGCCACCAACTTCGTGGCCACGCCTCTGACATCGGCTGCTACGCGCTCGTCGGAGGACCTGCGCTTGGCCACGGCCTCCCGCAGCACCGAGACGAACCTGGAGACCCCGGTGCCGGTCTTGGCCGACAGCGGAATGACCGGGACCTTCGGCAGGCCGTCCTCGGCCAGCAGGCGCTGGAGGTCGCGGACGCACTCCTCGACGTCGGTCGGTGGGAGCAGGTCGATCTGGTTGAGGACGATCACCGTGACGGAGGCGTGGCCGGCCAGCGGCCGCAGGTAGCGCTCGTGCAGGACGGCGTCGGCGTACTTCTGTGGGTCGAGCACCCAGACGAACAAGTCCACCATCTCGACCAGGCGGTCGACCTGTGCCCGGTGCGACAGGTCGGTGGAGTCGTGGTCGGGAAGGTCGAGCAGGACAAGGCCGTCGAGGGCGTCGCCCGCGCCGGAGTCGAGGACGCTCTCCTTCGGCACCCGGTGGCGCAGCGGGATCCCCAGCCACTCGAGCAGCGGCGTGACCCCCTGCGTGCCCCAGACGCAGGCCAGCGGCTCGCCCGTCGTCGGACGGCGCAGACCCACCCGGGCCAGCTCGATACCGGCCACGGCATTGAACAGGGTCGACTTGCCGCCTCCGGTGGCGCCGGCGAGGGCGACAACAGTGTGATCGGCCGAGAGGCGGCGGCGCTGGCCGGCCCGGTCGACGACCTCGCGTGCTGCGTAGAGCACCTCGGGCGGCAGCCGCCCTTCGCCGTCCTCGGCCGCGGCGGCCAGCGCGTCGAGCCGCTCGGGGAGCCCGGAGCGCGCCGGCCGACGGAGGAGCTTCATTCGGCCGCCTCCTGCTCCCGGGCCTGTCCGACCCAGACGAGTGCTTCGCGCAACGCCTGACCGGCGCCCGATTGGATCGTGAGGGCGTCCAGGCGATCGGTGAACCGCGCCCGTTCGGTCGCCATCAGAGTCTCTGCCCGCCGCCCCAGGTCGGCCCGGGCGGCGTCGGCGAGACGCCGGATGGCCTGGTCGCCGAAGATCGCCTCGAGCAGCTTCTGGCCGACCACCGCCGTCCCGCCGGCGATGCCGATCTCGGCGCCAGTGAGCCCCGCCGTGGAGGCGAACACCACGATCATGAGCGCGATCGCCAGCCCGTTGAGCCCGAAGGACAGCATCCGCGCTGTGTACCGCTTGTCCTGGCCCTCGGTTCGCACCAGGTCGAGCACGGCGCCCTGCCAGGCGCGCACCTGTTCCGCGGCGGTCGGGCCGAGACCGGGACTGCTCCGTGCCAGGTCGTCGGCACCGAGCAGGCTTCGACCGGCCGGGGTGGCCCGCCAGGACGTGTCGGCGCGCTCGGCCGCCCGGTCGGCCTCATCGACCAGCAGCGCCTGGAGGCCGTGCTCGATCGCCTCCTCGACCTGCGCGGCCGGTTGCGGCCGACCGCGCACGAATGCCGTGATCCGGTCGCGCAGGTTGCCCACCCTGTCCTCCAGGGAGCGGAAGAACTCACCGGTGCCGACGAAGTCCTGCCAGCGGGCGAGCACCTCGCCACGCAGGAGGCTGCCGTCACGCGAGGCCCGGTCGACCGCTTCGGCCGCTTCGGCATAGGGCACCTCGGCCGCCTTGCGCAGGCTCCTCGCAGCCCTGTACTGCTCATCCGCGGACTCGGCCAGCGGTGGCGAGCGGCGCACGATCCCGGCGACGGCTCCGTCGAGGGTTCGCCGCACGATCTCGGCGCGGGCGGCCGCGTCCGACGCGAGCTCGCCGAGCCATGTCGACACCGACGCCGCGTGACCGGGGGGCAGCATGCCGTCGTCGTCGACCTTCGTCTCACCGATGACGAACAGCGGTGCGGCACCGAGGCCGTGCTGGGAGAGCATCGAGGCCAGATGGTGGCGCACCTCGTCCTCCGCTCCGGCCGGGACGCGGTTGAGGACGACTGCGATGACGGCGCTGCGGTCGACGGCCGCACTCAGCAGGTCCCAGGGGACGGCGTCGGCATAGCGGGCTGCAGTCGTCACGAACATCCAGAGGTCGGCCGCGGCAAGCAACTGGACCGCGAGCAGTCTGTTCTCGCTGACCACGGAGTCGACGTCGGGGGCGTCGAGCAGCGCCAAGCCCTGCGGGACTGCCTCGTCGGCCACCAGGTGCAGGGTGCCTGGACCGGCGAGTTCGCCGGCGGTGACCCGGGCGAGGTCCGGGAGGATCCGGTCCCCGGTGAACCAGTCGGCGTCGGCGGGGTGGAAGGCGAGGACCGGCGATCTCGTCGTGGGCCGCAGCACGCCGGTCTCGCTGATCGGCCGGCCCACCACGGCGTTGACCAGTGTCGACTTGCCGGCACCGGTCGAGCCGCCGACCACGGCGAGCACCGGTGCGTCGATCTCGCGCAGCCGCGGGAGCACGTAGTCGTCGAGCTGGGCGACGATCTCGCGCCCCGTCCGACGGGCTTCGGGCGCCCCCGGAAGCTCGAGCGGAAGGCTGAGCGCGCCGACCCGTTCGCGCAGCACGCCGAGGGTATCGAGGACACTCTCGGGCGCGTCGTTGATCGTCACGGCCATGATCCTGCCTGTACCTCCCGCCCGTGGCCAAGCGACACGTCGGATTGAGTATGGGCTCGTGACCTATCGGGTAATACGGTCGGTCATGAACCCCTGCGCGACGAGGAGGACGCATGTCGCTGGAACGACCCACGGCACCCGATCCCTACGAGCTCCTTCCCCCCGTCGGCACGTTCGCCGTCGAGAGTGACGATCTCGCGCCCGGCGAACAGATGAGTGACGACCACGTATTCGACGACTGGGGCCTGAGCGGCGGAAACGTGTCGCCTCACCTGCGGTGGTCGGGCGCTCCGGGGGGCACACGAAGCTACGCTGTCACCTGCTTCGACCCGGACGCGCCGACACCGAGTGGCTTCTGGCACTGGGTGCTCCTCGACATACCGGTGAGCACCACCGAGCTGCCGCGCGGCGCGGGTGCCGCCGACGGTTCCGGGCTGCCCTCGTCGGCCCTCTCGGTGCGCAACGACACCGGCGCCACGGGCTACTCCGGCGCCGCTCCGCCGGAGGGCGACGTGCCACACCGCTACTACTTCGTCATCCATGCGGTCGACATCGACTCCCTCGGTGTGCCGGCCGACGCCAGCCCGGCCGTCGTGTCGTTCAACCTGGCCTTCCACACGCTGGCCCGCGCCGTCCTCGTCGCGACCTACGCCCACTGACCCCCGACCTGTTCCTACCCGGCTCTCAGGTCGGGGCGCCGGGCGGCACGAACGGCAGCCCGCCGGGCGCTCCGCCCTGGACCAGTCGGCGCAGCGCATCGGTGTCGAGATGCCGGACGATCGCGTCGGCCAGCCGCTCGATCCGCTCCTCGCGCACCGCGGCGAACCGGGTGTCGGGCGCCACGACGAAGCCGTCCGCGCCCGCGAGCGACGCCACCTCGCGGAGGAACGCGCGGCGGAGGCCGTCCTCCTCGAGAACCCCGTGCCAGCTTGTGCCCCACACCGCGCCGGCACGGCACCCGTCGAGAAACGCCTGGGCGCCGGCGTCGA
The DNA here is from genome assembly GCA_035316885.1 of Jiangellaceae bacterium. Lineage (GTDB taxonomy): Bacteria > Actinomycetota > Actinomycetes > Jiangellales > Jiangellaceae > DASRTE01. The sequence goes on along the minus strand of DATHII010000218.1, from coordinate 5,450 downwards.
CGGTGACGCGCCCGTGATGGATCGCGTACGCCGTGCGGACCTGCACGCCGTACGCCTCCCCGACCGGTCGGCCGAGAACCTTCTCGGCCACGAATCGGGCCCGGGCCGGCAACAGACCGAGCCCCGACAGGGTGCCCGCGCCCGACTCGACCTCGTCGATGATCTCGCGCGCGAGCATCTGATAGCCGCCGCAGATGCCGAGGGTCGGCCGCCCGGCGGCCGCCCGCGCGACGATCGCGTCGGCCAGCCCCCGCGAGCGCAGCCACTCCAGGTCGGCGACCGTGGCTCGGGTGCCGGGAAGCACCGCCAGGTCGGCTCCGGCTACCTCGGCGGGCGAGGCGGTGAACCGCACCTCGACGCCGGGCTCGACGGCCAGCGCGTCGACGTCGGTGAAGTTCGAGATCCGAGGGAAGCGGACGACGGCTATGCGCAGCATGTCGTCACCGGCTGCAACGGGAATGGCATGCCCGCGACCCACGACGTCGAGCGCATCCTCCGCGTCGAGCCACATCCCGGGCAGCCATGGCAGGACGCCCAGCACGGGCCGCCCCGTCGTGCGGGCGATCATGCGGAGACCGGGCGAGAGTAATCCGGCGTCACCACGGAACTTGTTGACGACGAAGCCGGCCACCAACGCCTGGTCCGCGGCGTCGAGCAGGGCGACCGTCCCGTGGAACGCAGCGAAGACGCCGCCCCGATCGATGTCGCCGACGAGGACGACCGGCAGGCCGGCTTGCCGGGCCAGGCCCATGTTCACGAAGTCGTGCTCACGCAGGTTGATCTCAGCCGGACTGCCCGCGCCCTCGCATACGACGACGTCGTAACGCTCCGCCAGGTCGGCGAGGGCGGCGTATGCGGCGTCGGCCAGTGCCGTCCGGGCAGAGCCGAACGTGGTCGCGTCGAGCTCGCCGTATGGACGCCCCATGACGACCACGTGGCTGCGCAGGTCGCTGCCGGGCTTGAGCAGGACGGGGTTCATGGCGGCCTCGGGCTCGGCCTGCGCGGCCACGGCCTGGACCCACTGTGCCCGTCCGATCTCGGCGCCGTCACGGGTGACCGCCGAGTTGTTGGACATGTTCTGCGCCTTGAACGGGGCGACCCGGACGCCCTCACGGGCGAGCCATCGGCAGATTCCGGTCGTGACGACGGACTTGCCGGCATCCGACGTAGTCCCCGCGACCAACAGCCCCCGCACGCCGTGCATCTTCCCGCACGCTCAGGTCCTAGAGTCGGTCGCCGTGGGAGCACCGCGGATCGGGACGCTGGCGACGGTCCCGGCGACGGACCGGCCCGACCTGATGGCCCAGCCGGTGACGCTCGCGCTCGCGGCGCACCCGGCTGCTGACGTCTACGTCGCCGAGATCGATCCTTCGTTGGCCGACACGGCCGAGTTCTGTGCGGCCTACGACGTCCCGCCCGAGGTGTCGGCCAACTGCGTGGTGGTCGCCGGACGACGCGGCGGCGAGGAACGGGTCGCCGCCTGCATGGTGCTCGCTACCACCCGGGCTGACGTCAACGGCGTGGTCAAACGTCGCCTCGACGTCCGCAAGGCGTCGTTCCTGGCGATGGAGGCGGCAGTGGCCGCGTCCGGAATGGAGTTCGGAGGCATCACCCCGATCGGCCTACCCGCCGGGTGGCTGATCCTGGTCGACGCCGCCGTCGTCGACCTGCCGTACGCGATCGTCGGCAGCGGCGTGCGCCGGTCCAAGCTCGCGCTGCCGGGCGCCCTCCTTGGCGCCTGGCCGGGCGCCGAGGTGGTGGACGGCCTGGGACGCCCTGTCTGACCGGACGGTGTCGGCTGGGTCGCGCACCCCACATCGGCCACAATGGACCAGTCGCCAGCGCCCGTAGCTCAGTGGATAGAGCAGGTGCCTTCTAAGCACTTGGCCGCAGGTTCGAGTCCTGCCGGGCGCGCAAACCGACCCGAACCGGCTCGCGCTCAACGTCCGCCGCGACGCGGTCGAGCAGGCGAATGTCATGTCGCCCTACGAGACCGTCTCGACAGCATCTCAGTTCGTTGCTCGTCCTGAGGGTCGGCCGCCCAGAAGAGTAGGTGAGCGACCTGGCGCGGAAGCTGGCCGTCGCTGTATGCAATGTCTACAACTCGGCGGCATGCCTTGTCGGTGATCTGACGGCCAGTTCAGACTTTGTCATACCGTGACCAGGCAAGAGGGACGACGAGCACGCGAGCAAGCTCGCCGATGACCTGCTCAACGAGATAGCGCGGTAGGGACGCAGGCTGCAGTCGTCCACTGTCGTACTGGTTCAGTGGTCTACCTTCATCGGCCGCTGATGGCGCCCCAGCACGACCCGGTGATGCGTCCGGGCCCCGATGATTCGTCGTCGTCCGGGTCAGCGAACACGCCGTCATGCTCGCCGATCGGGTTGCGGATGCGGCGCATCGCATCGGCGCGAGACTCCCGTCGTATGCGAGCCGGCGGACCCGGTCAACGTCTCGGGTGTTCACACACGGGATATCCCCGTGCGCGAGCCATCGCTAGAGTCCTCGGTGCAATGAACGAGCGCGCGAGTCCGGAGCTGGTCGAAGCGGCCATCAGATGACCGACGAGCACGGATCCGACCCGGCCAACGGTCACACGCGACGAGGCCGTCACCGAAGAGTGCGTGGCCTTCCCTTCTTCGGTCCGTTGAGCTGGCGGAAGGGCCTGGTCGTCGCGCTTCCGGTGGTGGCCATCCTCGGGTTCGTGCTTGTGCTCAACACGGTGATCGGTGCTCCGCCAGCGAACGACACGACTTTCCCTGCTCCCAGGTCAAGCGAGCAGGCACACCAGCCGGATTCGACGGACCCCGTGAACACCGTCAGCCCGACACCTCTGCCGCCAACATCGGCGCCGCTCACTGACGCCGACCCGCCGCCATCCACGTCACTCCCGCAGCCACCTTTCTCGACCCTGACGTCATCCGGTGGGACGGAGGCATCGCACAGTCCCGCCGGCCCGAAGTCGGGTCGCGGGAACAAGCCGGCTACACCTCCAGGGAAGATCCGCACTCGGACCCCTGCCCCTGCCGACTGACGGCGCCTGCTCGCGGACCAGTTGCGGATGGTCTCAACGGCTGCAGCCAGCTGGGTGACCAACGTCAATCCGACTACTTCGCCCAGCGCAACCCCCACCGAGGAGGGAACGTGAACACCCTTGCCGATCAGGTCATTGACCTGGAGACCAAGCGAGCCGAGGCCGAGCGGGCCCGCCAGCTCGATGACGCGGCCAACGAAGGCCAGGACGTCGACGATGCTGTGACGCGCAGCGGCCGCGGCAGCCACCCCACCGCCTGCGACGCGCGAGCGGCTGGAGTCGCTGTCGCCTTGGCGGCGAGCTGACGGCATCCCGCGCAGTCGGTCAGGTGATGCAATGCCGCGTCCCCCTCCTCCCCTTCGGCGATGCCCAGCGCGAGCTCGGGCGCCAGTTCCCTCACGTGTTCACAGCCCATCTCACTGGTCATCGGACACCATCAGCTCCGAGCGGAGCTTCATCATGGCCGCGCGGATACGCGTCTTCACGGTGCCGGGCGGCACACCATCGAGCTCGCTGATCTCACGCACCGTGACGGCGTAGAAGACGGCCAAGACCAGGGCGCGCCGCTGGTCCCCGGGAAGTCGAGCCAGCGGCTCTCGCAGCAGCTCCGCGTCCACCACCTGCACCTCGGCCCGTCCTCGCGAGGTCGCTTCGCCTCCAGGGCGAGAAGGACCTCCGGGGTCGAGCAGGTCGAAGCGCCGCGCCGGCAGCATGTTGATCGACACGTTACGGGCGATGGTCAGCAGCCACGCCGCCAGGGTTCCTCGTCGCGGGTCGTCGGCCGAAGCGTGCCTCCATGCGAGCACGAAGCTCCTGCGCCGCTTCCTCTGCTGCACCGTGATCGCGGAGGATCGAGAGGGTCAGCCCGAACACCCGACGCTGGAAACGGCGCACGAAGACCGCGGCCGCGTCGGGTTCCCGTCATCAGAGACTGCTGCGAGAGCCCACGCGCCGACCAGCGCCAGGAACCGCCGTGTTCCGCGGTCGCCCGGTGGCCCACTGCCAGCACGTCTCAGGCATCGCGCCGTCGGGTCCCGTCAGTACAGCCCTCCTCCACCGCCGGCACCGCCACCGCCGGCGAAGAACGCAACATAGACGATCAGGTAGACGACCACTCCCGCGACCGCGTAGATCGCCAGCCACTTCTTCCATTTCCGGCCGTAGCCAACGCTCTTGTTCGCCATGACATACCTCCTGTTGTCAGATGAGCGGTGGTTTCCGCTCTGCAGGTAATACGGAGTCCAGCGCCCGGGCGGATCGCGTTAGAGGCAAATTTCCTCACGTCAAGTTCCGCCATCGCTGCAGCTTGCCTCCGCCACCGCGGCTTCCCCTCCCAGACGGCATCCAGAAGGAGCACGTCGGGGTCGCACCGGGCGGCTGGCCCGGATTTGGTCCTCACCGGTCAACGCATGTCGCCTCGCCCGGTCTTGCTTTGCCGCTCCACCCTGTTCAGCCTGGTGGGGGTCTCTGCTCATGCTGAGGGTGTCGCGGGTCGTGGGGTGGAATCATGGGGCGTTTGCCGTGGCCGGGGGCCAGGGCCCAGCGGTGGCGGGTCTTGAGGTCGTGGTGGTATCGGCAGAGCGGGTCGAGTTCGTCTAGGCGGGTGCGCCGGGTGCGGGCCCAGTCTTCGCGGTGGTCGTATTCGATGCGGGTGCGACCGCAGCCGGTGACGGTGCAGCCGGGGCTGGTCCAGGCCAGGGCGAGGCGTTGGGCGGCGGTGGGTCCGCGGCCGAGGTGGGTGACGTTGGCCACGTCGACGCCGCGGGTGATGACGAGTTTGAGCACGGCCTGGCCGAGCAGGCCGCGGGCGACCGGCACCGGGATCGGGCCGACGCCGCTGATCTCGCACAGTTCGTCTCCGGCCGCGGCGCCGCGGCGCAACGCGGTCAGGTCGACCCGTATCAGCGCCAGGAAGCGGGGGTTGGGCCGCGGCGGCGACCCGGCCGGCGTCGGCTGCGCTGCCGGCGCCGCGGCCGGTGTGGGGTCGAGCTCGGGCTGCGCTGTCGGCCCGCCGGTGATGGCTGCGGGCTCGGCGCCGGGTGTTGCTGGCCGGTCGACGCCGGAGCCGGCGGCCGGCTCCGCTGCGGGCCCGCGGGTGATGGCGGCCGGGGGTCGAGGTGGCGTGCCATGTGCGGCATCGGCCAGGGTGAGTAGGGCGTCGAAGGCGTAGGCCTCGTAGGGTTCGCGGCGTCCGTGGCGGCGGGCGGCGGCGAAGATCTGGTCGATGATCGGGCCCAGCGCGGTGTTGATGACCGCGCCGGCTTGTGGGGTGCTGGTGGCGATCATGGTCCAGGCGCCGTCGGGGCCGGTGAACCGGCGCAGCCGCCGACGCCGGTGCAGCCGGGTGTTGGTGGCCTCGGGGTCGGGGTCGGCGGCGGCGGTGACCCGGGCGCATTCCTCGCGCAGTTCGGGCAG
>DATHII010000217.1:0-7275 GCA_035316885.1 Jiangellaceae bacterium | reverse complement strand
ATAGGCGAAGTGCGCTGTCGGTCGCTGAGACCGTGGAGCGGCTCACTGCGGCGATCCGGCCGCCGGCGCCAAGCTGTTCTTGGTGGTGGACCAAAGCGGGGAGGCGCAGCGGGTGGGAATGGTCCTGCGTGACACCAAGCTGCTGGTGTTCGGCAACCCGGTGGGTGGCACGCCGGCCATGGTCGCGTCGCCGCTGGCCGCACTCGACCTCCCGCTGAAGATCCTGGTATGGATGGATGACGAGGGCGCAGTCTGGATGAGCTACCTCGACGCTGCCCGGCTGGCTGCCCGCCATGGCCTGTATGACGAGCTTGCCACTCCGCTTTCGGCGGTAGATAGCCTGACCGCCCAGGTCGCGGCCCGATGAGCAGCGACGCTCACGGACATCGTGTTGTGGCTCCGGTGGAGGGCAGCTGGCTTGGGTGCGATCAGGTGCGCGGCAGGTCAAAGGTGAAGGTTGCGCCGTGAGGGTTGGCCTGGGTGATCTCGATCCGGCCGTGATGGCTGGTGACCACATGGTGGACGATGGCCAGGCCGAGGCCGGTGCCACCACCGGAGACCGGTGTACGGGCTGAGTCGAGCCGGAAGAATCGTTCGAAGACATGACGGCGATGCTCGGGGGGGATGCCTGGGCCATCATCGGCGACGGTAAGGCGTACGAGGTCATCGAATGGCAGGACGGCGATGTCGATCCTCGAGCATCTCGTGGCGCAAGCGGGCAAGGGGCCGCCACCGTCCGCCGACAATGTGCTCGTTCAGGTTCTCGCCCGCCCCGAGCCCGAGGGTGAACCGACCGTCGGAGAGCAGCTGCATGGTCGCGGCCTTCTGCGCGACGACGGCGGGGTGATAGCGACGGATCGGGCAGGTGACATACGTCATCAGCGGAATGTCGTCGGTTGCCTGGGCAGCCGCGCCGAGCACGCTCCACGCGTACGGAGCGTGGCCCTGCGAATCCAGCCACGGGAAGTAGTGGTCGCTGATGACCGCGAAGTCGAAGCCGGCTTCCTCGGCGAGGGCGACATCTCGCACCAGCTGCTTCGGACCCGCCTGCTCGCACATCATCGTGTAGCCGATGAGGGTGACGGCGTTCCTCCCTGTTGCTCGAGCACGCGCGTCACGACGGTGAGGTCCTGGTCGCCGAGGCCCTGATCCGCGGCCTGCTGCCATTCGTCCGCTAGGGAACCAAGGGCAGCGAACCGGTCGTTGTCGGCGGCCTGGAGGGCGAGGTGCACGTCTTTCAGCGCGAGCGACAGCGCGAACTGGGCCGAGAACTCGCCTCTGGCGATCCGTTGCAGCTTGGCTGCCTGCCAAGGGGATACGAGCGGGCTGCCGCCGAGGGCGTCCACCACCGTCTGGGTCTCGAGCCCCAACCGACGCGCGAGGGCCAGCGACGTGGCAACCGCTTCTGTCGCGAACGCGAGCCAGGTGTTGTTCACGACCTTGAGCCGTGAGCCAGCCCCGACCGCGCCGACCCAGATCGTGCGCTGACCGAGCGCGTCGAAGAGGGGAGCGACGCGCGGGCGGGCCTCGTCGGGCCCTGACGCGAAGATCGTTAACTGGCCCTGCGCCGCCGGGTCCTTGCTTCCCGACACCGGAGCGTCGAGGAGCATCACGTCAGGTCGCTCGGCATCCACGATGGCCGCGACGCGGTCGATCCCTGCCACGCCGATCGTGCTCATCTGCACCCAGATCGCGCCCGGAGCCAGCGCCGCGAGCATGCCCTGGTCCATGGCGATCGAGATGACGGCATCGGTGTCGGTCACCATCGTGAGTACGATCGCGGCTCGCCGCGCGGCGTCGGCGACGGTCTCGGCAACTTCAGCGCCAAGCCCGGCGAGATCCCGGGTCGCCTCTGGCTCACGGTTCCAGACGACCGTCGGGATGCCGGCACGCAGAGCACTGGTCGCCATCCCGTGGCCCATCGCGCCGATGCCGAGCACCGCAACCGGCTCCTGCGCCTGTGCCATCGGACTCCCCTCGACGGGTGTCTGCTTGGCCGCGGGTCGCGACCAGGATAGCGCCGCCCGGCGAAGCGGCTTGGGTCCGCCGTGCGTCAACTCCTTGCTGCGGAGTCTTGATGCCACGAGAGTGGCGTGGGTAGCTGGCTACAACGTCTAGACCTGACCGTGCGGCAGAAAACCAGCTGATCTCGCCAAAGGTTGAAGTGTGAAGGCGCGGGGCGCAGGGACGCTCATGGCAGGGGTGAAAAGGACCGGCGTGGAAACCCCCGAGCGACCTGCGCGGCGAGTCGTCTTGCGGTTGCCGGATCGCGTTGACGCCCCGCGCCTGAGGTTCAGGAGTCCGTGGGCTGGGCGCGGGCAGGGAACTCGGGCAAAGTCCGAGACGCCGCACCGGATCGGCGTCGCGCGGCGAGGGCGTCAGTCGACGGGTCCCTTCCCGCGACTGGGCGTCACCTCGACGACGAGGTGCTTCGTCATCGGCTGCTCGCTCGACGTCGATGAGGTCGTCTTGGCGGACGGTCACGACTGTCTGCGACGTGACGAACGCCGTCAGCGCCGAGGTATCCAGCCGCCCCGAGTCCTGGTCGAGCCGCAGAGCGTAGGCCGCGAGGAAGGCGTGATCGGGATATCGGTCGATCTTGGGGCGCTGCCCCCCAGCCGTCGCGTTCTCGATGGCGATCTCGTGGATCCCAAGCTCGAGCGCCACCTGATCGAGCGTCCCTTGGTCGGACGCTTCCAGATCCACCCAGATGGTGACACCGGGCTCGCTGAGGTGCTCCGAAACGTCATCGACCAGGAAGTCCTCGAGCAGCAGCGTCCCGTCACGGTAGAGGCGAGTAGAGGCCATGGAGGCAGCGTAGGAGCGCGCAGCCCTTGTGTTCCGAGCAAGCGTTACCAGAGATACGTGGCGAGGCTGGTGCCTACGCGTGTATGTAACCGCATCACCGCCTGTCCCGCCGCCGGCGGCATGGTGTGCGTGGTCAGTGCCGATTGCTGGTAGCGGCCAGCCGGGGTTCTACCTGCGCATTACCCCGACCACTTACTGGAGTTGGAACATGGCTGGACAGCCAGTGGGCGACAGCTGGTACGAGCCGCGGCGGACGACTCACCAGCATCCAGCCGCCTAGGTAGGACCAAGGAACATCCGGGTAGCCGCGCACAGCGAACTCGTTGGTTCGCCGGCTGGTCAGACATCGATGGCCAGGCGGACCGTCACCATGTCGCCTATCTCAAGCCCTTCGGCCTTCCGCACCCATGCCTTCACTGGCACGATGTACCGCCCATCTTTCGGGAACAGCGACGTCTTCCACCCGGTTCCCCCGATCTTCGCCGTGACCGGAATCATGCCCCAGCCGTAGGTCACGAAAGCGGACGTCGCTTCCAGCTCACCGCACTCCTCTTCCGGAACGGTGATGAAGTGCCACGGCGCCGGGCCTTTCCAGAGCCACATCTCGCCGCTGAACTCCAGGTTCATTCGATCAGGATAGGAGCCCGACCATTTCCAGCAGACGCGCTCACGCGCAGTTGACCGGCACTCGCGGGCCGTGTTCGCCATCCGCTCATGGCTCGTAGCCGCGATCCGTGCACGGGAGGACCTGCCGGAATCGCTTGTTGGCAGTCCACGACAAAGATGCCCGGGTTCCTGTCGACGGGGTGGCGGAGTGTCGACACTCTCGCGCAGCGGCGTTTGGTCGCCGCCACATCCGATCTTCACGGACTCTTGCGTCAGTTGCTGCTCCGTGATGATGGTCGTCGGGCTACCGCCAGGCTTGCGATCGTGGGCGGCGGGTCGCTGCGTAGGCGCCCGCAGCACATGCGACCAGCAGTACGGTCGCCAGCCACAGCGGCGCGGCGAGGGCGACCCAGCGCAACAGGACACCCCCGGTGAGCGCACCGGCGAGCATCGCCAGGACCGAGATCAGTCGCCGGGCGCGCACCGAGGGGGGTGTGGTGTCGGCGACCAGGCCGGTGACGGTCAGGGTGAGCACCGTGGTGGTCAGGTCGGGTACGGCCAGGCGGCGTACAACGGCGTTTTGGCCGCCCATGGCCAGTGCGAGCAACCCGATCAGCGTCAGCCGCACCGCCGAGTCTTGGACACCGGCGGTGCTGGCGATGACGGACGCGACCAGAACGACGCCGGCCTGCACCGACGTGGCGGCCGCCAGCAGGTGCCCGCGGTGCACCGCTCGCCCTGCGGCCCACCGCCCGCCCACCGCCGCGCCGAGGGCGAAGGCCAACACCGCCAGCAGGCTCGCCACAATCGAGATCTCGCCCACACCGGCCAGCGCGAAACCGAAGAAGACCACGTTGCCGGTCATGTTCGCCACGAACACATGTCCCAGCATCAGGTAGCTGAACGCATCCACGAGGCCAGTCACCACCGTCAAGGAAACCAGCAGCACTGGCAGCGGCCCGTGCGGGCGGTCAGCCGTCATCGGGTCACCCCCACAAGGACAGTCTGAAGGGTGCACATCGATGCACGCCCCACGAAGCTCAGTGCGTGAGCTGCAAGGCCCTTTAGAGTGCCCACGCTGCGTCACGTCTCGATCCTGACAGCCCGACCGGCAGGATGACTGTCCACAGGGAGCGTCCTCATCAGCCGCGTGGACGGCGGCTACGCTCCCCAGACCATGCCGCAGCCGGGCTTGCGACCCCCATGCCTCATGCAGAACCTGTTTCCCCGTGGACGAGCCGCGTCGCGTCTGCGCATGCGGGTTTCCTTACGGCAACAGACCCCGCCACACGGCATGCGGGCCGGGGACCTCGGGGCACCTCCGTGATCAGGAGGGCACGGGTCGTGGTTCCAGGACCACGACCGCAGTCTCGGACGACCGCAGCGCCGCATAGGCGTCCAGCTGCCTGTCAATGTCGCGCCACCTGGCCCACAGGTGCGACCGTTCCTCTCCGGCGGCAGCGCGTGCACTCACCGCCCGGGACCCCGTGACCAGATCGACCGTCGCGTCGGGATGCGCCTGGAGGTTGAGCCACCAGGCGGGCTCCCCATCGGCCCAGCCGTTCATCGCCAGGGTGACCAAGTTCGGACCATCCTCGACGTAGCCGACGATCACGGCGCGCTGCTGGCCGCTGTGGCGCCCGGTTGTCGTCAGACGCGCAGTGCCCCATCGGCCGCGCTTCGGACGCCAGAGCCCCACCCGGCCACCGCTAACGCGGCATACCGCGCGGTGCGCCGACCAGACGAAGCGGACGAACCAGCGAGGCGGAAGGCGCGGAGCTCGCTCGCGGTCGTCGGACACCCCATGGTCCCTCCTGGTTCCCCAGCGCTGAGCCTACGAGTCAGCCGAACACCGAGTCCACGATCGACTCTGAGGCGAGCCATGAGCGACCCATTGTGTGAGCAGGACACACCTGCAGCCCAGACGACTTGCACACAGCACGCGCGGGGCGGAGTGACTCTGGCGACGGAGTCGGGCAGCATCGTCCAGAATGACCACTCGACGGAGGACTGCCGCCATGGAGTACCGCACGCTGGGCAACACCGGCGCGGTGGTCTCTGCGCTGTGTCTCGGCACGATGACGTTCGGGACCGAAAGCGACGAGAAGGTCGCGCACGAGCAGCTGGACCGCTTCGTCGAGCGTGGAGGCAGCTTCGTCGACACCGCCAATGTCTATTCGCGCGGCGTGTCGGAGGAGATCATCGGACGCTGGCTTGCCGCCCGGCGTGGGATGCGCGACCGGATGCTGATCGCCACCAAGGGCCGTTTCGCCACGAGCGACGACCCCAACGATGCTGGCCTGTCCCGGGTGAGCTTGACCCGGGCGCTAGAGGCCAGTCTGCGCCGGTTGGGTGTTGACGCCATCGACTTGTACCAGGCGCATGCGTGGGATCCGCTCACGCCGATCGAGGAGACGCTGCGGTTCTTCGACGACGCGGTGCGGGCGGGGAAGATCCGCTACGTCGGGGTGAGCAACGTCGTCGGGTGGCAGCTGCAGAAGGCCGCCTTGCTGGCACGGCACCTCGGCCTGGCCCCGATCGTCACGCTGCAGCCTCAGTACAACCTGCTGCAGCGCAGCGTCGAGCTCGAGCTCAGCGACGTCTGCCGCAACGAGGGCATCGGCATCTTGCCCTGGTCACCGTTGGGAGGCGGCTGGCTCACCGGCAAGTACGAGCGCGACACACCGCCTACCGGTCCGACCCGGCTGGGTGAGAACCCCGACCGTGGCATGGAGGCGTACAGCAGGCGCAACGCGGACGAGCGCACCTGGCGCGTCATCGAGGCGGTATGGTCGGTGGCCGAGGAGTGTGGCGTCTCCATGGCGCAGGTGGCCATTGCCTGGCTGCTGGATCGGTCCGCGGTCACCGCGGTCATCCTCGGCGCGCGCACCGTCGACCAGCTGGACGACAGCCTCGGGGCCGTCGGCCTGCACCTATCTGAAGAGCAGAGTGCGCGGCTCGACGCAGCCAGCATGCCGATCGTCGACGACTATCCGTACGGACATGGCGGCGTCGCCCAGCGCGACCGCATCCTCCCGACGGAATGACCAGAGTCGTCCAGCGCGTGCAAACGTCTGCTTCAGGTCCGTCGGTTGCGGAGTTCGGCGCAGCCAGCTCATCACTTTGACTTGAAGCGCGCTTGAGGTCGTAGCGTCTCGACGATGACCAGTGGCAGAGAGGAAGCATCCGCGCCCGCGCGCGCTTCTGGGACCTTCGTGATCGGCGGCGAGCTGAGCGTCCATCGGCTCGGGTTCGGAGCGATGCGGCTGCCGGGTGTCCGAGTCGAGTCCCGAAACCCGAGCGCGGCCCGCGAGATTCTCCGCGAGGCAGTTCGGTTCGGTGTCGACCTGATCGACACCGCGCAGGCCTACGGTCGCTCCGAGGAGATGATCGCCGAGGCACTGCACCCTTACCCCGAGGAATTGGTGATCGCCACCAAGGGTGGACTCGGCCGCGGCGGCCTCCCCGACGGGCGTCCCGAGCGTCTACGGGCCGACTGTGAGGGTAGCCTGCGCCGCCTTCGCCTCGACACGATCGACCTCTGGCAGTTGCACCGGATCGATCCCGAGATACCACTCGAGGATCAGTTCGGCGCGATCCGTAATCTTCGTGACGAGGGAAAGATCCGCTTCGTGGGCGTCTCGGAGGTATCACTGGCCGAGTTGGACCGGGCGCGTCAGTTGATCGACGTCGTCACAGTCCAGAACCGTTTCAACCTCGGCGACCAGGCAGCCGACGATGTCCTCAGGGCTTGCGAAGAGGAGGGGATCGGGTTCATTCCCTGGGCTCCGATCGCGATGGGCCACCTCTTGGGCTCTCCGGGCGCGCTGGGGAGCGTCGCCGCCCGACATGGTGCAACCC
>DATHII010000216.1:0-5767 GCA_035316885.1 Jiangellaceae bacterium | reverse complement strand
GCCGACGATGGCGAGCTTGGTGGCCAGCCAGCGGGTGCGGGTGACCGACTGGTTCCAGGCGAGGCGGTGGGTGCCGGTTTCGAGTTCCCGGGCGATCAGCGGGGCGCCCCAGAAGATGCCGATCAGGGCGGGGACCACCTGGATGCTCGCGTTGGCGAGGTCATAGACGGTGCCGCTGGTGCTGGTCCTGACCTGGGTGAGGAAGTTGTCGATCGCCGTGGCGCAGTCGGCATCGCAGGCGGCGACGTCGGCGGCGGCGTAGGCGTCGGCGATGCTGCCGCGGGTGACGATAAGCACGGCGCCGAGTGCAGCCAGGGCACCGACGGTGACCCAGGTCTGGGTACGGAACTGGCGCCAGGTGAACCAGATCATCGTGTCGTCTCCAATGCTGGCAAGGGGTCGGTGGCGTCCTGAGACATGTACGCCAAGACCAGGTCTTCGAGGGTGATCTGCTCGATCGTGAACGAGGGGTCGTCGATCGGCGTGGTGCTGCGCACGATCAGGGTGGACTGCCGGTCGGTGTGGCTGTCCTCGATCACCTCGGCGCCCGTCGGCAGGTCGGCGGGGTCGCGGCGGGCACCGGTAAGCCGGAAGTGGCTGGCCAACAGGTCGTCGACCTCGCCGGCGATGCGGACCCGGGAGGCGACGAGCACGATCAAGTAGTCGCAGACGCGTTCCAGGTCGGAGACCAGGTGCGAGGACAGGATCACGCTGCCGCCGTGTTCGGCGATGTATGCCATCAGGCCTTGTAGGAACTCTCGCCTGGCGAGCGGGTCGAGGCTGGCCACGGGCTCGTCGAGGATGAGCAGCTCCGGTCGCTTCGCGATGGCCAGGGTCAGCCCAAGCTGGGCGCGTTGCCCGCCGGAGAGCTTCCCAGCCTTTTGGGAAGGGTCGAGGCCGAGTTTGGTGATCCGGTCCTCGGCAACCTGCTGATCCCAGCCGGGGTTGGTGTGGGCACCGAAACGCAGGTGGTCGGCGATGGACAGGCCCGCGTATGTGGGGGTGTCCTGGGCGACGAATCCCACCTTGGCCAGCTGTGCGGCACCGGATGCCGGTCGGCCGCCGAGTACCTCGATGCTGCCCACTGTGGGTGGCAGCAGGCCCACCGCGATGTGCAGCAGGGTCGTCTTGCCGGCACCGTTCGGGCCGACCAGGCCCACGACCCGGCCGGGCGGGATGGCGAGGGTGCAGTCGGACAACGCCGGGCGTCGCCCGTACCGCTTGGACAGGCCCTCGGCCTGAAGCACGGGGTGGCTCATGCGGTCTCCTCTATCGGGGTGCGGAATGTGGTCACGAACAGGGCCTCGATGCTTTCGGTGTCCATCCCGGCTGCACGTGCCCGGGCGAGCCAGGCGCGTAGCTCTTCGCGGAGTGGACCGTGCGCCGCCAGCGACCGGTCGGTCAGGGTCCGGGTGACGAACGTGCCCACCCCGGGGCGCGGTGTGACCAGACCCTCGTATTCGAGCTCCCGGTACGCCTTGAGCACCGTGTTCGGGTTGATCGCCACCTTCGCCACCACGTCCTTGACCGTCGGCAGCTGGTCACCCTCGGTCAGCAGCCCCAGCCGCATGGCCTGGCGGACCTGCTGGATCAGCTGCATGTACGGGGCGACGCCGGAGCGGCCGTCCAGGTGGAACTCGATCACCGTCAGCCTCATTCATCTAGGTACCTAGCACTATAGACTGCAGTGCGAGCCCCGACAACCCCCGACAAAAGAACGGCCAAGGCCACCAGCTTTCCAGGTTCGCGTGTGGTCCTGCGACGGGCGACCAGCCGGCGGGCTCCCTTCGCGGGTTCACCCGCCACTAAGGTGAGGCGGCATGTCGGGACGACCCTTGCGGGAGCTCGTCGATCCGGGCTGGGCCGACGTCTTGGACCCGGTCGCGGGGCGTGTCGCGGCGATGGGCGAGTTCCTGCGTGCCGAGTTGGCGGCCGGCCGGACCTACCTGCCGGCCGGAGCCAACGTACTCCGAGCGTTCGCCCAGCCTTTCGACGACGTGCGCGTGCTGATCGTGGGCCAGGACCCGTATCCCACGCCCGGCCACGCCGTCGGGCTCAGCTTCTCCGTCGCAACCGACGTGCGGCCGCTGCCCCCGAGTCTGGTCAACATCTTCCGCGAGTACGTCGACGACCTGGGGTTCCCAGAGCCCAGCACCGGCGACCTCTCCCCCTGGGCGGACCACGGCGTCCTGTTGCTCAACCGTGCCCTGACCGTCACGCCGCACCGCCCGGCCGCCCATCGCGGAAAGGGCTGGGAGGAGGTCACCGAGCAGGCGATCCGCGGCCTCGCCAACCGAGGGACGCCCCTCGTGGGGATCCTGTGGGGCCGCGACGCTCGGGACCTCCGCCCGCTGCTCGGCGCCGTCCCGTGCATCGAGTCTGCGCACCCGAGCCCGATGTCGGCCCGCGGTGGCTTCTTCGGCTCGCGTCCGTTCAGCCGCACCAACCAGTTGCTGGTACAGCAGGGCGCCGAACCAGTCGATTGGAAGCTCCCCTGAATCGACTGGCTCGGGTCAGCAATGAGCGGTCATCGCCGGCTCAGAACGGCGGGATGTCGGCGGGGTTTGGTGGAGATGGTTCGCCGGGCAGTTCTGGCTCCGTGCCCACGACGATAGGGCCGATCTGTTCGGGTTCGACCTGGTAGGTGTGGCCGGTGGGTGCCCGCCAACGGAAGTGACCCGGTTCGGGTGGTCGAGCTGCCAGCCGGAATGCGTTTGCCGTTGTGGCAGCCGCCGGACAGCGGACCGGTGTTCGCCGCGCTGGTCGACCCGCCCAGGTGGTAGGCGGTGGTGTGGTCGATCTGGCAGCGCCGCGCGGGCTGCGAGCAGGTCGGGAACCTGCAGGTGCGATCCCGGGCGATGACGTGGTCGATCAGGTCTTGCGGCGGGCTGTAGCGGGTCTGCCCGTAGTCGAGCAGCGCTCCCGTCGCGGGGTCGGTCAGTAGCCGGCGCCAGGTGCCGGGTGCGGCGATCCGCCGGGTCACCTCGGCGGTGACCGGGCCGTATCCGTCGAGCTCGCCGGGGGTGGTGTCGTCGATGCCGATCAGCGTAGACAGGGGCACGGTCACCGCGACGGCTGCGGCGCGGCCGTGCCGCTTCCCCAGCCTGGGAGCGTGCTCGCAGCCGCCCAGGTGCCCGCTGTCCAGCGACGCCCATGCCAGCGCAGCGAGCACGTCGAATCGCAGTTGGTCGGTCGTGCGCTCCTCGCCCGGCTCGGTGGTGGCCGCGTCGGCGGCCGCTTCGAGCATGGTCTGGATCGCGGTGACGTCCTCGGTCGGCCCGTAGATGTTCAACCACGCCATCGCATCCGGCGCGGGTGAGAACGCGACGTGCCGCTGCTGGCGCGCCTCCTCATGTCGCTCCTCGGCGGTTCGGGGCGCCAGCGCGGCGACCGCGCGGGCGACTGCGTCGCGGTGCTGCCGCAGCGACCGGCCGCCGGCCTTGGGCAACACCCGGGATTCGA
The DNA here is from genome assembly GCA_035316885.1 of Jiangellaceae bacterium. Classification (GTDB taxonomy): domain Bacteria; phylum Actinomycetota; class Actinomycetes; order Jiangellales; family Jiangellaceae; genus DASRTE01. The sequence goes on along the minus strand of DATHII010000216.1, from coordinate 2,305 downwards.
CCAGCGTGACCAGCCCGCGGCGGACCCCGTCGGCGGTGATCGGCTCGCCGGTGATCCGGTCCTGCATCCCGTCCGGCGGATCCAACCCCCGCACCCCGACCGCCAGCGCGGCCGCCTTCGGGTAGTCGATCTGCCCGGCGCGCAACGCCGCCACCGTGTCCGGCAACTCGTCGACCAACTGGACGGCGGTGGCCACCCGATCCGCGCCCGTACTGGGCGCCACCCCGACCCGGGCCGCGAGCAGCTGACCGGCCGCCCGGACCGCGGTGAACCCGTGCCGGGCCGCCTCCGGCGCGTGACACAGCGGATGCCGGGCCAACGCGGCCGCCGTCTCCACCTCCACGCTGTCCGCCCACGCCTTGATCCGACGGCAGGCAGCCACCAGCTCGACCAGGTCGTACGCGTCTTCCATAACGGACGGATCCACCGTTGCCAGCACTGCCGCCAGGTCCACGCCTGGCGCCATCCGCTGGAGCCCACTCAGATCCGGCCCGCCCGCCGTGCCATCACGGCGGTCCGGCTCAGAAACCGGCACTTCGAACACGCGTTCGAGTCTACCGGTGCCGGCTGACACTGAGGCGGTTTTCCACCGGTGGCTGCAATTGATCAGGATGCCGGCTGGGGATTCCAGATGCCGGAAGAAGGCCCGGTCTCGCAGGGTCCGAGCTCCCCGCCAAGGCTGACCGCGCGGTGGCGGAAGCGGCCGCCTACGGGTCCCTCGCGCTCGGCCCGTTGGAACTCATGCACGCTCCAGTTCGCTGCGCTCGACGCAGAACTCGTTGCCCTCCTGGTCGGCGATGGTGACCCAGCCGGTGCCGTCCGGGTTGCGGTGATCGCCGACGACGGTGGCGCCAAGATCGAGCAACCGCTCCGCCTCGTCGTCGCGCCGGACGCCGCCCTGCGGTTGAAAATCGAGATGGAGCCGGTTCTTCACAGTCTTGCCCTCGGGGACCTGCTGGAAAAGCAGGATCCGGCTCCCGTCAGGCGCCAGGACCAGTGCCTCGAGGTCATCCGGGTGCAATGACCCACCCAGCACCTCGGCCCAGAAGGTCGCGAGGTTGTACGCATCTGTGCAGTCGAGCGTGACCTGGTGGATCTTGGAGGGCACGGGCGATCTCCTCGCGCATGGTTCGGGTGCCATCAAGACTCTCTCGCCGCCAGACTGCGCGCGACAACACAGTTTCAGCCCGCCCGCTCGTGAACAGGCATCTCCCGGTCGCCGAAGTCGGGCCGGACGCGCTGGTAGAGGCCGGACAGCAGTGGTGACGAGATCATCAGGTCGGCGCTGGTCACGTTGCACGCGACGCCGATGTTCCAGACCGCCGCAACCCGGAGGAGCGCCTTGACGTCGGGATCGTGCGGCTGCGGCTCCAGTGGGTCCCAGAAGAACACCAGCAGGTCGATGACACCCTCGGCAATCTTCGCGCCGATCTGCTGGTCGCCGCCGACCGGACCGGACAGGAAGCGCGTGACCGGCAGCCCGAGCTCGTGCTCGAGCATGGTCCCGGTGGTGCCGGTCGCGTAGAGGTGGTGGCGGGCCAGCGTCCCCGCGTTAAACGCTGCCCACTGCAGCAGTTCCACTTTCTTGTTGTCGTGCGCCACAAGTGCGACGTGTTGCGGGCTCATGTCGGGATCTCCCCCATCCGAGGTCCGTGGACGGTGCCAGCCTGCACGGCGCACGTGTCGAACGGGTTACCGGCAGGATGCGCGCGTGACCATGTCACTGCTACGCTTCTCGGCAGTTGTTGCAGTTGCAGTTCCACGCACGTTCTCGAACGCCCGCGGACTTGTAATCGCGGGCGTTTCTCGTACGTCGTGCCACGCACGGTTCGGGACCACGGCCGCAGCAGCCGGTGGGATCCGCACAAGGCGGATCCGACAACGTCCCAGGAGGACATCGCACATGGCACAGGGAACCGTGAAGTGGTTCAACAACGAGAAGGGCTTCGGCTTCATCGCCCAGGACAGCGGCGAGCCCGACGTGTTCGTCCACTATTCGGCGATCGCGACCGAGGGCTACCGCTCTCTCGATGAGAACCAGCGCGTTGAGTTCGAGATCGTCCAGGGCCAGAAGGGCCCGCAGGCCGAGAACGTCCGCCCGCTCTGACCCTCAGACCACCCAGGCGCCCCCGCCGGTCTTGACGCCGGCGGGGGCGCCTCAGTTCGAGACGCCGCTCGACGGCCTCCGCGCCCGGACCCGACGGATGGCGAGTCCGGTGGCCACCAGCACAGCGAGCACAGCGAGCACCACCCATGGCCCGACGTCGGTGACAAAGCGCGACACCGCCCCCTGCACCGCCGTGGC
>DATHII010000215.1:0-6883 GCA_035316885.1 Jiangellaceae bacterium | reverse complement strand
TCGTCACTGTCGGCGACACCGGCATCGACGACCGGATCCGGGCGATGCTCAAGGCGGCGCGTGAGGCCGCCGTCAACGCGGCCAAGCACTCGGGGGCCGACAAGGTCGACATCTACGCCGAGGTCGAGGGCGACGACGTCGAGTTGTACGTCCGCGACCGCGGCAAGGGGTTCGACCCCGAATCCGTGCCGGAGGACCGGCTGGGCGTGCGACGCTCGATCGTCGACCGGATGGACCGGCACGGCGCCACTGCCGAGATCCGGTCCGCCCCCGGCGAGGGCACCGAGGTACGCCTATCGACGAGAAGAGGTACCGCATGACCGAGCCCGAGACGACCGGCCCGCGCGAGATCCGTGTGGTGCTGGTCGATGACCACGCGATGTTCCGGACCGGCGTCCGCGCCGAGCTGGGCTCGTCGGTCGCCGTGGTCGGAGAGGCGGCCGACGCGCAGGAGGCCATCCGGGTCGTCCTCGAGACGCAGCCCGACGTGGTGCTGCTCGACGTCCACCTTCCCGGCGGCGGCGGCGCAGAGGTGCTGCGGCAGGTCCACCCGAAGGCTGCGGACGTCAAGTTCCTGGCACTGTCAGTGTCCGACGCCGCCGAGGACGTCATCGGAACGATCCGGGCCGGGGCCCGCGGCTACGTGACCAAGTCGATCACCGGTGACGAGCTGGTTGCGGCGATCGTCAGGGTGGCCGACGGCGACGCCGTCTTCTCGCCCCGGCTGGCCGGATTCGTGCTCGACGCGTTCGCGGGCTCGGAGCCGCCGAGCGTCGACGAGGATCTCGACCGGCTCACCAGCCGTGAACGCGAGGTCCTGCGACTCATTGCCCGGGGCTACGCATACAAGGAGATCGCCAAGGAGCTGTTCATCTCGGTCAAGACCGTCGAGACGCACGTGTCCGCCGTCCTTCGCAAGCTCCAGCTCTCGAACCGGTACGAGCTCACGCGATGGGCCACCGACCGCCGCCTGGTCTGAACGCCAACCCGCGACAAGTGCGAGGAGCTTCCATCCGGGCAATACGCCATCGCGTCGGTAGTCTGCGCCGATGGAGGTCGTCTACAAGCTGCTCGTCGTCCTGCATTTCCTCGGGATGGCCTCGCTCGTGGGTGGCTGGCTGGTCCAGCTCCGGGCTCGCGGTGAGCGGTACGTCAACTCCGCGATGGTTCAGGGCGTGCTCACCCAGCTCGTCACCGGCGTGCTGCTCGTGGGGCTGGCCGAGGGAGTCGACTCGCTCGAACGCGATCTCGACATGGCGAAGATGGGGGTCAAGCTCACCGTCGCTCTGGTCATCGCCGTGCTGTGCTTGGCGAACCGGCGCCGGCCGACGCTGCCCGACGGCCTCTACCTGCTGATCGGCCTGCTCTCGGTCGCCAACGTCGTCGTGGCCGTCTTCTGGACCTGACGGCGTCCCGGGCGCCTGTCCTGTGGGCCTCATAGACTCGATGACCGAGATGGGTGCCCTCCACGACGACCTCCCCATGACGCTGACCGACTCCTCCGTGGGCGGCGGCGGTCGCCGTCGCACCGACCCGGAGTCTGTGCTCGACGGCCTCAACGAGCCACAGCGCGAAGCCGTCGTGCACGAAGGTGCACCGCTGCTCATCGTGGCGGGCGCAGGTTCGGGAAAGACCCGCGTCCTCACCCGTCGGATCGCGTACCTGCTTGGCGCACGTGACGTGCATCCCGGCGCCGTCCTGGCCATCACGTTCACCAACAAGGCGGCGGGCGAGATGAAGGAGCGGGTCGCCTCGCTGGTGGGCCGCCGGGCCAACGTGATGTGGGTGTCTACATTCCATTCGGCGTGCGTGCGGATCCTGCGCCGCGAGGCCAAGCGGTTCGGCTTCACCTCCTCGTTCACCATCTACGACCAGGCCGATTCCCAGCGGTTGATGACGTTGGTCTGCCGCGACCTCGACCTCGACTCGAAGCGTTACCCGCCGCGGCAGTTCAGCCACCAGGTGAGCAATCTCAAGAACGAGCTGATCGACCACGAGACGGCGCTGGCGCGCGCTTCGACGCACCACGAGAAGACTGTCGCCGAGGCGTACGGGGTCTACCAGCGTCGTCTGGCCGAGGCCAACGCGTTCGACTTCGACGACCTCATCATGACCACGGTCCACCTGTTGCAGGCCTTCCCCGAGGTCGCCGAGCACTACCGGCGGCGCTTCCGTCACGTCCTCGTCGACGAGTACCAGGACACCAACCACGCCCAGTACGTCCTGGTCCGCGAGCTGGTCGGCACCAGAGAACGCCGCACCGTCGACGGCGAGCTGGTGGGCGACGCGTCCAGCACGCCAGGGGTCCCACCGGCCGAGCTCTGCGTCGTGGGCGACGCCGACCAGTCCATCTACGCCTTCCGCGGCGCGACCATCCGCAACATCCTGCAGTTCGAAGCCGACTATCCCGACGCCCGGGTGATCCTCCTCGAGCAGAACTACCGGTCCACTCAGACCATCCTCACCGCGGCAAACGCCGTCATCTCGCGCAACCCCGATCGCAAGCCCAAACGGCTCTGGACCGACAGCGGCGACGGTCCAAAGATCATCGGGTACGTCGCCGACGACGAGCACGCCGAGGCCCAGTTCGTCGCCGAGGAGATCGACCGCCTCGGCGACGAAAGGCTGGCCAAGCCGGGCGACGTTGCCGTGTTCTACCGGACGAACGCGCAGTCCCGGGTGCTGGAGGAGGTGTTCATCCGGGTCGGCCTGCCCTACCGGGTGGTCGGCGGCGTGCGATTCTACGAGCGCCGCGAGATCCGCGACGCGTTGGCCTACCTGCGGACGCTCGCCAACCCCGACGACTCTGTCTCGTTGCGCCGCATCCTCAACGTGCCCCGCCGGGGTATCGGCGACCGTGCCGAGGCCGTGGTCGAGGCGCTGGCACAGCGCGACGGCGTCACGTTCTGGCAGGCGCTGCGCCGCGCGGCGGATGCCCCTGGCATCGCCACCCGGTCGGCGCGGTGCGTCGAGTCGTTCGTCGCGCTCATCGACGGACTCCGAGCCATCGTCTCCGACGGCGCCACGCCCGCAGCGATCCTCGAGGCCGTGCTCGACCGCACCGGCTACCTGGCCGAGCTGGCCGCCTCGGACGACCCACAGGACGAGACCAGGGCCGACAACCTTCGCGAGCTGGTCGCGGTCGCCGGCGAGTTCGTGCCCGCCGCCGACGTCTCGACGGCCGACGGCGGCCTGCTCACGGCCTTCCTCGAGCAGGTCAGCCTGGTTGCCGACGCCGACGACATCCCCGAAGGCGAGGACCACGGCGGGGTGGTCACGCTGATGACGCTGCACACGGCCAAGGGCCTGGAGTTCCCGGTGGTGTTCCTCACCGGGCTCGAGGACGGCGTCTTCCCTCACCAGCGCTCGCTCACCGAGCCGCGCGAGCTCGAGGAAGAGCGACGGCTGGCGTACGTCGGCATCACCCGGGCGCGCGAGCGCCTCTACCTGTCTCGTGCCGTCGTGCGCAGCGCCTGGGGTGCCCCCAGCCACAACCCGGCCTCGCGGTTCCTCGACGAGATCCCAGCCGACCTGGTCGACTGGCGACGCACGGAGGCCGACCAGACCCGATGGACCTCCAGGGGGTCGGGGGCGCCGCGGGCGACGACACGCACCGGCGCGCGAAGCGCCCGTCCGCCGGAGCGTCCGATACCCGTCCTGTCCGCCGGCGACCGGGTCACCCATGACGCGTTCGGTCTGGGCACCGTGGTCGCCACCTCTGGCTCGGGCGAGCACGCTCAGGCGACGGTCGAGTTCGGCGACTCCGGCCTGAAGACGCTGCTGCTGCGCTACGCGCCCGTCGAGAAGCTGTAGCGAACGTCAAGCGTGGCTGTCGGGTTCTGGTCAGCCGGTCTGGAGGTCGACGTAGACGACGTGGTAGAGCCCGTCGGAGCCGTCTGATTTGGTCAGCTCGCCGGCACGGACCAGCAGCACCTGGTCACTGTTGGGCGCCACCTGGATTCCCAGCCCGTAGGTGAGGTGTCCCTCGAAGTCGCCGGCGGATCCATAGCTCTTGAGGTTGGTGAACCCAATGGTCGTGTCCGGCGCCGTGGCGACGGTGGACGTGCCCGCGTCGTCGTGCGCCTGGGCGTTGACGAACCCGACCCGCAGGAAACCGTTGCCCTGCAGAGGGATCGGATCACCAGTGCCTTCTCCGAGCACGGACCTCACGTACTGCAGGTTGTACTCAGGGAACCCCTCCCGGAAGTAGAAGGAGATCCGCTGGTACGGCGTGCTGCCCTCAGGGTGGTCGCCGGCATAGATGGCCACCAGGTAGGGCACCGGCGCCTCGGCCGGGTGCGCCATCGTGACCTGGTCCGAGGGCACGGCCCAGTCATAGGTCACCCGGTGCGTCGCCTCCGGGGCCGTCGGCTCGTCCGCCGGCGGTGCGGCCATCACCTGGGTCGACTCGGCGTCACCGGCAGGCGTCGCCGCCGAGGTTGCCGGATCAGCCACGCCGTCACCGGCCGGCTGGTCGGCATCGGGCGTGTCAGGTTGTGCACATCCCCCCAGGGCCAACGCACCCGCGAGAAGTGCGGCGGTACCGAGTACGAGCATCCGAACGCGGTGTCGTCTCATCGTGGTTCCCCCTCTTCACCGGTGTCGGTGGACCGACACACCATGAAGACGCGCCACCGCCCGCAAGGTTTACCGGCCGACGACACCAACCGTGGGCGAGTCCCTCACAAGCGCACGCGGCTCTGACAGCGTCGGGTCAGGCGCATTGACACGCGGTGATCAGCACGGTACGAAGCAAGCGGGCGGCGTGACCGAGCCGGGCAGCGCGAGTCACGACGACCCCCGAGTCGTCTGGCGCGAGGGGTGATAGTCGATGGCACGCAGGCTCGCGACGGTACTGGTCGCCTTCTTGTCCGCGATGATCTCGGCCCTGGTGGTGTCGCCCGCCCAGGCGGACGTGGTTCCGCCGTGGTGCGGCGACCCGGTGCCGGACGCGGCGGAGAACCTGCCCGACGGCACCGACCCGGGCGATCCGCCCGGCAGCTTCCCGCACATCCCCTACTACGCGATCCAGTGCACGCTCGAGGACATCGTGGCGTCGAGCCAGGGACGGATGAGCCTCGAGGTCATGGGCCAGTCGGCGCGGGGACGTGACCTCTTCCTCGTCACCGTCAACGCGCTGGACACCGTGCAGCAGAGGAAGGACTTCCAGGCCTGGGAGCAGGTGCGGAAGGTCGCCCTGACCGACCCGGCGCATGGTCAGCAGCTGCTCGAGTCGTACGGCGACGACGTGAAGGTCCCGCTGTACATCCAGGCCGGCATTCACGGCAACGAGTACGAGGGCGTGGACGCGGTCTTCGAGACGCTCGACAAGCTCGCCACGACGCCGTACGGGGCGGACCCCGAGGTCGACGCCGTCCTGGACCACACGGTTCTGCTGTTCAACGTGATCCAGAACCCGGACGGCAGGGTCGCCGGTACCCGAGCCAACGGCAACGGGTTCGACCTCAACCGCGACTTCATGACGCAGTCGCAGCCGGAGACCCAGGCCTCGGTGGCGTTGATGCAGAAATGGCTGCCGCCCGAGGTCCTCGACCTGCACGGCTACGTGACGCCGACGCTCATCGAAGCAACGACGAAGCCGCACAACCCGAGCATCGACTACGACCTGTGGCTCAAGTGGAACCAGCCGCGTATCGACGCGAACGAGGCCGCCCTGGCGGCGCTCAACTTCGACGTCACCCGGCCGGTCAACGACTGGTGCTCCGACGGGAACCCCGCTCCCTCCAGCGGCATCTGCCCGGACGGTCAGCCGCCCGGCCCGGCCACGGCGGAGGGGTGGGACGACTGGGGCCCGTTCTACACGCCGATGTACGCCCAGCACGTCGGACTGAACGGGTCGACGGTAGAGATGTGCAACCAGACCGACGACGACTGTGCGCTCCCAGGCACGACACCGTTCGCATACGGACGGCTGGGATCCCGGGTCATCCAGGAGAGCGTCGTGTGGTCGAGCCTGCTCTTCGACCTCGAGAACCGGAACGAGTTGCTGTACGACGAAGTCGAGCGCTACCGCCGCGGGGTCGCGAACGAACCTCGGCCCGAGTGCTGCGAGCCGCCGTTCGACGTCGACAACAACTGGATGGAGGAATTCCCCACCGCCTACATCGTCCCGATGGGCAGCGGGCAGCGCAGTGAGCCCGAGGCGAATCGACTGGTCGACTGGCTGGTCTCCAACGGCATCCTCGTCGACGAGCTCAAGCAGGCATACACCTTCGACGGTGTGACGTACCCGGCCGGCTCGTACGTGGTCTTCATGAACCAGGCCCACCGCGGGCTCGCCGACACCGCCCTGGGCATCGGCGCAGACATCTCGGAGGACATCAGCATCCTGTACGCGCCTCCGGCGGCGTGGAGCCACGGCTACCTCTGGGGCGCCGATGTGGTTCGGGTGCCGCCGGACACGACGTTCACGCCGAAGACCAACCGGATCCTCAAGGCCAGCCACCTGCTCGGCGGCGTCGAGCCGGGGACGGCCACCGGCTACGCCCTGAAGATCGACTCGCCGACGGCGGTGCGCACACTCAACGCACTCATGGACGAGGGGCTCACCGCCGAGCTGGCGCTGGCGCCGTTCGCCTCAGCAGGCGGCGCCACGCTGCCGACCGGGAGCGCGATCTTCGCCGCCGATTCGGCCACGAAGGTCCGCCTCGCCTCGATCGGTCGGGCCAACGACGTGTGGTTCCACCGCGTGGGTCCGTCGGCTCCGCCGACCGATCCGATCGACCGCATGCCGCGGATCCTGGTGCTGACCGGCGCCCTCAACCAGGACGTGTGGTCGCTGCAGAACCTGGGCTTCAAACCTGAGTTCATGTCGACGGCAGCGCTCAACTCCGCAGCCACCGACCCGCTCCCCGGCTTCGAC
>DATHII010000214.1:0-2352 GCA_035316885.1 Jiangellaceae bacterium | reverse complement strand
CACGGCGAGGAAGGCAACGGCGAAGAAGGCAACGGCTCGAGCTTCGTCTTAGCCCGGAAGGACGCCTGCGCGTCGGGCCGGAACGCCATCCAGTCGCGCAACCACGATGACCGCGCCAGGCCGGTCGGACGATCTCATCGTCATCGACTCGCTTCAGGTCGGCTCCCCGCCTCGCGAAGGCGAAGTTCTGGAAGCCATCCGCGGTGAGGTGAACGTCAGCTATCGGGTCCGGTGGGCCGATGGACATCAGACCCTGATCGCACCCAAAGGTGGGTCCGCCCGCATCGTCCGGGCATCGAAGAGAGCCTGAGCGGGCAGTCCCTTGTCGAGTCCGCTGACTCCGCGAGCTACTTGTTGATCGAGGTTCCCATCGAGGAAGAGCCCGAACGGGCGGCTTTCGGCCCGGGTACCGCAGAACGGCGTGAGACTTAGCAGGAAGAGGAGAGATTCGGGCGGCGCTTTTGTGGCCTCGACAGCTCACCCGCGCTCTCTGAAGCTCGTCCCGCTCCCGGAACCCCGTGCACGAGTCGGAGAGAGGAGATGCGCCTGGATTTTTGAGATTTGTCTCTCCCATATCGGGCGCTTCTACACTGTTGGCATGGAGCGTGCGGTGATCCTGTTCGACAACGACTGCGGGTTCTGCAGGTGGTCGCTGTCCAAGATCCTCGCCTGGGATCGCCACGGCCGCCTCCGGCCTGTCGGGCTCCAGAGCCCGGAGGCCGACGACCTTCTGAAGGGGATGGACCCGGAGCGGAAGAGGGCGTCCTGGCACCTGGTGGCCCGGGACGGCCGCACCTACTCGGGCGGTCAGGCAGTCGCGCACCTGGCAAGACTGTTGCCTGGCGGCGCGCCGATCGCCGTGCTCGCGGGTGCAGTCCCTCGAACGACGGATCGGGCCTACCGCTGGGTGGCGAGGCACCGCGATCGCCTGGGCCGAGCCCTCGGTGAGCGGGCCTGCTCAGTCGATCCGGCCAAGCAGGCCTCGGCATCCGCGTTGTAGCGGGTAGCGGCCGGGAGCTTGTCTCGGGCACAGCCGTTTCTATCGCACTCATCGGGTGTTGATGTCGTATTGGCCCGCATGGCTCTCCCGGTGCGACACTCGCTCCCTCCGTGCGATCGGCACACGGAATGCGGCCATGAGAGCATGACGGGATGCTCCGGATCCTGGTTGCGACGCGGGATGGTCTGCACACGCTCGATCAGAGCGGGCACGAAGCGGCCGTGCAGCACGCGGGTCGGCCGGTAACCGCGGTCGTCCGCGACGGACCACAGCTCTGGGCGATCTTGGACCGTGAGCAGGTCTGGCACACACCCGACGAGGGAGAGTGGCGTCACGTCGCCACCCTCGAGGGTGTCGCCGCCACATGCATCGCTATGACCGATGCGATCCATGTCGGCTCATCCAAGGCTCGCCTGTTCCGTCTCATCGATGGCGCGCTGGAACCGGTCGAGGCGTTCGACGCCGCCGAGGGACGTGACTCGTGGTACACGCCGTGGGGCGGACCTCCCGACACGCGGTCGATCTCCGAGTGGGGGGCTGACGTCTACGTCAACGTGCACGTCGGTGGCGTCCTTCACACGGGGGACAGCGGCGGAACCTGGAACCCGACGATCGACATCGATGCCGACATACACCAGGTCGCGACGGCGGACGGCCTCGTCCTTGCGGCCGGCGCCCATGGGCTCTCGACCAGCACCGACAAGGGCGCGACCTGGTCGCTGCGCACCGACGGACTCGACGCCCGCTATGCGCGAGCGGTGGTGGTCTGCGGGGATCAGGTGCTCCTTTCGGCCTCGGATGGGCCACGGGGCGGCCGCGCCGGCGTTTACCACGCGGATCTCGCGGGCGGCGCGTTCGAGCGATGCCGCACCGGACTGCCAGAATGGTTCGACGAGAACATCGACACCTATTGCCTGGACGCGCTGAACGACGGCTCGTACGCTGCGATCGGCACGGCCGATGGACGCGTTTACGGCTCGGACGACGGCGGCCTCAGGTGGGTCGAGCTCATCACCGGGCTTCCGTCAGTGCAACACCTGCTTCTCGTTCCTGACTGAGGTTGCCACACACCGTCAGTAAACGTGCAGCGCTCGAATAGGCGAGCCTCTGCGGAATGGAGCGTGCTGCTTTGGCGCGGAAGCAGCATTGGCCCTGGACAACTGGCTCCCACGAAGACATCCCAGCTGATCGCGCCGGTGGTCGATCAGCGTCTCAGGCGAAGCAGTCGGTGCGAAGCGGCAGCGGATCGGGCGGGTGTGGTCGCCCCGTGAAGTCGAAGTCGTAGGAGAGATCGGTCGCAAGGCGGTCGCGGTCGGTCAACTGCCGGAGTCCCCAGTTGTCCTCGATGAACC
>DATHII010000213.1:0-31112 GCA_035316885.1 Jiangellaceae bacterium | reverse complement strand
GCGCGGGAGCGGCATCGTGTTCGCCTCGGAGCTCAAAGCCCTGGTAGCGGCCGTGGGCCCGGAGCTCACCATCGACCCCGGGGCCCTCGTGGCGTCGGCCATGTTCTATTTCCTGCCCGAGGAACAGTGCGCTGTCAAAGGCGTCTTCAAACTCCCACCGGGATCGTGGGCCGAGTGGCGGGCTGACGGGACGACGCGGGCCGGCCGCTACTGGGAACCTGCGCAGGAAGCGCTCGCAGCCGCATCCGGCCCGCCCGCGGACCTGGCGGCGGTGCTCGAGGCATCGGTGGCGGCGCACCTGGTGGCAGACGTCCCTGTCGCCTCCTTTCTCAGCGGAGGCCTGGACTCGAGCCTCATCACCGCGATGGCCGCGAGCCGTAACCCCTCCATCGAGGCCTACACCATCACGTTCCGTCCGGAGGACCAGCGTCTCGAGGCGATGCCCGACGACGCCGTCTACGCCCGCAAGATGGCGGCACACCTCGGGATCCGACTGCACGAGATCGAGATCAGCCCGGACGTCGTGGACATGCTTCCCCGGGTCGTGGACGTGCTCGACGAGCCGATCGGAGACCCGGCTGCCATCAACACGATTCTCATGTGCCAGGCCGCCCGTGACGCGGGCGTCAAGGTTCTGCTGTCGGGAATGGGCGCGGACGAGCTGTTCGGCGGTTACCGCAAACACCTGGCGTGCGTTCTCGGGGCGAAGTACCAGACCCTTCCGCGGTCCCTTCGCTCGCGTGTGGTCGCGCCGAGCGTGGAACGGCTTCCCGTGGCGGCCGGGGGACGCGGACTTCGGTACAGCCGCTGGGCCAAGCGCTTCCTCAGCTTCGCCGAGCTGCCGGAGGAGGCCGCGTTCCGCCGCAGCTACAGCCTCTACGACCAGGACGAGCTCGAGGGCCTGCTCGATCCCGAGCTGTCTCCCCATGTGCAGGCCGTCGTGGACGCCCATCGCAGCCTGTACAACGACGGCCGTCTGGCCGACCACGTCAATCGCATGTGCCTGACGGACACCCGGCTTTTCCTCCCGGGACTCAACCTGGCCTATACCGACCGCTCGAGCATGGCGGCGTCGACGGAGGTCCGGGTGCCCTTCGTCGACCCCTACGTGTTCAGGGCGGCTTTCAGCTTCAGCGGCAGCCGCAAAATCCGGGGACGGACGCAGAAGGTTCCGTTGCGCGCCGCCGCGGAGGAATGGGTGCCGCGTGACGTGGTCGACCGCCCGAAGGCCTCGTTCGGCGCCCCGCTGCGCGCCTGGGTCACCAACGACCTCGGGCCCCTGATCGACGACGTCCTGCTCGACGGCCGGCTGGTGTCGTCGGGGTTCCTGCGCCCGTCGCCGTTGCGCCGGATGGTCGCCGATCAGCGCAGCGGCCGACGGGACCAGTCCAAGCAGCTGTGGCAGCTGCTCTCGATGGAGCTGTGGTACCGCGGGGCATTGGCTGCCGGGGTAGCGCCGCCGTGAACGACGTGCGGTGGCCGGTGGGTGCGTGCAGGGGGAAGGTCGCATGAAGCAAGTGGCTCAGAACTACAAGTCCGGTGACCTCACCGTCCTGGACGTGCCTGTTCCCGCGTGCAAGCCGGGAGGCGTCCTGGTGCGTTCGCTCTACTCGTTGATCTCGACCGGCACCGAGATGATGAAGGTCAGCGAGGCGAGGATGTCGCTCGTCGGCAAGGCGCGGGCCAGGCCCGACCAGGTGCGCAAGCTGCTCGACTCCGTGGCCCAGCAGGGCGCCCTGGCCACCTACCAGAAGGCGATGAACCGCCTGGACAGTTACACGCCTCTCGGCTATTCGCTGTGCGGCGTGGTGGTCGAGGTCGGCGCGGGTGCAGAGCAGTTCTCGATCGGTCAGGTGGTCGCGGCCGCGGGAAACGAGTTCGCCCTCCACGCAGAGCTGAACTGGGTTCCCACCAACCTGTGCGTCCCCGTACCGGATGGCGTTGCGGCCGAACATGCCGCATTCGCCACGGTCGGGGCGATCGCGATGCAGGGCGTCCGGCGCGCCGAGGTCGCGCTCGGTGAGACCGCGTGTGTGATCGGGCTCGGGCTCGTCGGTCAGCTCGTGGTGCGACTCCTCGTCGCTTCCGGCGTGCAGGTGGTGGGCTTGGACGTGGTGGAGGCTCGCTGCCGAGCCGCGGAGAAGGCCGGTGCCCTCGCGTGTGCCGCACCTGACGAGCTGGGCCTGCGCGAGGTCGAGCAGGTCCTTCTCACTCGCACCGGAGGCCTGGGCGCGGACCATGTCCTGCTGGCCGCGGGCGGTGACTCAAACGGGCCGGTCGAGGTGGCGGCACGCCTGGCACGGGACCGTGCCCGGGTGGTGGACATCGGGAAGACGCGACTCGACCTCCCCTGGAACGCCTACTACGAGAAGGAATTGGACGTCCGCTTCTCCCGGTCCTACGGTCCGGGTCGATACGACGATCGCTACGAGCTCGAAGGGGTGGACTACCCGGCCGGCTACGTTCGCTGGACCGAGCGCCGCAACCTTGCCTGCTTCCTAGATCTGTTGGCCGACGGTTCGGTGGACGTCGCCCCCTTAATATCGGGCGTCCACCCGGTCGACGAGGCTGCGGACGTCTACAGCCGGCTCGGCGCGGGCTCTCTGCAGGGCGTCGGATTCCTCCTGTCCTACGGACAGCGCCCGGACGAGGAGTCGCCCGGACGGACGATCCACGTCGGTACCGGTACCGGGCCCACCTCCGGCTCCCAGCGCCGGCGATCGTCGGCAGGTGCCCGCTTGGGCTTCATCGGGGCCGGCAACTACGCCACGTCCATGCTGCTGCCCCACCTGCGGGACAACTCCGAAGCCGAGCTCGTGTCGGTCGCCACGACGAGATCTCTGTCCGGGCTCAACGCCCAACGCAAGTTCGGATTCGCGACCATCACGACGAACGTCGAGTCGGTGCTCGACGACGACACTCTCGACGCGGTGTTCATCGTCACGCGGCACCACTCGCATGCGGGCCTGGTGTGCCAGGCCCTCGAGCGCGGCCTCACCGTCTTCGTCGAGAAGCCGCTCGCCCTCACCGAGGAGCAGCTCGCCGAGGTCCTGGACACCGTCGAGAGAACCGGCAACGACCGGGTCATGGTCGGTTTCAACCGGAGATTCGCACCGCTGTTCACCGACCTACGAGAACGCCTCGGTCCGTCTCGTGGTCCGGTGTCGGCTCGGTACCTCGTCAACGCCGGCCGCCTGGACCCGGGCAGCTGGTACCTCAACGACGAGCTGGAAGGCTCCCGGTTCGCCGGCGAGGGCGGTCATTTCATCGACACGCTGAGCGCCCTGGTGGGGCACGACCCGGTCGAGGTGCACGCCATGGGGACGGGCGCGAACGTCCACGCCACCCTGCGCTTCACCGACGGGTCCGTGGCGACGATCTCCTACATCACCGACGGCAGCCCGCGTTTCCCGAAGGAGACCCTGGACGTCGCGGGTGACGGCTGCAACGGACGGCTGGACAACTTCCAGCGGGTCACCGTGTGGTCGTCCAAGGGGAAGAACGGGCGCAGGGCGCTCGCGGGGCAAGACAAGGGTCAGCGCGCGCAGCTGGAGCGCTTCGTCCACGCTGTCCGCACGGGCTCCGCGATGCCGACCCCGCTGGAGTCCCTGGTGGCGACCACGCGAGCAACGCTCGCGGTGGGGAGCAGTCTGGCGACACGAGGGCCGGTGACCTGGTGAGCCGCCCCCGCCCCGGCTGGTACCTGCGACGGCTTCGAGGGATGTCGGTGACCGAAGTGGCCCACCGCACCCTGGACGTCGTGCGTCGCAGGGCCTGGGCACGTCGCCAGGTCCGGCCCGGCGAGGCTCCCCCACTGCCGCCGGGCGTCCTGCGGGACCGTGCCTTCGTCTCGCTGCTGCCCGCCTCAGCCCGCGCCACGGTGGCTCCTGACGCCGCGTCCGCCCTGGTCCGGGCTGCCGACACGGTCCTGGAAGGAACATGGACGGTCCTGGGAGCGCCGCGGGCCGACAGCGCCGACCCGGACTGGTTCCACGACCCTCTGACCGGGCGACGAGCGCCGGACCGACAACTGGCATTCCGTGTCGATCACCGCGACGAGGCGGAGACGGGCAACATCAAGCAGGTCTGGGAGATGTCCCGTCACCATCAGGTCACCGTGCTGGCTGCAGCGTGGTGGTTGACGCAGGAGGAGCGCTACGCCGAGACCGCCGCTCACCAGCTCCGCTCCTGGTGGAGTGCGAACCCGTTCCTGTCCGGCGTGCACTGGACGAGCGGCATCGAGGCCGGCATCCGCCTGATCTCCTGGGTATGGACCCGTCGGCTGCTCGACGAGTGGCCGAAGGTCGGCGACCTGTTCGAGTACAACGAGGACGCCGTCCGGCAGATCGCCTGGCACCAGGAGTTCCTGGCTGCCTTCCCCAGCCGCGGCTCCTCTGCGAACAACCACGTCGTGGCCGAGGCGGCGGGGCGGCTCGCGGCGGCGTGTGCATTCCCCTGGTACGCCCGGACATCTCGGTGGCGGCAGAGCGCAGCCACCCTCCTGGAGCGCGAGCTGGCCGCCAACACCTTCGACGACGGTCTGAACCGGGAGCTGGCGACCGACTACCACCGCTTCGTGCTCGAGCTCGGGCTGCTGGCCGCCGTCGAAGCCGACGCCCTCGGTCACGACCTGTCGGAGGCGACATGGCAGCGCCTGGCGGCGATGCTCGATGCCGGTGCCGCCATCCTGGATGCCACGGGCCGGGCCCCGCGGCAGGGCGACGGGGACGAAGGGCACGCGCTGGTGGTCGACGATCCCGACCACGATCCCTGGGCCACGGTCCTGGCCACGGGCTCCGCCCTGTTGGGGGCATCGGACTGGTGGCCCGAGTTCGATGGCGGCGTCCAGGCTTCCGTGGTCGGTGCGATCGGCCGTGCCCGTCGCCCGCCACGACCACCGGTCCGGCCGCGCCGGTTCCCCGACGCCGGGCTGGTCATCCTGCGCTCCCGCGCCGACGACGGTCCCGAGATCTGGTGCCGGTGTGACGGCGGCCCTCACGGGTTCCTCTCGATCGCGGCGCACGCCCACGCCGACGCCCTGGCGCTGGAGGTACGGCACGACGGTGTCGATGTCCTCGCCGACCCCGGCACCTACTGCTACCACGGCGAACCGACATGGCGGGAATGGTTCCGCTCCACGGCGGCCCACAACACCGTCGAGGTCGGCGGCGGGAGCCAATCCGAGTCGGGCGGCCCCTTTCTGTGGACCACGCAGGCCCGGACGCGGACGGTGGCCTGCGAAGTCGGCGAGCAGTCGGTTCAGATCTGGAGCGCGGAGCACGACGGCTACGTGCGTCTGAGCACTCCGACGCTGCACCGCCGTTCGGTGACGCTGGACTCACCCGGACGCAGCCTGACGGTCGTCGACACCTTCGACACCGCCGCAGAGGTTCCGCTGCAGCTCTCGTGGCACCTGGGCCCCGACGTCCTGGTCGACCTGGACGGAGCGCAGGCCGGACTCAGCTGGGAGGTCGGTCCGCACAGCCGACGGGGGAGGCTCGTGCTGCCCGAGGGCCTCACCTGGACCTCGCACAGCGCCGAGGTCGACCCCGTCTCGGGGTGGTATTCGCCGCGGTTCGGCCGTCGCGTGGCGGCAAGGTCACTGGTGGGGCGGGGGACGGGCTCGTCCTCTACCCGCCTCGTCACGGTCCTGGAGCTGCCATGAGCGACCAGATCACCGACCTTCGTTCGACCGTGACGGTGCTGCATCGTCGCCGCCGCGTGCTGGCCGCAACGGCCGCGGTGGGCCTGGCCCTGGGGGCCACCTACGTGATGGTGCAGCCGCCCCCTCTCACCAGCACGACTCTGGTGCTGCTCCCCGCGCCCACCGAGGCTCAGACCAGCAGCATCGACGTGGCCACCCAGGTACGCATCGCCCTCAGCGCCACCGTTCTCGGTGCAGCGGGCGAGACGGTCGAGCCTGCACTCACCGCCCGCTCGGTGGACAGGATGGTCGAGGTGTCGGCTGCGACCGACCAGCTCATCGAGATCGACGCAACCTCCGCCCAGGCTTCGCAGGCGCAGACGCTGTCGCAGGCAGTAGGGGACGCATACGTCGCCCACATCCAGGCCACTGCGCGGGCGGCCAATTCGGGCGTGTTGGCGGACCTCCAGGTCAGGGCGGACAGCCTACAGGCGCAGATCACGGCGCTGCAGGATCAGATCAGCTCGACCACGGGACGTCAGCAGGAGGTCGAACCCGACTCGGCGGACGGCAGGCGCGAGGCGCAACTGCTCGCCGGACTCCAGACCGAACAGGCCGACCTTTCCCTGCAGCTCGACAAGGTCAAGGACGAGATCGCCACCAGCGGCCCGGAGGAGTCGTCTGCATCGTCTGCCAGCGCTGGAGCCTCGGTCATCCAGCCAGCGACCACGGCCACGGGTCCCTCCACCGCGCGCCGGCTCCTCGTCTGGGCGCCTCTCGGCGCCCTGATCTGCACCGTACTGGCGATCGCCGTCCTCCTCGCGACGGCACGTCGCGACCCACGGGTCGGGCTTCGCGACGAGATCGCCGACGCGGTCGGTAGCCCGGTGCTGGCGGCTGTGCGGAGCAGGCCGCAGAGTTCGGTTGCGGGTTGGTCGACGCTGCTCGAGACGTACGAGGCGACTCCTGTCGAGTCGTGGGCGTTCCGACAGGTCCTGCGTGGCATGGTGCCCGCGGACCGCGAGCAGGACAGCAAGGGGGAGCCTCGTGCCGGCGGGAAGGTGGACCACCCGCAGTCGATCACCATGGTCTCACTGTCCGGTGACGGACGCGGACTTGCCGTCGGTCCTCAGCTCGCGGCGTTCGCCTCGTCGCTGGGCATCGCCACACGTCTGGTCACCGCGGTGGGTCACGACAGGGCGGCGACCCTGTGGGCTGCCTGCGCCGCAGATCGGACTGCCCCGCCCCGGCCTGGCCTGTTCGTCGGCGAGGTGCTGGACGGTGAGGCGATCGACCTGACGATCATCCTGGTCGTCGTGGACCGGAGGCAGCCCGACCTGGGTGACGCGCCGACCGCCGCCGCCACCGTGCTCTCGGTGGCCGCGGCAACGGCAACGGAACAGGAACTCGCTCGCGTCGCGGTTGCCGTCGACGATGCCGGTCGTCGCATCGACGGAATCGTCGTTGCGGATCCTGACCGGACGGACCGGACGTCCGGGCGGCGAACCATGGACGAGCGATCGCGTCAGGTGGCGCTGCCCATGCGCCTGACCGGCATCGGAACGTCTGACGTCACCACCGGCGACCACAACCGGACCCGCGCATGATCCCGGCACCGTGGGAAGTCCCGGACTTCGAGTCCGAGGACCCCAGCGCGCCCGGGCGCCCGCTCCCCACCCTGGTGAGCCTGCACTTCATTCGCTCCGCCCTGCGACGTCACTGGCTGGCATGTGTCCTGTCCGCGGTTCTTGGGATGCTCACGGCCGCGGCCTTTCTTGTCGCCTTTCCCCCTTCGCACAAGGCGGAGGCGGTGCTGGTGCTGGCACACGACCCACAGGTCGATCCGGAGCGCGCCATATCCACCGATGTCAGCCTGCTGACGACCCGGACCGTCGCCACCCAGACGATCACGAATCTCGGGCTGACGATGACCGCCGACGACTTCCTCAGCACCGTGACGGCCGTCCCGGTGAGCTCCGACATCATGTCGCTCACCCTCACTGCGCCGACCGACGACGAGGCTGTTCGACGTCTGGATGCCTTGACGTCGACCTATCTCGATTTTCGCTCTGCACAACTCCAGCTGCAGTCGAACGTCGTCGTGGACGGCATGAACCAGCGCATCGCAGAGCTGCAGGCCGAGGTCGCGGAGCTCACGGAGGGCATCAACGAACTCTTGGCGGCCGGCGAGTCCGGCGCGAGCGGTCTGAGCGACGCGATCTCGCAGCGGACGAAGGTCACGACACAGATCGACACGTTGGAGCAGTCCGTGCAGGACGCCTCCCTGAGGAACGCATCCATCGCGTCCTCCAGTCGGGTGATCGACGCTGCGGCGGTCGAACCTGGAGGGATGAAGCGCCGCATCGTGCTCACCCTGGCGTCGGGACTCATCGCCGGCGCCGCGCTGGGTTGCGGCACCGTGTTGTTCCTCGCCATCACGTCTGACCGGCTTCGTCGGCGCTTCGACGTCGCAACCGCCCTCGAGGTGACGGTCCCTGTCAGCGTGCGCCGGATCGCACCGTTGCCGCGCCCGTGGCGGCGGTTCCCGCACCTGCGCGTCATCGACGCGCGCCGGGCCGATGAGCGCCGGCGTCTGGCACACGCGATCGAGATGGAGCTCCCCGGGCCGGGACAGTGGGGCCGGCTTGCGGTCGCCTGCGTCGACAACGCGGACGAGGTCCGCTTCGCCATGGCGACAGCTGCGATGAGCCTCGCGGCCGACGGGCGTGGCGTCGTGCTCATCGACCTCACCGAGCACGGCGGCCTTGATTCCGCAGTCGAGGAGCTGATGTCCGGCCAGAACGTCGAGCGGCCCACCGTGCTGCGTCCACGAGGGATACCGGCGCTCGCCGACCAGGCTTCCGACCTCCGAGTCGTCGGGCACGAGGACGAGGAGGATGAACCTTCGTCGTTCGACATGTGCGACATCTCGTTGGTCATGGCGGACCTGGACCCCTCGGTCGGAGCCGACCACCTCACGGCGTGGACGGAGAGGGTGATCGTCGTCGTGACCAGTGGGCTCTCGAGTGTCGAGAGAGTCAGGACGGCCGGAGATCTCGTTCGCTCCGCCGGGCTGGACCTGCGGTTCGCCGCCCTAATGCACGCCGATGCCACCGACGTGTCGTCAGGGCTGGCGGGTTCGGTGGAACCACCGGCACGGAAGCCCAAACGTCAATGAGCACCCTGGCGCTGCGAGGGGACCGGGCGACGGCCCGCCCGGTCGGCGCTTCCGCGCTGCTGCGCGGCCCTCTTCCGGCGTGGGCGGCCCTGTTCGCCAATGTCCTCGCATTCTCCACCCTGCCGACGGCAGTGCCGATCCCCGTCTCCGTCGGTCAGCTGGTGACCCAGGGTGCGCTCGTCCTGGCCTTTCTGCTTGCGCTTCTCGCCAACCCCGGCGGGGTGATCAGACCATCCCTCTTCCTGGTGCTGCTGGCCATGCTCGGCACCGTTGCCCTGATGGTCAGCATCCACAACGAGTTCATGCTGGGGTCGACCTTCCGCGCCTTTCGGCTCATCGGCTTCACGTTGGTCCTGTGGCTGCTCACCCCGTGGTGGGGAAGGCGCGACCTCGTCCTTCTGCGCGCTCACATGACCTGCTTGCGCATCGTCCTGCTCTCGATACTCGTCGGCGCCGTCATCGCCCCGGGCGCTGCGTTCTCCTACGAAGGTCGCCTGTCGGGCGCACTGTGGCCAATACCCCCGACGCAGGTGGCGCACTACGCGGCTGTCTTGCTCGGTTGCACCGTGGTGCTGTGGTTCGGTGGGGCGGTACGCGGTCGGACCGCATTGTTGACGCTTCTCGGAGCCGGAGCTGCCCTCGTGGGCGCACACACGCGGACCGCCCTCATCGCGATGACCGTCGGCCTGGTCGTTGCCGGCGCGAGCATGTTCGTGGGCCATGCGCGAGTCCGGCGCACATCTGCGCTCCTGGTCGGGCTGGCCTTGACCGCAGCCACGTTGTTCGCACCGTTGATCCTCGACTGGCTCTGGCGCGGCCAGACGGTGCAGGAGGCCACACAGCTCACGGGGCGAACCAGGGTGTGGTCGGCGATCTTCGGGCTGGAACGCCCGTGGCTGGACGAGCTCTTCGGGTCGGGGCTGTCCAACAAGTCCTTCAACGGCCTCCCGATCGACAGCAACTGGCTCGCCGTCTACCTGGACCAGGGCTGGTTCGGCGTGTTCGTCGACGCGGCGCTCCTGCTGGTCCTCATTGTCCTCGCCGTGACCCATCGCCGAGGAATCAGGCGTGCGGTGGCGCTCTTCCTGGTCAGCTACTGCCTCGTTGCATCGATCAGCGAGACGGGGCTCGGCGACGCGTCGCCCTACCTGCTCAACCTCGTCGTTGCGGCGTCGCTGCTGGCCGCCCCGGGCGGGAAGGGGCGCACATGAGGATCCTCGTCGTGCACAACCGCTACCGGCCGACGGCACCCAGCGGGGAGAACGCTGTCGTCGACCAGGAGACGTCCGCCCTGTCGTCCCGCGGTCACGATGTCGTTCTGTTCCAGCGTCACAGCGAGGACATCGCCGGCTGGTCGCCGATGCGGCGCGCCACTCTGCCTGCCCGCGTCCTGTGGAGCGAGGACTCCCGGCGTGGGGTCACCGCGGCAATCGCCCGGTTCGCACCAGACGTCGTTCACGTCCACAACACCTTCCCGTTGGTGACGCCCTCGATCCTGTACGCCTGTCGCAACGCCTCGGTCCCCGTCGTCGTCACCGTGCACAACTACAAGCTGGGCTGCGCGAGCGGAGACCTGTTCCGCGCCGGGCGTGTCTGCCATGACTGCCTGGACGGATCCTCCCTTCCGGCGCTGGTTCACGGCTGCTACCACGACTCGCGCGCGTCGACGGCCCCTGTCGTGCTCGGGTCGTGGCTGCACACCACTGCGTGGCGGACCATGGTCACGGCCTACGTATTCATTTCCAGCGCCCAACGGGACCTGCTCACACCGGTCGGGCTCCCTGCCGAGCGCAGTTTCGTCAAGCACAACTTCGTGCCTGCGCCTGCGGAGCAGGCCGCCGTTGCCACCGAACGCCTCGTCGCATTCGTCGGGCGGCTGGACGCGGCGAAGGGCGCACCGTTCCTGATGCGGGCATGGGATGCGTTTCGTGTCCGCCGTCCCCGCTCGCCATTGCGCCTCGTTGTGGTCGGCGGGGGGGATCTGTCGGCCACCGTGGCCCACTGGGCGACCGGACACCCCACCGTGACGGTGGCGGGTCACGTCTCGCGCCCGGAGGTGTCGGCCATCCTGGCTCGTTCGCGTGCCGCCATCGTCCCCTCGCAGTGGGAGGAGACCTTCGGCATGGTCGCCGTCGAGGCCATGGCCGCCGGCACGGCTCCCGTGGCCTCCGCGCACGGGGCCTTCCCCGAGTTGGTGACCCCTGGGTCAGACGGGGCGCTCTTCCCACCGACCGATCTCGATTCCCTGGTGGACATCCTCGCCGACATCGACGACAACCCGGAGCGCTGGGACGAATACGGCCGCCAGGGCCGCCAGACCTACCGAAGCCGTTTCAGCCCGGAGGTGAGCGTCGGCCGGCTCCTGGAGATCTACCGCTTCGCGATGGAGCACCCGATCGAACGATCCGGACGCTCGGGACGCCCTGTCACGTACGGGGCGTCCACGTGACCACCACCATCTCCGCGCAAGCACCCGCAGAACGGACAGTCTCCAGCGGGGGTGGCTTGATTCAGGTGGCGAGGCGCCTTGGCTGGGGCGTGGCCGACCAGGGCATCTCGAGCCTCAGCAACTTTGCGCTGGGACTCTTCGTTGCGCGCACCTTCGGTGCCAGCAGCTTCGGGGCGTTCGCTCTCGCCTACGTCACATATTCCGTGGTCATCAACGCTGCACGCGGCCTGGCGACAGATCCGCTGCTGGTACGCCACAGCGGCGACGTGCATCGCCGCTGGCGCCGTGCCACGTCGGCGGCGACGGGGACCGCACTCGTCGTTGGCGTGACCGCTGGTGCCGTTTGCGTGCTCGCGGGAATGCTGCTGCCAGATCCCGTTGGACCGGTGTTCGTCGCGCTCGGCGTCGGGTTACCCGGACTTGCGCTGCAAGACAGCTGGCGTTTCGCATTCTTCGCGCGTGGTCGCGGATCTTCCGCCTTCATCAACGACCTGCTCTGGACCGTGCTGCTCGTGCTGGCACTTGTCGTGCTCCAGAACCGCGGGGACGGTAGTGCGGCGGGCTGCCTGCTTGCTTTTGGAGGGACGGCAACGCTTGCTGCTGCGCTAGGGGCGGTGCAGGCGAGCGTCCTTCCACGCCCGACCCGCACGGCGGGGTGGCTGCGAACCCACCACCAACTATCCGTTCGGTACCTCGCCGAGAACGTCAGCATCAGCGGGGCAGCGCAGTTGCGCGCCTTTGTTCTAGGCGCAGTCGCCGGCCTCGCAGCCGTCGGCTACGTCCGGGCCTCCGAGATCCTGATGGGCCCTTTCTTCGTCGTCCTCATGGGGATCAGCCAGGTAGCTGTTCCTGAAGCCTCGCGAGTGTTCCACCGAGCCTCTGGGAACCTATCGCGTTTCTGCTTCGTACTCGGTGGTGCCCAGGCTGCTGCAGTCGTTGCCTGGGGGTTGATCCTCTTGACCGTCTTTCCTCTCGGTCCGGGGCCCGCCCTACTCAAGGAGCTGTGGATCCCGACTGAGCAGCTGATTCCCGCGATGACGCTCACGCTCGCTGCGGCCTCGTTCACCACCGCGGCCACGGCGGGCTTGCGCGCCATGGGTCTGGCGCGCCGCAGCCTCCGAGCGCAGCTGATGGGCTCGGCAGCCTATGCCATCGGGGGCGCAGGCGGAGCCATCCTCGGGGGAGCGCTCGGCACGAGCTGGGGTGTGGCGATTGCGCTGTGCTTCTCCGCTCTGGTGTGGTGGCATCAGCTTCGTTCAGGGTTGGCCGACCACCACTCCGTGGCGGAGGTGGCCACGTGAACAGCCCGGAAGCCGTACCCCGTCTCACCCTTGGCCTGCCTGTCTACAACGGCGAGCGTTTCCTCGCTGCGTCCCTGGACGCTCTCCTGGCGCAGACCTTTACCGGTTTCGAGCTGATCATCTCGGACAACGGCTCCACCGATCAGACGGGTGCCATCGCCCGGCGGTACGAGTCGATTGACCCGCGCGTGCGGTACGTCCACCACCATCAAAACCTCGGTGCAGCGTTCAATCACAACTTCGTGATCGCGCAGGCCCGCGGCGAGTTCTTCAAGTGGGTGTCCGACGACGACCTCTACGCCCCGGACCTGCTCCAGCGGTGTATCGATTCCCTCGACTCCCGGCCCGAGATCGTCCTGGCGCATGCCTGGACGGCGTTCATCGACGATGCGGGCCGTATCACGCACGCTCGCGACTACCCACTCACGACCGATGTCCCCGATGCCGTCGAGCGCTTCCGGAGTCTGCTGTACACGCAAGGAGGCGACGACATCTACGGGGTCATCCGGATGTCGATCCTCCGGCAGGTGGCGCCCCATGGCACCCACCACCTTGCCGACCGCACCTTCGTCGCAGATCTGGCGCTGCACGGTCCCTTCCACAACGTGCCCGATTTTCTCTACTTCCGGCGTGACCATCCCATGCGGGCCGAGCGGGCCGCACCCGGCATCCGTCGACGTTGCACCAATCTGGACCCCCGGCGCGCGAACCGTTGGCGCAATCCTGCCGTGCGCCTGGTCGCGGAGTACCTGCTGGCATATGTCGCGGCCATCTGGCGGGCACCCATCGGCCCGACCGACCGCTGGCGATGCGGAAGGGAGCTTGCCGTGTGGGTTGGGCGCCACGCCGACCCGATGCGCAAGCGGCGGCTGCTGGAGAGCCCTGATCCTGCGGTCCAGGCGCTCGGGGCCGGTTCACTGGTCACGCGTCTGAGCACCAAGGTGCGGACGGGTGTCGAGCGGGTCGCCTCCGGCCGGCAGCGGGACGGCAAGGATCCGTGAGCCAGCCGGTTCGCCGAACCGCCGCCTTAAAGGCCCTGGGCCTGAGTAGATATTTCCAGGACATCGAGCGTTTGGACGCCGACCGGCTGGTGGCGCAGGTCCGAGCCGCACTCGGGCTGGGTCGGACCTGTTCCGTGGGACGAGTGGCATGCCACGGCCCGTAGCCGCGCGGTGGTCGACTGCAATCATCGTCTTGGCGATCGCGGCGGCAGTCGCTCTGGCCGTGGCTGCAGGAGACGGCGGTTCGGGTAGTCGCCCCGCCGACGGTTCCGACCGACCGGACATCGCCGGGACCCCGACAATCAGCCCTCTGGCTCCGAAGCCAGCGAGGCTGGCAACGACAGCTCCCAGTACCCCCATTGCGCAGAGGTGCGACAGCGCAGCCCTCAACGGGCCTTCCGAACCTCCCGCCGGTGCGGTGGCCGTGTCAACGGCGCGAAATCTCGCCAACGTCGTGGCGGCACACCCTGGGCACACCACGTATTGGCTCTCTCCGGGCACCCACCACCCTGGAACCGGCCCTTACGACCAGGTGGTCCCTCACGTCGGCGACACGTTCATCGGGGCTCCTGGGTCAGTCCTCGATGGCCGAAATCAGAACCTCTACGCGTTCGCGGGAGATGCCCCCGACGTCGCGATTGTGTTCCTGACCGTGCAGAACTTCGGCTCGGCCGGGGACAACAACAACGAAGGCGTGGTCAACCATGACTCGGCGAAGGGCTGGACAGTGAGCTCCAGCACCATCCAGAACAACGCCGGCGCGGGTGTGATGGTCGGCTCCGGTAGCCGTCTGATCGGGAACTGCCTCCGCGACAATGGACAGTACGGTTTCAACGCCTACGGCGCCGACGGCGTGACGGACGTGATCCTGGATGGCAACGAGATCTCCGGCAACAACACGGACGACTGGGAGAGCCGACAGCCGGAGTGCGGCTGTACGGGGGGCGGAAAGTTCTGGGCGACCAATGGCGCGAGAGTAACCAGCAACTATGTCCACGACAATAGAGGTGTCGGCCTATGGGCAGACACCAACAACGTCGGCTTCCTCGTCCAGGGCAACTACGTGTCCGGCAATGACGCCGAGGGCATCATGTACGAGACGAGCTACAACGCGGCGATCTTGAACAACACGTTCGTCAGGAACGCGCTCGTCAAAGGTCCCACCAATCCGGGATTCCCCGCCTCCGCGATCTACCTCTCGGAGTCGGGAAGTGACGACAGGGTTGAGGGGCCGTACAACGAGATCCTTCGAGTATCCGGGAACGTGTTCAGGGACAACTGGTCGGGCATCGTGGCGTGGGAGAATGCGGATCGATTCGCCGGGTCCCCTGCCAACACGAGCACAGGCGTCGGCACGCTGGTGAACCCATCCGTCGCTACGGAGGCGGCCTGTTCGACGGAGTCGAACATTACGGAGGAGCCGTACTTCGACGACTGTCGGTGGAAGACGAAGAACGTGCTCGTGAAGGGCAACCTCTTCTCGCTCGACCCATCGAAGATCCCTGACTGTTCCCCATCGAATGGCTGTGGCTTCAACGGGCTCTTCTCGAACTACGGCACTTACCCGGACTGGTCGCCGTACCAGGGTGAGGTCGTGGAGGAGCACATCACCTTCGAGCAGAACAACGTGTGGCAGAACAACACGTACACCGGGGACTGGCATTTCATGGTCAAGGAGAGCGGGAATGCTGTCACCTGGGACGCTTGGCGGTCGGAACCATATCATCAGGACGCCGGCAGCACCGTGAACTGACTGTATGTCCGCACCATCGGCGCGGTCGTTACCCGACGTTCCGAAGCTCAGTTGTTGTAAACGTTCTGCGCGTAGGCCAAGCCGTCGACGACAAGAGCCTCGACGGCGTCGGCGGCCCGGTCGACGAGCAGTGGCAGTTCCGCCCGTTCCGTCGCCGAGTACGGCTTGAGCACGAAGACCGCCGGATCCAGCCGCCCCGGAGGCCGGCCGATGCCTACCCGCACCCGGCAGAAGTCGCCGGTTCCGAGTGCGGCCCGAACCGACCGGACGCCGTTGTGGCCGTTGTCGCCGCCGCCCCGCTTCACCCGCAACGTGCCGAACGGCAGGTCCAGCTCGTCGTGGACGATCACCAGCTGCTCGGTGCCGACCTTGAAGAAGTCGCGCAATGCGGCGACCGACCCACCGGACTCGTTCATGTACGACCGGGGCCGTGCCAGCACCGTCCGGACACCAGGAGGCCCGCCCAATCGTGTCTCGAGCACGTCGGCGCGCCCACGCCGGTGCGACTTGAACGAGGCGCCGACTCGTTCGGCGAGCAGTTCGACGACCACCCGGCCCACGTTGTGCCGGGTGGTGGCGTACGAGGGGCCGGGGTTGCCGAGGCCGACGACGAGCCACGTCTCGTCGGACATCGGCCACCCGACCTTCTCGCGCTGCGGCTCAGGACGCCTCGGGTGTGGGCGCCTCGCCCGCACCCTCGGCCGGGGCGGCCGCTTCGGCAGCCTCCTCGATGCCCTCCTCGGGCACCGCCTCGGCGGCCTCCTCGACCTCCCCCGCGCCTTCGGCCTCGAGCTCCTCGGCGGTGGGTGCCATTGTGACGTTGACCACCAGAAGATCCTCGTCGGCCTCGAGCGTCGCCCCGGCGGGCAGGGCGAGATCTCTCGCGTGGATCTGCGTTCCGGCCTCGAGACCCTCGATCGAGACCTCGATCCGCTCGGGGAGCTGCGTGGCCTCGGCCTGGACGGCGACCGTGGGGTTCTCGAGGTTGACCAGCGTCTCGGGTGCGGCCTCGCCGACGGTCACGACCCGGACGTCGACCACGACCTTCTCGCCCCGTCGGACGAGAATCAGGTCGATGTGCTTGATGAAGCCCCTCAGCGGATCGCGCTGCACGTGCTTGGGCAGCGCGAGCTCGTCCTTCCGCCCGTCGATGTCCAGCGTGATCAACACGTTGCGGGACTTGAGGGCCAGCATGGTCTCGTGGCCGGGCAGGGACAGGTGCAACGGATCGGTGCCGTGACCGTAGAGCACCGCAGGCACCTTGTCGGCACGGCGCAGACGGCGCGCGGCACCCTTGCCGAACTCGGTGCGCAGCTCGGCAGCGATCGTGACATCGGACACGAGAGGACTCCTCGACGGGACGGCGGACGGTCTGGCGTGGTGGTGCACTCGCCTGGGCGCTCGGTGCGCGGCACACGCCGACGGACCACCGCGTCGATCACGGAGCCGGTCAGGTGGCGCCCTCGCCGAGGCAACCTGCAGAGTGTACCCGCCCGCCGCCGACCTGCGCGAACCCGCTCTGCTCCCGACCGTTGGGGCTCGGGGCTCAGGCGTTGCCGTCGAACAGGCTGGTGACCGACCCGTCCTCGAAGACCTCACGGATCGCCCGCGCGATCAGCGGCGCGATCGACAGCGTGGTGAGCTTGTCGAAGCGGCACTCGGCGGGGATGGGAAGCGTGTTCGTGACGACGACCTCACGCACGCGTGAGTTCTTGAGCCGGTCGACGGCCGGGCCGGACAGTACCGCATGCGTGGCCGTGATCAGCACGTCGGAGGCACCGCTGGCGAGCAGCGCCTCAGCCGCCTGGGTGATCGTCGCCGCCGTGTCGATCATGTCGTCGACCAGCAGGCAGGTGCGGCCCTCGACGGCGCCCACCACCTCGTGGACGCGGACCTGGTTGGCCTCGTTGGGGTCGCGGCGCTTGTGGATGATCGCCAGCGGCGTGCCCAGCTTGTCCGCCCAGAGGTCGGCCACCCGGACCCGCCCGGCGTCGGGCGATACCACGGTCATGTTCGAGGAGTCGTACTTCTTCTGGACGTAGTCGGCCAGGATCGGCAGCGCCCACAGGTGGTCGACCGGGCCGTCGAAGAACCCCTGGATCTGGGCCGAGTGCAGATCGACGGCCATCAGCCGGTCGGCACCGGCGGTCTTGAACAGGTCCGCGATCAGCCGGGCCGAGATCGGCTCCCGGCCACGGTGCTTCTTGTCCTGGCGGGCGTAGCCGTAGAACGGCATCACCACCGTGATCCGCTTGGCCGACGCCCGCTTGAGCGCGTCGACCATGATCAGCTGCTCCATGATCCACTCGTTGATCGGAGTGGCATGGCTCTGGAGCACGAAAGCGTCCGAGCCCCGGATGCTCTCCTCGAAGCGGACGTAGATCTCGCCGTTGGCGAAGTTGAAGACCTTCGTGGGAATCAACTCGACGCCGAGCTGCTGGGCGACCTCGGTGGCGAGCTCGGGATAGGCGCGGCCGGCGAAGAGCATCAGGGTCTTCGTGCCGCTGGCTTTGATGCCGCTCACGGTTGGCTCCCCTCGCCGCCGCCTGCGGTGCCGCCGTCGTCGCCGGTGCCGTCTGCCCCAGTCTGCCCGGCGCGCGCCCTGGCCGCCGCATCCGCTGCAGGAGTTCCTGCCCGCCTGCGCTCCACCCAACCCTCGACGTTGCGCTGGCGCGCACGGGCGACCGCCATGGCGCCGGGCGGGACGTCGTCGGTGATGACCGATCCTGCGGCTGTGTTTGCACCGTCACCTACGGTGACGGGCGCGACGAGCATGGTGTCGCAGCCGATGAAGACGTGGTCACCGACGACGGTGCGGTGCTTGGCCACGCCGTCGTAGTTCACG
This sequence comes from Jiangellaceae bacterium, assembly GCA_035316885.1. Taxonomy (GTDB): domain Bacteria; phylum Actinomycetota; class Actinomycetes; order Jiangellales; family Jiangellaceae; genus DASRTE01. The sequence continues at coordinate 12,941 of DATHII010000213.1, read as the reverse complement.
ACGACGGTGGCGGCGCCGATGTTCACGCCGGTGCCGATCTCCGCGTCGCCGACGTAGGACAGGTGCGGCACCTTCGAGCCCTCGCCAACCGTCGACGCCTTGATCTCGACGTACGCTCCGGCCTTGGCTTTGCGGGCCAGCCGGGTGCCGGGGCGAAGGAACGTGAACGGACCGACAATGCACTCCGGGCCGATCTCGGCGCCGGTCGCGTGCGTGCGTACGACGCTCGCGCCAGCACCGACGATGCAGTCGGTGATCGTGGAGTCCGGCCCGACCTCGGCGCCGTCGTCGACCCGCGTGGCTCCCTGGAGCTGGACCCCCGGGCGCAGCACCACGTCACGGCCGAGCTGGACGCTGACGTCCACCCAGGTGGTGGCCGGGTCGACCACGCTGACGCCCGCGCGCATCCAGTCGTCGAGGATGCGCCGGTTGAGCTCGCGTCCGAGCGCAGCGAGCTGAACGCGGTCGTTGACCCCCTCGGTCTGCACGGCATCGGCGGTCCGGTGGGCACCGACCCCGCGACCGTCGGTCCGCGCGATCGCGACCACGTCGGTGAGATAGAGCTCACCCTGGGCGTTGTCCGTGGTCAGCCGCGCGAGGCCGTCGCGCAGCACCGCGGCGTCGAAGGCGTAGATGCCGGAGTTGATCTCGCGAATCTGCTGTACGGCGCCGGACGCGTCCTTGTGCTCGACGATCCCGAGGATCCCACCGCTCGCGTCGCGTACGACACGGCCGTAACCGGACGGGTTCTCGACCTCAGCCGTCAGGACGGTGACCCCGTTTCCGTCCTCCACATGCAGGTCAACCAGGTCGCGCAGCGTGTCGCCGGTCAGCAGGGGGACGTCGCCGTACGTGACGACCACGACGCCGTCGAGCTCCGGCAGGCTCTCCAGCGCGCAGCTCACGGCGTGACCGGTGCCGAGCTGGTGTTCCTGTACCGCCACGGTGACGGCGGGTGCGACCTGGGCGAGGTGAGGCGTGACCTGGTCGCGGCCGTGGCCGACGACGACAACGAGATGGACGGGATCCAGCGCCCGCGCGGCGGCGACGGCGTGGCCGACCAGCGTGCGGCCACCCATCTCGTGCAGGACCTTCGGGACGGATGACTTCATCCGGGTGCCCTCACCGGCGGCGAGGACGACAACGGCGGCCGGGCGAGCGCTCACGCGTGAAGCTCCTGGGCATCGGTGGCAGGGCCGCCGCCGACGATACCCGCCAGCTCGGAATGACGCCGAGAGCCCTCGGCCGCTCCGCCGCCAGGGCTCGAACCTGGACTAAGGGCTCCAAAGGCCCCGGTGCTGCCAATTACACCACGGCGGATCGTTCAGACAGGAAACCTGTGCGGACGACGTTACCGGTCCCGACACGTTCCCAGCCGAGCCGCCGGCGGACGGCCGGCTTGCACAACCTACGGTGGCGTAGGTTACGGTGGCGTAGCTAGCACCGACTCATGAGGGAGACGCGCCATGACGCCTCCGACCGTCACCGACACCGCCACCCGGTCGGCGCCAGCGCCGGCGCCGACCGAGATCCCGCTGGGGACGCTGGGCACCGATCAGCAGTCGACGCAGGAACGCGTCATCCTCGGAGCGTTCATCGCGCTTCCGTTTCTGGCCATCCTCGCCGCCATCCCGATCGCATGGGGCGGCTGGTTGGGCTGGCGTGACGTCGTCATCGCCGTCCTCATGTTCGCGATCTCCGGCCACGGCGTCACCGTGGGCTTCCACCGGCTGTTCACCCACCGCTCGTTCAAGGCGAACCGGGGCCTGAAGATCGGCCTGGCCGTCGCCGGCAGCCTGGCCATCGAGGGCCCGGTGATCCGCTGGGTCGCCGATCACCGCAGGCACCACAAGTACTCGGACCGCGACGGCGACCCGCATTCGCCGTGGCGGTACGGCGAGACCGTCCCCGCACTGATCAAGGGCATGTTCTACGCCCACATGGGCTGGATGTTCGACGTCGAGCAGACCAACCAGCGCCAGTACGCGCCCGATCTGATCAAGGACCCCGACATCCGCGCGGTCAGCCGGGCGTTCCCCTGGCTCGTCGCGATCTCATTGTTGCTGCCCGCGGTTCTCGGCGGCCTGCTGTCGTGGTCCTGGCAGGGCGCACTGACCGGGTTCTTCTGGGGCACGCTGGTCCGGGTCGGGCTGCTCCACCACGTCACCTGGTCGATCAACTCGATCTGCCACGCCATCGGCGAGCGCCCGTTCGCCAGCCGCGACAAGTCCGGAAACGTGTGGTGGCTGGCGTTCCTGTCGATGGGCGAGTCGTGGCACAACCTGCACCACGCGGACCCCACGTGCGCGCGCCACGGCGTGCTGAAGGGCCAGATCGACTCCAGCGCCCGCCTGATCTGGCTGTTCGAGAAGCTCGGCTGGGCCAGGGACGTACGCTGGCCCAGCGCCGAGCGGGTCCAGTCCAGGCGGGTCGACGACTACGGCGGCGAGAAGACCCTGATCGCGTCCTGAGCGGCAGGCATCATGAGCACCGTGACCGAGCCCGCGACGACGCGACCGCGCGCGACACCCAGCCGGGTGCGCATGACCGGCAAACAGCGGCGGGAGCAACTTCTCGACGTGGGACGGGCGCTGTTCGCCGAGCGCGGCTTCGACGGCACGTCCATCGAGGAGATCGCCAGCCGGGCCGGCGTCTCGAAGCCGGTGGTCTACGAGCACTTCGGCGGTAAGGAGGGCCTCTACGCCGTCGTCGTCGACCGCGAGATGGAGCATCTCCTCGACCGCATCACCACCGCTCTCCGAACTGCGACCCACCCGCGGACGGTTCTCGAGCGGGCTGCCCTCGCGCTCCTCGACTACATCGAGGCCTCGACCGACGGCTTCCGCATCCTCGTGCGCGACTCCCCGGTGGCGCAGTCGACCGGCGGCTTCGCCAGCCTGATCTCCGACGCGGCGAGTCAGGTCGAGCACATCCTGGCGGCGGAGTTCAAGGCACGCGGGTTCGATACCAGGTACGCCCCGATGTACGCCCAGATGCTGGTCGGCATGGTCGCGCTCACCGGCCAGTGGTGGCTCGACGTCCGCAAGCCGAAGAAGGCCGAGGTCGCCGCCCACCTGGTCAACCTGGCGTGGAACGGGCTGACCGGACTCGAAGGCAAGCCCCGCCTCAGCGACGAGCGCCGCTGACTCCTCCAGCACCAGTGTCTTGATGTCAAGATGCTTGAGTCGTAGGGTCGTCGCCGTGGATGAGGACGAGGTCGACCGCCTGGTCGAGGCCTGGCGCCGCGAGCGCCCCGACCTCGACGTCGGCCCGATGGAGGTGCTCTCGCGCGTCGGCCGACTGGCCCGCCACCTCGACCGGGGGCGCCGGGCTGCCTTCGCCGAGCACGGCCTCGAACCCTGGGAGTTCGACGTGCTCGCGGCCCTGCGCCGCGCCGGCACGCCGTACGAGATGTCCCCCGGTGACCTGCTCCCGAGAACGCTGGTCACGAGCGGCACCATGACCGCCCGGGTCGACAAGCTCGCAGCACGCGGGCTGGTGCGCCGGCGGCGCGATCCCGCCGACCGTCGCGGCGTCCGGGTCCGGCTGACCGACGCCGGGAGGGTGGCCGTCGACGCCGCACTCGACGGGCTGCTCGACCACGAACGCGGGCTGCTGGCCGCACTGTCCGACGCCGACCGGGCGCGGCTGGCCACGCTGCTGCGAACGCTCGTTCGCCCCTTCGACGAGGCGGCCACGTGACCGAGGGCCTCCGGCGCCGCCGTACGCTGTCGACCACCATGTCCGATATGCGACTCACCGCCGGCTCTGCGCTGCTCCTGGTGCTCGCGCTCCCCCTGACGGCGACCGCGGGCACGACGCCGGGACTGTTGCCGACGCCGACCACCACAATCGCTCCTCCCCCGGACTCGCCGTTCGCCGATGCCGTCGGTGGTTCCGCGTTGGCGACCACGGGCGCTCCGGTCGTGTCCGACGCCGCACCGCCGCTCCCCGTCGTCAATGCACCGGCCTGGCTGGTCGCCGACCTGGACACGATGTCGGTCCTCGCTGCTCTCGACGCACACGCACCCCTGCCGCCGGCGAGCACGATCAAGCTCCTGACTGCTCTCGCCGTCCTTCCGTCCGTCGACGCTGGGGAGGCCTATACCGCGACCGAGCACGACGCACAGACCGACGGGAGCCGGGTCGGCCTCGTTCCCGGCCAGCCGTACTCCGTCGCCGATCTCGAGCACGCTTTGCTGCTCGCGTCCGGTAACGACGCCGCGCACGCGCTGGCGATGATCGTGGGCGGCGACGCCCAAGCCGCGGCGTTGATGAACGACGAGGCCGCCCGGCTGGGGGCGTTCGACACGAACGCGACCACTCCGCACGGGCTGGACGCCCCCGGCCAGGTCTCGTCGGCCTACGACCTCGCGCTGATCGCCCGGGCCGTCCTGGCCGATGAGCGACTCGCCGCACTCGTGCGGACCTCGACCTATGACTTCCCCGGGATGGACGGGGCGACGTTCCAGATCCAGAACCACAACCGCCTGCTCGGCAGCTACGACGGGGCGATCGGGCTCAAGTCGGGATACACCAGCATCGCGGGCCACACCCTGGTCGCCGCCGCCGAACGCGACGGCAGTCGGCTCGTCGCGGTGGTCCTCGGCGCCGAGCAGAGGGCCGAGCCGCTTGCGGAGGCCCTGCTCGACTGGGGGTTCGCTGCCCGGGCGCAGACGGAGCCGGTGGGCACGCTGGTCACGCCCGAAGAGGTCGCAGCAGCAGTCGCGGCAGACACGCAGTCACCGGCGGCGCCACCACCCTCCGACACCGGAACGAACGTGGTCGATGCGGCGCAGGCCACGTCCTGGGTGTGGGCGGTGGCTGTAGCCGCCGTCGTCAGCGCACTCACGGTTGGCGTGTGGCGCGGCCGGCGTAGGGCATCCGGCCGTTACGCGGACCGGGTCTGAGCCTCCCCCGACCCGAGCGCGAACGAGCGCTGTGGCCGCCAGACCTCGTCCAGGCCGTGCTCGTACAGGCTGAACGCCGTGACGTCGAAGCCCGCCTCGAAGTCGGCGAGGCCGACGAAGGCCCGGTCCATCGCCTCGTCAGGGAGGTGGTGCGCGATCGTCACGTGCGGGTGGTACGGGAAGGAGAGCTCGGCCGGGAGCGGACCGGTCCGGACGGCCTTCGATAGCTGCTCACAGGCGGATATTCCCTGCGACAGCGCGACGAACACGACCGGCGAGACCGGCCGGAACGTCGCCGTCCCCCGCAGGTGGACGTGGAACGGCTCGCTGGCCGCCGCCACCGCGGTCAGGTGCTTGTCGACAACCACGAGGTCGTCCGAAGCGACGTCGGTCGGCGGCAGCAACGTGATGTGCGACGGGATCGCGCAGGCGAGCGGGTCGCCGACATCGCGCCGCCACCCCTGCAGCTCTTCCGCGTACGGCTCGGGAAGCGGTATCGCCACACCGATGGTGTGCACCTCGAGTTCGCCGGGAGTGGTCACTGGGCGGCGAGGAACCCGACGCGCTCGTACACCTGGCCGAGGGTACGGGACGACACCTCACGCGCCTTAGCGGCACCCCGGGCCAGCAGCGAGTCGAGCTCGGCTGGATCGTCGAGCAGTTCCCCGAGCCGGACCTGGAACGGCACGACGGTGTCGAGGACCGCGGCGGCGACCTCCTTCTTCAGGTCGCCGTAGCCGCGTCCGGCGAAGTCGCGCTCGATGGCTGCCATCGAGCGGCCGCTGAACGCGGACAGAATCGTCATCAGGTTGGTCACTCCAGGCTTATTCTCCGGATCGGCCACCACGTCGCGGCCGGTGTCGGTGACGGCGCTCTTGATCCGCTTCTCGATAACGCGCGGATCGTCCAGCAGCTCGACCAGGCCGGACCCGGACACGCTCTTGCTCATCTTGGCGCTGGGGTTCTGCAGGTCGAGGATCTTCGCGGTCTGCGTCACGATGTACGGCTCCGGCAGCACGAATGTCTGGCCGAACCGCGAGTTGAACCGCCCGCCGAGGTCACGGGTGAGCTCGACGTGCTGACGCTGGTCCTCACCGACCGGAACCTTGTCCGCGTTGTAGAGCAGGATGTCGGCGGCCTGCAGCACCGGGTAGGTGAACAGGCCGACGGTGGGGCCATCCGAACTCTGGCGCGCCGCCTTGTCCTTGAACTGCGTCATCCGGCTCGCCTCGCCGAAGCCGGTGATGCAGCCCAGCACCCAGGCGAGCTGTGCGTGCTCGGGCGCATGGCTCTGCACGAACAGCGTGCTCCGCTCGGGGTCGAGTCCGGCGGCCAGGTACTGGGCGGCGGTCAGCCGGGTCCGGTAGCGCAACACCTTCGGGTCGTGTCCGGAGGTGATGGCGTGCATGTCGACGACGCAGTAGAACGCGTCGTGAGTCTCCTGCAGGGCAACCCACTGACGCAACGCCCCGAGGTAGTTGCCGAGGTGCAGCGAGTCGTTCGTCGGCTGCATGCCGGAGAACACGCGAGGGCGGGCGGCGGTCATGGTGGTCATTCTGTCAGCCGGTCCGGTGCGGGCCGGGTCGGCTCCTGATCGGGCTGGTCCGCGGCCTCCGCCGCGGGCACTTCCGCTGTGAGTCGCAGCCGTGCCGCGCGCCGGCCGTCGAGCGCCACCACCTGCAGGCGGTGGCCCCCGATCTCGATGGTGTCGCCCCTGTCAGGCAACCGGCCCAGCGCCGCGACGACGTAACCGGCAACGGTCTCGTAGGGCCCGTCGGGAAGTTCGACTCCCGTCTGCTCGGCGAAGTCCTCGATGTTGAGCAGTCCGTCGACCTCCACCGCACCTTCGGACGAGCGGGCCGGTGCCTCCTCGTCGGCGTCGTACTCGTCCCAGATCTCGCCGACCAGCTCCTCCACCAGGTCCTCGAGCGTCACGATGCCCGCCGTGCCGCCGTACTCGTCGACGACGACAGCGATGTGGCCGCCGACACGGCGCATCTCGGACATCGCCGGCAACACGCGCTTCGTACCGGGGAGCATGAGGATGTCGCGGGCGATCTCGCCGACCCGGACGCTTGTGTTGGCGATCTCGGGCGAGTACAGGTCGCGGACGTGGACGAAGCCGACGACGTCGTCGGCGGAGCCGCGGACCACCGGGTACCGCGAGTGGGGCATCGTGGTCGCGGACTTCACCGCCTGGTAGACCGGCATCCCGGCGTCGAGGAAGTCGACTTCGGTCCGCGGACGCATCACCTCGCGCACCTGCCGATCACCCGTGGCAAAGACGTCCTCGACGATCCGGCGCTCCTCCTCGCCCAGGCTCTCGTGGGCCGTCAGCATCTGCCGCAGCTCCTGCTCGCTGATCTCCTCACGACTGGCCGCCGGATCGCCGCCGAGCAGCCGGACGACGGCGTCGCTGGACTTCGAGAGCAGCCAGATCACCGGCCGCATGAGGATGGCGAACCGATCCAGCGGCGGTGCGACGACCGTGGCGACCCCTTCGGCCCGCTGCAGCGCGAGACGCTTGGGTGCGAGCTCGCTGAGGACCAGCGAGACGTACACGATCACCAGCGTGATGCCGATCAGCGCCGTCAGCTCCGCTGCGGTCTGCGAGAGCCCCCACCCGACCAGTACGGGGCTGAGGTCGTCGGCCAGCGTCGTGGCCCCGAACGCCGCCGAGAAGAACCCGGCTGCCGTGACCCCGATCTGGACCGCGGCGAGGAACCGGTTCGGGTCGCGAGCCAACGCGGCCACCTTGGCGCCCCGGCGGCCGCGCCGCGCGAGCTGCGTGAGCTGGCTCTCCCGCAGCGACACGAGTGCGATCTCGGTGGCGGCGAAGACACCACCGATGAGCACGAACAGCAGGACGAGCCCGACATTGGCCAGGACGTCAAGGCTCACGGTCGAGGCACCGCCGTCGGGCAACTATGACAACCGTCCACCGGCCCATGGTAGGGCTCGCGGCGCGCTGTCGAGATTGCCTGGTAGACAAGTCAGCGGCACGTAGCGAATCCCAACGCGAGAGGAGCGGCGTCAGACGTGACCACCTGCCGTTGCCCAGGCGCATCCTGGTGAGGCGCACCTCGACCCGGCTTGCAGACGGCCGGGAGATCATCTATTTCGACCTCGATGAGCCCGCGAGACCGTCGCGACTCGTCGACGACAAGCGTGACCTGCCGCCCGTAGGGACGTCATCGCAGCTGCGATACGACCCAGTCCTGAACGAGTGGGTCGTGATGGCCTCCCATCGTCAGACGCGGACGTTCCTGCCGCCCGAGCAGGAGTGCCCCCTGTGCCCGTCGACCGGCACGCGCCGGACTGAGATCCCCGCTTCCGACTACGACGTCGTCGTGTTCGAGAACCGATTCCCCAGCCTGTCGACCGACGCTGCCGACCCGGGCCATCCAGGGCCGATCGCCATCGTGCCCCACCGGGCGGGCGTCGGCCGCTGCGAGGTCGTCTGTTTCACCAGCGACCACGCGTCGTCGTTCGCCGATCTCCCGCCTGAGCACGCCAGGCTCGTCGTCGACGCCTGGGCCGATCGCGCGTCGGCCCTCTCCACGCTGTCCGGGGTCGAGCAGGTGTTCTGCTTCGAGAACCGCGGCGAGGAGATCGGCGTCACGCTCGCCCACCCACACGGCCAGATCTACGCCTATCCGTTCGTGACACCGCGCACCGGGCAGATGCTGAGCTCTGCCCGCCGTCACGAGCAGGCGACGGGTTCCAACCTGTTCGCCGACCTGCTCGCCGCCGAGCGCGCGGCCGAGGTCCGCGTCGTGGCCGACTCCGCACACTGGACCGCGTACGTTCCCGCGGCGGCACGCTGGCCGGTCGAGGTCCACCTCTATCCCGCCCGTCAGGTGCCCGACATCGCATCGCTTTCCGGCGAGGAGCGCGACGACTTCGTGGGCGTCTACCTCGACGTGCTGCGTCGCCTCGACGCGCTCTACGACGCACCGCTCCCCTATGTCGCCGCCTGGCACCAGGCCCCGGTCCGGGCGGACCGCGACCTCGCGTACCTACACCTCCAGGTCTTCTCGATCCGGCGCGCGAGGGACAAGTTGAAGTACCTTGCCGGGTCGGAGTCCGGCATGGGTGCCTTCGTCACCGACGTCCTGCCCGAAAACGTCGCCCATCGTCTACGAGAGGTCAGGCAGTGAAACTGCTCGTCACCGGCGGAGCCGGCTACATCGGGTCGATCGTCGCGGCCACGCTGCTCGCGTCCGACCACGAGGTCGTCGTGCTCGACGACCTGTCGACCGGTCACCGCGACGCTGTCCCCGACGGCGCGACCCTCGTCGAGAGCGGTGTGTCGGAGGCCGGTGCGGTCCTCGACGGCGGGGGCTTCGACGCGGTATTGCATTTCGCGGCGAAGTCGTTGGTCGCCGAGTCGGTCGCGCACCCGGAGTCGTACTGGTCGGCCAACGTCGTCGGATCGCTGCACCTACTCCGGGCCATGCGCGAGGCCGGCGTGCCACGCCTGGTCTTCTCATCCACCGCGGCCACCTACGGGACGCCGACCGAGTCGCCGATCACCGAGAACACCCCCGCCGTACCGGAGAGTCCATACGGCCAGTCCAAGCTCGCAGTCGACCACATGATCGCCGGCGAAGCGCGGGCCCACGGGCTCGCAGCGGCGAGCCTGCGCTACTTCAACGTCGGCGGCTCGTCGGGGGGCCTCGGCGAGCGGCACGACCCGGAGACGCACCTGATCCCCAACGTCCTGGCCGTCCCCGCAGGTCGCCGCCGATCCGTCGACGTCTTCGGCACCGACTACGCCACACCCGATGGCACCGCGATCCGCGACTACCTCCATGTCGAGGACCTTATGGACGCCCACCTGCTGGCGCTCGAGGCAGCGGTGCCCGGCGAGCACACTGTCCTCAACCTCGGCACCGGTACCGGCTACTCGGTCCGCGAGGTCGTCGACGCCTGCCGCCGTGTCACCGGTCATCCGGTGCCGCACGTAGACCGCGACCGCCGCCCGGGCGACCCCCCGACCCTGGTCGCCTCCGCCGAGCGCGCCAAAGCCGAGCTGGGCTGGACGCCGCGACACGACCTCGAGCGCATCGTCGCCGATGCCTGGGCGTTCGTTCGCGGATGAGCCCCCCGGCGGCGCTCGTCGAGGCCTTCCGGGACGCGTACGGCCGGGAGCCGGCGGGTCTGTGGGCCGCACCGGGTCGGGTCAACCTGATCGGCGAGCACACCGACTACAACGACGGCTTCGTGCTGCCGCTCGCCCTGGCGCAGCGGGTCGTGGTGGCGGCAGCTCTCTCCCCCAGCCGCACGACCCGGATGCGGTCGCTCCAGTCGCCCGGCGAGGACGTGACCGTGGACGCCGCTGCAGTGACGCCCGGCGGGGTCACGGGTTGGAGTGCGTACGTCGCCGGGGTGGCGTGGGCCCTGCGCGTCGACGGCCATCCGGTCCGCGACATCGACGTCGTCGTCGACGGCGACGTCCCACTGGGCGCGGGGCTGTCGTCGTCGGCAGCGCTCGAGTGCGCCGCTGCTATCGCGTGGTCGGACCTGTCCGGCCTGTCCCTCGACCGGACCGCCGTCGCGAGGCTGTGCCAGCGGGCGGAGAACGGCTTCGTCGGGGCACCGACCGGAGTCATGGACCAGATGGCGTCGATGCACGGACGCGAGAACCACGCGGTATTCCTGGACACCCGGTCGATGGCCGTCGAGCACGTCTCCATCGACCTGTCCGCGCATGGGCTGGCACTGCTCGTCGTGGACACCAGGGCGCCGCACCGCCACGTCGACGGCGAGTACGTTGCCCGTCGCCGCGACTGCGAGGAGGCGGCGCGGCTGCTGGGAGTTCCCGCGCTGCGTGACGCGGCACTCACCGACCTCGGTGCGCTGCCCCTGCCGCTGCTCCCCCGAGCCCGGCATGTCGTCACTGAGAACGCCCGTGTCCTCGCGGTAGCGGATCTGCTGCGGTCCGGCGCCGATCTTCGGGAAATCGGTCCGGCGCTGACCGCGTCGCACCTCTCGCTGCGCGACGACTTCGAGATCACGGTTCCGGAGGTCGACCTCGCCGTCGACACGCTGCTGGAGGCCGGGGCGTACGGTGCCCGCATCACCGGAGGCGGTTTCGGCGGCTGCGTGATCGCGCTCGTGGAGGACACGGCCGTCGAAGCGTCAGTACGAGCCGTCGAGTCGGCGTTTGCCGGGCGCCGCTTCGATCCGCCGTCGTCGTTCGTCGCCGTCCCGTCAGCCGGCGCCCACCGCCTCGCCCCTGACGCACGGCCCGACGTCAGCTCTTCAACGAACCCGCCATCAGACCACTGATGAAATAGCGGCCGAGCAGGATGTACACGACCAGTGTCGGCAGGGACGCGAGCAGCGCGCCGGCCATGCTCGCGGCATAGTCGGTGAGCTGGCCACCCGCGAGCGCGTTGAGGGCGATCGTCACCGGCCCGTTGCGGGTGTTCGACAGGAAGATCGCGAACAGGAAGTCGTTCCAGACCGAGGTGAACTGCCAGATCAGCGTGACGACGAACCCCGGCGCCGACAGCGGCAGGATGATCGACGTGTAGGTGCGGATCATGCCCGCGCCGTCGACCCGGGCCGCCTCGATGAGGTCCGCCGGGATCGTCGTGGAGTAGTACCCGCGGAAGATCAGGGTGCAGATCGGGATGCCGTACACGACGTGGGCGAGTATCAGCGTCGGGACGCCGCTCGGCAGGCCGATGTCGATCGTCAGCTGCCGCAGCGGGATCATCACCGCCTGGTAGGGGATGAACATCCCGAACAGGAACAGGGTGAAAACCAGGTCGGCGTACGGGAACTTCCACCGCGAGAGCACGAACCCGTTCAGTGACCCGAGGAACGCGGCGATGATGGACGCCGGGATCGCCAACGAGAAGGTGCGCCACAATGACGGGCTGAGCGCCTCCCAGGCGCGGCTCCACGACTCGGTTGTCCACGCGTCGGGCAACGACCAGGCGTTGGACACTCCGGTCTCGGCGGGTGGCTTGAAGCTGGTCACCACCAGGACGTACACCGGGATCAGCACGACCACCACGAAGAACAGGAGCAGGCCGTATCGCACCGCCCGGGCAGCGGCGGTCTTGGCCGGTGTCGACCTGGCCCGCGGGGGGGCGAGCGGTGCCGGCGCCTGCAGGGCGGTCCCCGTGCTCATCGGGCTCGCTCCGCCCGCGCGTTCTGGACCAGGTACGGGATCACCAGCACGGCGACGATCACCAGCAGGACGATCGCGATCGCCGCAGCCTTGGCGTAGTCGTTGGTCAGCAGGGTCTGCCACATGTAGACCGCGGGCACCTCGGTGACATACTGCGCACCGGACACGGCCATGATCAGGTCGAACATCTTCATCGACATGTGGCCGACGATGATCAGGGCCGACAGCGCGACCGGCGACAACTGCGGGAAGATCACGTGCCGGTAGAGCTGGAACTCACTTGCGCCGTCTATCCGGGCGGCCTCACGCAGCTCGCCGGGAATTCCACGAAAGCCGGCCAGGAACAGCGCCATGATGTACCCGGAGAGCTGCCAGATCGCCGGCAGCGCCATCGCGGCCATGCCCCAGGTCGGGTTCGACCACCACTGGTTCTGCAGGAAGTCCACCCCGAGTATCCCGAACAGCGCATTGAGGCCGCCGGCATTCTCACCCTGTGCGCTGTTGAGCAGCCACCGCCACACCACCCCCGACGCGACGAACGACACGGCCATCGGGAACAGGTATACCGACCGGAATATCCCTTCGCCCGATACGCCCTTCTCCAGTAGCAGTGCCCAGAGGAGTCCGAAGAAGATCGTCCCCACGACGAAGACGACGGTGAGGACCGCCAGATTCCGCAACGAGTGCAGGAACCGGTCGTCGTCGAACAGGTTCACGTAGTTCTCGAACCCGACGTGACGCGTCGCCGGGCGGGCGGAGTGCCGGTCGGTGAGCGACAGGTTTACGGTCGAGCCGATGAGGCCGTAGACGAAGACAGCGACGGCCACGATCGACGGCGCGACCAGCAGCAGCCCCGGCCCCCAGGATCTGATCCCGTGTCTCAC
>DATHII010000212.1:0-31429 GCA_035316885.1 Jiangellaceae bacterium | reverse complement strand
CGACAACGGCCGCCCCCGACGGTCCACGCTCAGATGGGTCTTGGTGCTCAACCCGCCGCGGGATCGGCCCAGCGCGTGATCATCGGGCTCAGGCCGCAGAATCTTGTGATTCGACCGAGCCCCCCGGTGCGGTCACCACGCGTACCGGCGGCGTGTTGATGAGCCCGGGCGACCGTGGAATCCACCGACACCGTCCACTCCAGCTCGGCCACCGCATGCGCCCGACCCTGCAGCTCGGTCAAGATCTTGTCCCAGGTGCCGTCCTTGGACCACAGGTCGAACCGCCACCACACCGTCTGCCAGGCAGGAAACTCCGGCGGAAGGTCTCGCCACGGCGAGCCCGTGCGCAGCCGCCAGCAGATCGCCTCCAGAACAACACGATGCTCGCCCCACCTCCCACCCCGCCGCGGCGTGCGGTCCGGCAACAAAGGCTCGATCCGATCCCACATCTGATCAGTCAGCACCCCAACACGAGTCATGACAACCAGGCTGCCGCGCCCCCACCCCAGGATCGGTCAGACACGCCCTAGCACGTCCGCTCCGGCGTGTGGTGTCAGCTGCGGCGAGCCCGGGCCCGACGTTTGCCCTCGTGCATAGCCTGCACCCGGGCGACCGGGATGGTGTGGCCTTCCTCGATCAACTCGGAGCTCAGCCGCTGCGGCTCGGGCATTCGGTCGGCCCACGGATCGTCCCCACCGATCAACGTCGCCGCGGTGCGCACGGTGAAATCGCCTGGCGAGACGCGATCAAGCTCGTCCCAGGCAACGGGGAAGGACACTGGAGCACCGGGCCGAACGCGGGGGCTGTACGCGGCGACCACCGTCGCCCCGCCGGAGCGGGTCGAATCGAGGAACACCTTGCCACCGCGCTCCTCCAGGAGATACGCGGTTGTGGCGAGGACGGGGTCGAGGCGCTCGGCGCGTGCGGCGATCGCGCGGGTGGCCGCCGCGACATCCGCGATCGGATGTGCCGCGATCGGTACGAACACGTGCACGCCCTTCGCACCGCTGGTCTTGACCGCACCGGACAAGCCGGCATCGGCCAGGGCCTGCCGGACCAGCTGAGCGGTGCGGACCACCACGTCGAATGCGTCCGCAGATGGCGGGTCCAGGTCCATCACGAGGTGGGTCTGATAGTCCGGGCGATCTGCGCGAACCAGGGTCGGGTGGTACTCGATCGCACGCTGATTGGCGAACCACAGCAGGGTGCGACGGTCGTTGCACAGCGCGTAGGAGACCTCCCGTTTCGAGGCCTCTGCCCACATTGGCACCGTGCGCACCCATGACGGCGTGTACTTGGGAACGTTCTTCTGCATGAACGGCGCCTGACCGCGAAGTACGCGGATCACCGACAGCGGCCGGTCGCGAAGCCCCGCGATGATGCGATCCCCCACTGCGTCCAGGTAGTCCACCAGATCCCGCTTGGTCGCGTCCGCCTGGTCGAACAGCGGCTGGTCAAGATTGGTCAGCGACACGCCGTCCCGAACCTCGTCAGCGCCCATCGGACCACCATGGCACGGCCGAGCGCGAGGTCAACGCGACACAGCCTTCCGCCTCGCCCAGTCTCACTTGGCGTGCCGGCGTCGGCTGACCTGCCGCTGATGTCAGCGATAGCCGGTTGTGTCGGCGCGCTTGCCTGCGTCTTGGACTTCGGGGACGTATCGCCAGGCATCGGGTTGGCTGCCGTCGACGTCGGTGAAGCCGTAGATCTTCGCCAGTTGCCCGCTGGAGAGTGACTTTCCGTTCCAGCGCGACACGTCGGGGTCTTGGGCGAGCGCGGCGACGGCCCGGCCGACGAATGCTGGGCTCTCGGAGATGGCGAAGTGGGGCACGCGCTCTGTGGCGTCATGCCAGTTCGATTCGGTGACGCCGAAGGCCTCGAGCATCATCTCCGATCGCAGCCAACCCGGTGTGAGTGACACGGCTGTCGCGCCGTAGGGCTGCAACTCATGCGCCAGCGCGAACGCCATTCGATTCACTGCCGCCTTGGCCAGGTCGTAGAAGAAGGAGACCCGGTAGTTGGTCGCGTTGTACTCATCGGTTCCGTCGGTCACCTCGACAACCAGGCCGCCAGGCGTCCTGATGAGCAGCGGTATCGCGAAGTGGCTGGTGATGGCGTGTGTGTCCACGGCCAGGCGCAGGGTGCGCAGCCCGATGTCCAACGACGACTCCCAGACCGACTTGTCCCACTCCATTGTGGTTGCCCCCCAGATGTCGTTCACCAGAACGTCCAGGCCGCCGTGTTCGCCGTCGATGCGGGTCACCAGCGCGCGCACCTCGTCGGCAACGAGGTGGTCGACCTGGACCGCGATCCCCTGGCCGCCGGCCTCGTCGACCAGGGCCGCGGTCTCCTCGATCGTTTCCGGCCTGTTCATCTCCGACCGCTGTGACCGGGTCGTTCGCCCGGTGACGTAGACGGTCGCCCCGGCCGCGCCCAATTCAACGGCTATCCCTCGGCCCGCTCCCCGGGTCGCCCCGGCGACCAACGCAACCCTGCCTACCAGCGAGGACTCCATGCCGCCAACCCTTCCGTGTGATACACGTTGTATCATGACAGATACAGCGGTGTCACAGTCTGTGCTGGCTGCCGCCAAGCGCCTGGCGGAGCGGCAGGCGTTGGCCGGCGCGTCCATGGCAGATATCGCCCGTGAGGCCGGCATCACTCGGGTGACGCTGTATCGCCGAGGAGAGACGCGCGCTGCGATCGTGGCCGCGCTCCGCGAGGAGCTCATGCGCGACGAGCGCGAGCGTCTCCTGCCGATCTTGGCCGCCGACGGCGATGCCCGTACGCGCCTGGCTCGCGTGCTGGAGGCCGTGTGCGCGATCACGGACGCTCGGGCCGACCTGCTGACCGGGCTCGACGATGCCGCGCTGAACGCGATCTATCACGAGCCAGGCCGTGACGCGCTCACGCGGTGGGAGTTCGTCGCTCCGATCGTGCGGCTCCTGCGCGATGGCGTGCTGGACGGATCCTTGCGCACTTTTCCCGACCCGGAGCAGGTCGCGACCGTGATCTATGTCCAGGTCTCTTATGCCTTTCTGCACCTGCGGCGGGAGCATCGCTGGTCGACGGAGAGAGCCGCCACAGCCGTGGTCGACCTGGCTATGGGCGGCCTGCAGGCGTGAGGCTCAGCGCTGGTAGCCACGCAGGTGGTCCACGACCAGCGAGGGCACGGCGTCGGCGTCATCGCCGGTTGAGTCCTCCGGAAAGTCGAAGACCGCGAGCATCATCTGCATCGGGTACGAAGGTGGCCGAGCGCAGCTGCGAACCAGCCTGCCGTCGACGAGGAAGTCAGCCTTGTCGGAAGTCCAGTCCACGGCGTAGGTGTGGAACTCCGCGACGTCGATTGGCAACCGCACGGCGTCGAAGTCCTCGGTCACCGCCGGGTCGCGGAAGGGGTGGAGACCCATCCCCACCGCTGTCGACGTCCCCGGGATCACGGCGTTGCCGAACATCTCGGCGACGCAGATCTCCGCCGACCTCTCGGGGTGGTCCTCGAGGCCGACCATCCAGAAGGCCACCATCGACCGCGGCGTGACCACGCCGCGCGCTCGCAGTTCGACGTATCCGCGGTCCGGCGTCCAGCCCCAGAAGCTCTCTTGCTCCTCGCGGACGGTGACGCCGTCCCGGTACGGCTGCTGGCCGACCGTGCTGCCGACCGGCCCGGAGAAGTTCCCGGACTGGATCCCTGACACCCGCAGCGGCGGTGAGTGGTCGTCGGCGCACCACAGGCCCTGGTCTGGTGGGATGGTGAGGTGCAGGCAGGAGTCACGGATGTCGTACGTTGCGGCAGTCGTCGCGCGGGAACTCCATGCCGGGAGGTAGTGGGGAAGCCACACGGCGAGGTCGAGTTCGGGACCGTCGAAGTCGTCCTCGAAGACCAGGGCAAGTCCCTCGGGTCGCTCGGACATGGACCCATGATGCCCGAGTCCCAGGGTGGGGCGCGGTCTAGGCGAGCCGTTCCACGACGTAGTCGACGCAGGCGGTCAACGCTTCGACGTCGGCCGGGTCGACCGCTGGGAACATGCCGACCCTCAGCTGGTTGCGCCCGAGGCTCCGGTACGGGTCGACGTCGACGATGCCGTTGTCACGCAGGGCGGCGATGACGGCGCCCGAGTCGACGGCGCCGTCGAGGTCGATGGTCCCGACGACCAGCGAGCGGGCGGAGGGGTCGGCCACGAACGGCGTTGCGTACCGGCTCTTGTCCGCCCAGGTGTACAGGCGACTCGACGAGTCCGACGTGCGGTCGACCGCGAAGTCGAGTCCGCCGTTGCCGACGAGCCAGTCGAGCTGCTGGGCGAGCAGGAACAGCGTCGCGACAGCGGGGGTGTTGTAGGTCTGGTCCCTGCGGGAGTTGGCCACGGCGATGGCGAGGTCGAGGGACGCGGGCACGTACCGGTCGCCGGCAGCGATCTCCTCGACCCGCGCGAGCGCGCGCGGGGACATCGCGGCGATCCAGAGCCCGCCGTCGGAGGCGAAGCACTTCTGCGGCGCAAAGTAGTAGACATCGACCTGGGCCGGGTCGAGGGGCAGGCCGCCGGCACCGCTGGTGGCGTCGACCACGACGAGCGCGTCGTCATCGGCGGCGTCGATACGTCGAACCGGTGCCATGACGCCGGTCGAGGTTTCGTTGTGCGGCCATGCGTAGACGTCGACGCCCGGCTCGGCATACGGGTGGGCGAGCGTGCCGGGGTCGGCGCTCAGCACGGTGGGCTCGTCGAGCCAGGGCGCGCCCCGGGTCACGGCGGCGAACTTCGCGGAGAACTCGCCGAAGCTCAGGTGCTGGGCCCGGCGGCGGACCAGCCCGAAGGCGGCCGCGTCCCAGAACGCAGTCGACCCGCCGTTGCCGAGCACGACCTCGTAGCCGTCGGGGAGCACGAACAACTCGGCGACGCCCTCACGTATCTGCCGGACCAGCCCCTTGACCGGCGCCTGCCGGTGGGAGGTGCCGAGATAGGCCGAGCCCGAGGCCGCCAGCGCGGCGACCGCCTCGAGGCGAACCTTGCTCGGCCCCGAGCCGAACCGGCCATCTCGGGGCAGGAGGTCCGGCGGCAGCGTGATGCGCTGGGGGTCGGTCACAGGCTCAGCTGCCGAGGGCCCAGACGGGGTTCCAGCCCGGGACGTCGCGGGGGTCGCGCGCGACCGGGCCGGCGTACTTCGCCGACGGACGGACCAGCCGGCCGGTGCGCTTCTCCTCGAGGATGTGAGCGCTCCACCCGGCCGTGCGGGCACAGGTGAACATCGACGTGAACATGTGTGCGGGCACCTCGGCGTAGTCGAGCACGATCGCGGCCCAGAACTCGACGTTTGTGGCCAGCACGCGGTCCGGCCGGCGCTCGGCGAGCTGGGCCAGCGCCGCCTTCTCGAACGACTCGGCGACCTCGTACCGGGGGGCAGCCAGATCTCGGGCCACGCGCCGCAGCGTGCGCGCCCTCGGGTCCTCGGCGCGGTAGACCCGGTGTCCGAAGCCCATCAGCCGCTCCTTGCGGTCCAGGACGCCCTTGACGTAGCCCTCCGCGTCGCCGGTGCGTTCGATCTCCTCGATCATGGCCAGCACCCGCGAGGGCGCACCGCCGTGCAGCGGACCGCTCATCGCGCCCACGGCGGCAGATAGCGCGGCCGCCACGTCGGCGCCGGTGGAGGCGACCACGCGCGCGGTGAATGTCGAGGCGTTCATGCCGTGCTCTGCGGCTGAGGTGAAATAGGCGTCGACCGCCTTGATGTGGGCGGGATCCGGCTCCCCGCGCCAGCGGATCATGAACCGCTCGACGATCGTGCGCGCCTTGTCGATCTCCCGTTGCGGCACCATGGGCAGCCCGATTCCGCGCGCCGACTGCGCGACGAACGACAGCGCCATGACGGCCGCCCGGGCGAGGTCTTCGCGCGCCTGCTCGTCGGAGATGTCCAGCAGCTGCCGGAAGCCCCAGGCGGGCGCGAGCATGGCCAACGCGCTCTGCACATCGACCCGGACGTCGCCGGAGTGGACCGGGATCGGGAACGGCTCGGCGGGCGGGAGCCCCGGCTCGAAGGCACCGTCGACCAGCAGACCCCAGACGTTCTCGAACGGGACGCGCCCCACCAGGTCCTCGATGTCGACGCCCCGGTAGCGCAGTGCTCCGCCGGCCCGATCGGGTTCGCCGATCTCGGTCTCGAACGCGACGACTCCTTCGAGGCCGTGCTGCACGTCGGACATGCACACTCCCTACGGTCGGCTCGTGGCCTGATCCGTCCACGGCAGGATGGGTCGCGAGGCGGAAATGCCATTGTGCCGTGTGACTGGAGGTTTCCGACAAGTGTCGCGACTGCCGTTTTGGTATTTCGCACAGCGTTCATCTGACGCGGATCGGACGGGCGCGCTGTGACCGACGAGCTCGCGGGGATGCGGCGGACGTACCCGTGGGGGCGCCTGCTGGAGGCGGCGGCCGCGCCGGAGCCCGTGGTCCAGTTCCGCGAATGGCTCGCCGCGGCCGTCGCCGCCGGCCTGCCGGAGCCGAACGCGATGGTGCTGGCGACGGCGACGCCGGATGGCCGGCCGAGCGCCAGGCATGTGCTGCTCAAGGACGTCGACGACGTCGGGTTCGTCTTCTTCACCAACCACGGCTCCCGCAAGGCGGCCGAGATGGCGGCCAACCCGGCCGTGGCGCTGTGCTTCCCGTGGTTCGCGATGGCTCGGCAGGTCGTGGTCGGCGGGCGCGCCGCACCGATCCCGCGCACGGACGTGGAGGAGTACTGGGCGACCCGACCCAGAGAGTCGCAGATCGGAGCATGGGCGAGCCGGCAGTCGACGGTGATCGGCTCGCGGGCCGACCTTGAGGCCGCCGCGGCAGCGATGGACCGGCGCTTCGCCGGGCCCGTGCCCTTGCCGGACTTCTGGGGCGGCTACCGGGTCGAGCCCGACTCGGTCGAGTTCTGGCAGGGCGCACCGGGGCGGTTGCACGACCGGCTGCGGTACACGCGGACAACGCACGGGTGGCGGCTAGAACGCCTCGCCCCGTGAGCGGGCCGCAGACGCGAGCGACCCGTAGGCCGCTCCACGTTCGTCGGAGGTGCTGACGGACGCGGCCCCGGGGGGACGATTCCCGGGAGCCCACGGGTCGGGCGGCTTGGTTGGGATTGCCCTAACGGGCAGCCACCTCACGAGTCCCAGAGCTATGCATTCTGCGGACCACCTCCCTTCCCGTGTACGTCCGACCGTATGTGGCGGCGGGCATGGCTGGCAACGTGTTTCGCCGTGAGCCGTACGCTCGTCCGACGTGGGGAGGGGGCGGCGGGTCGTCAGCGCGGTCGTCGCCGATGTCCGGCCCCTGCGGGAGTCGGCGCACTTCCGCCGACTGTGGGTGGGGATCACCGTCGGCCAGCTCGGCCAGCAGATGACGAACGTCGCGGTGGCCTACCAGGTGTGGAGCCTGACCCGGTCGTCGTTCGCGGTCGGGCTGCTCGGCGCCGCTGCCGTCGTCCCGATGATCGTCTTCGGGCTGTACGGGGGCACGCTGGTCGACACGTTCGACCGCCGGCGGGTCGCGATCGTCGCCTCGACCGGTCTCTGGCTGCTCTCCGTCGTGCTCGTGGTGCAGGCGGCACTTGACCTGGGCCAGGTGTGGCTGCTCTACGCGGTCGTGGCCGCCCAGGCTGCGTTCTTCTCGGTGAACAACCCGGCCCGGCAGGCGATCGTCCCTCGGCTGATCCGCGCCGAGCTCCTACCCTCCGCGAACGCCCTGTCGACGTTGAGCTTCAGCCTCGGGTTCACGGTCGGACCGCTGGCCGGCGGGTTCCTGCTGGCGGTGAGCAATGGCGACTTCACCCTGCCGTACGCAGTCGACGCGGTGACCTTCCTGGCGGCGCTCTACGCGCTGTGGCGGCTGCCACCCATACCGCCCCAGGGTCCACCACGAAGAGCAGGGTTCCGGTCGATGCTCGAGGGCTTCCGCTTCGTGCGCTCGCGCCCCAACGTGCTCATGTCCTTCCTCGTGGACCTGTGCGCGATGGTGCTGGCGCAGCCGCGGGCGCTGTTCCCCGAACTGGCCGACACCGTCTACGGCGGCGGGTCGCGGACCCTCGGGATCCTGCAGGCCGCGCCCGCGATGGGTGCCCTGGTCGCGGCGATGTCCAGTGGGTGGCTGCACCGCATCCGCCGGCAAGGGCTGGCGATCCTGGTCTGCGTCCTGGGATACGGCGCCAGCGTCGCGACCTTCGGGCTGGTCGGCTCGCTGTGGGTGGGCGTCGTGTTCCTGGCGCTGTCCGGTGCGTTCGACATGGTCAGCGCCGCGTTCCGCTCGACCATCCTCCAGGTCGCCGCGCCGGACGAGATGCGTGGGAGGCTGCAGGGGGTCTTCGTCGTCGTGGTCGCCGGCGGCCCGCGCCTCGGTGACATGGCGGCCGGGTCGCTCGGCTCGATCGTCGGGCCGACGCTCGCCGTGGTGGCCGGTGGGTGCGCCTGCATGGTGGCGACGGCGCTGCTCGCCGCCCGCTTCCGCGGTTTCGCGCGCTACGACGCCCGCGCGCCGGAATGATCAGGACACGGAATGATCAGGACACGCTGATCCAGGTGGCGTGGGCGCGGCCGAGCTCGCGGCCGTCGGCGCCGTAGACGGTCGTGGCCGTCCAGGTCTTGCGCCCCTCGCTGCCGAGGAGCAGGCCCATGACGACACACTCCTCGCCGGCCGCCGGCAGGGCCCCGACTTGTGCGGTCATCCGGCCCAGCACCATCGGTCGGCCCTCGATCTCGGCCGACCAGCCGCCGGGGCAGTCCAGTGCCGCCCACACCAGCTCCGGCCGCCCGGCCAGGTCGCGGCCGACCGTCCAGACGCACGCCGTCCGGCCGTCGCCCAGCCGCCCGGGGAACAGCCGCAGGCCGTCGCCCGGATCTCGGGTCGGACCGCAGACGAAGCACTCCGGGAACGGGTGCGTTGTCAGCCCGGGATATCCGGCAGACGCGGATCGGGCTGCCGGGCGGTCGACGGGCGGGACCGGATCGACCGCGAGCGAGGAGCGCGCGCCCTCCGCCACGACCGTCTCCCCGTGCACGACCCGGACGCCACCGTCACCGTCGGCCACGACAGCCAGCGGCGTGTCGAGGGGCGGCGCGTTGCGCAGGGTGACCACGGCGGCGGAGCCGCCCGCCGTCGCGCCCGCGCGGGTCGCCACCAGCCCGGCGACGTAGCCGCCGTTCCCCGAGTCCGACGGGCCGCGGAAGCGGTGCTCCACGGTCAGCGTCACGATGCCGACGGTAGCCCGGGTACGGTCGTGCCGGCCGCGCAGGGCGGTCACGGTCAGGGAGGAGGTCGACATGACGGTGCTCGCTGGCGCCCGGATGGTGACCCCCGGAGGTGTCGTCGAGGGCTGGCTGGAGGTCTCGGGGAAGCGGATCGCCGCGCTCGGCCCCGGAGTGCCGCCCCGCGCGGCAGACCGCGATCTGGGCGGGCAATGGCTCGTTCCCGGGTTCGTCGATATCCACGTCCATGGGGGCGCGCGGGCGTCGTACATGTCCGGCGACCAGGACGAGGCCGCGTCGGTCGCGGACGTGCACCGCCGCCACGGCACCACCACGACGATGGCGAGCCTGGTGACCGGCACCGAGGACTCCCTGGCGGCGACCGTGGCGTCCCTCGCCGAGATGGTCGACGACGGGATGCTGGCCGGCGTCCATCTGGAGGGCCCTTTCCTCGCACGGGCGCGCTGCGGCGCGCACGACCCGGCGTTGCTCCGGACCCCAGAGCCTGCGCTGGTCGAGCGGCTGTTGGCAGCGGGTCGCGGAGCGGTCCGGATGGTCACGATCGCCGCCGAGCTGCCGCATGCGGCCGAAGCCGTCCAGCAGATCATCGGAGCGGGGGCACTCGCGGCCGTCGGTCACACCGACGCCACATACGACGAGACCCGCGCGGCCCTGGGCGCCGGCGCGACCGTCGGCACCCACCTTTTCAACGCCATGCGCCCGCTGCACCACCGCGAGCCGGGCCCCGTGCCGGCGCTGCTCGAGGACGACGCGGTCACCGTCGAGCTGATCTGCGACGGCGTCCACCTGCACCCGGCCGTCGTCCGCACCGCCGTCGCGGCCGCCGGCGCCGGCCGGGTCGCGCTGGTCACCGACGCGATGGCGGCCACCGGTGCGGGCGACGGCGACTACGTTCTGGGCGCGCTGGCCGTTCGGGTCGAGGACGGCGTCGCCCGGTTGGTCGAGGGCGGTGCCATCGCCGGCAGCACGTTGACCATGGACCGCGCGTTCCGGTTCGCTGTCGAGGCCGGTGTCCCGGTGGAGGACGCCGTGCTGATGTCGTCGACCAACCCGGCGCGGCTGCTCGGACTGTCGGAACGGGTGGGCGCCATCGCGGCCGGCCTCGACGCCGACCTGGTCGTGCTCGACGACGGCTTCGCCCGGACGGCGGTCATGGCCAGAGGCAGCTGGCTCGACCAACCGCTGTAGGCCCCTCCGGTCAGTCGTCCGCCCACACCCGGAGAACGTGGGACGCGGCTTCCTCGGCCGTCCAGCCGTAGGTCTCGGCCTTCCGGCGCAGCCGCTTGCGGTCCCGCTTGGGCAGCGTCACCGTGATGTCGACGGTCTCCTCGGCCTTGTCCTTGTCCTTCTTCGTGCCCTTCCTGCGGCCTTCACCGGCCGCCGCGCCGGAGACGTCGACCGCGAGCGAGGACAGGTGCGGCGCAGCCGGGTGGACGGCGCCGTCGTCGGCACGGCGCAGCGCCGGGCGCGGTGGCGGAGTGGTGGTCATCGATGCCGGGCCCCCTTGGAGAGCGGTCCCTCGGAGCCTGCCGCAGCGAGGAGGCGGTCGAGGTAGGACGAGAAGATCCGCGAGATCTCGCGAGCGCCCGGCGAGTCCCAGGATTGGACCGGGACACAGCTGCCCTGCGCCGCGCCGATCACGGACCGCTCGGGCACGACCGGGTCGAGAACGAGATCCCGGTATGCCGTGAGCAGCTCGTCGAGCCGGAACCGGTGCTCCGCCGATCGGGGCCGGAACCGGTTGACCACGATGCCCGCGGGGTGCAGTCGCAGGTTGAACCCGCGCCGCACGACGTCGACGGCCGCGAGCGCCTGCTGCGCCCCGGTCACCGCGAACATCGTCGGTTCGGTGACGACCAGTGCGAGATCGCTGGCCGCAAGGGCGTTCTTCGACAGTTCCCCGAGGCTCGGCGGGCAGTCGACGAGCACGAGGTCGACGTGCCGCAGCCCCTTCATGGCCGCACGCAGGCGGTGCTCGCCGGCCTTGCCGTTGGCCGGATGGTTGCGGTGCTCGAGGGCGGGCTCGCTGGCGACCACCGAGACGCCCTGGCCCCATGCGGTCGCCGTGACGGCCTCGGCCATGACGCCGGACCGTCCGTCGGCGAGCACATCGCTCGCGGTGAACGTCACCGTGTCGGGGTCGAGGACCGTAGTGGCGTTGGCCTGTGGGTCGAGGTCGACGACCAGAGTAGGCAGCCCGCGGCGTTGGGCGGCGCCAGCCAGCCCGAGGACCACCGAGGTCTTTCCGACGCCGCCCTTGAGGCTCAGGACGCTGACAGCGAGCACAGTCGCAGAGTCTGCCATGCGGCACCCGGGATAGGCTGAGGTGGATGACGTGACGACGGGAAGGCACCCGGTGAGCGACCTCATCGACACCACCGAGATGTACCTCAAGGTCATCTTCGAGCTCGAGGAAGAGGGGATCATCCCCCTGCGTGCCCGGATCGCCGAGCGCCTGCACCAGTCGGGTCCGACCGTGAGCCAGACCGTGGCCCGCATGGAACGCGACGGCCTGGTCCACGTCGACGCGGACCGTCATCTTGAGCTCTCCGCCGAGGGTCGGCAGCTGGCCATGCGCGTAATGCGCAAGCACCGGCTGGTCGAACGTTTGCTCGTCGACATCATCGGCCTCGACTGGGAGCTCGTGCACAACGAGGCCTGCCGGTGGGAGCACGTCATCTCCGACGAGGTCGAACGGCGCTTGGTCGCGCTCCTGCACGACCCCACCGAGGACCCCTACGGCAACCCGATCCCGGGGCTCGAGGAGCTGGGCCGCGCAGCGATGGTTGCGCCGTCCCGACGGGGCGTGCGGCCGCTCGAGGCCGTCGCCGGTCCCGGCGATCCGGTCGACGTGGTGGTCCGGCGGATCAGCGAGCCGCTGCAGACCGACGAGAAGTTCATGGCCGAGCTCCGCCGGGCCGGTGTCCTGCCCGGTCGGACCGTGCGGGCTCGGCGCACCGACACCGCCATGATGGTCGGGGTGGACGACCAGACGCTCGAGCTGACCGGCGACACCGCGTCCCACGTCTTCGTCACGGCCTGACGATGCCGCTGCCCTCCGAAGTCACCGTCACCGAGCTCTCGGCCGCTGTCGCTGAGGGCGCCTACGTCCTCGACGTCCGCGAACCCTACGAGTACATCGAGGGCCACGTGCCGGGTGCGGCCTCGGTACCGATGGGGACGATCCCCGAGCGTCACGGTGAGCTGCCGCGCGACCGCACGGTCTACCTGATCTGTGCAGTCGGAGAGCGCAGCATGCAGGTCGCCCGCTACCTCGACCAACTCGGCTTCGACGTCCGCAACGTCGCCGGCGGCACGAACGGATGGATCGACGCCGGCTTCACCGTCGCCGCCGGCGCTCAACGCCGATGATGCGCTCAGTCGAGCCGATGCATCTGACGGATCAGCAGCGCAGGCGCCGACTGGCTGCTTCGCGACCACGGTGCGGGCACGCCGACGATCTCGACCTCGTCGCCCTCTCGGGCGTCCAGCCCGTATGGCCCGAGCAGCTCGAAGCGGCCGCTCTCGGTCTGTAGGTCGAGCCCACCGGCCTGGACCGCCGACACCAGCCTGCCTCGCCGCGTGACCGGTTTGAGCAGGTCGGACGGGGCCACAGGCGGCCCGCCCCGACGCACGCGCCGGGGCAACGGAACCTGCGACAGGTCGGTGGCGCGGTCGTTCGGTTGCTCGGTCATATCTTCCCCCGTTGCCTGGTGGCCGTCGGCAGATTATGGCGCGTATGGCCCCGGATGTGCTGCGGACCGGGAAGATTTCTCCGCCCGGCCCGCAGCACGCACATGGGCGGACAATGGGCTAGTGATCTCGGTCGAGCTCGCCCGGCTCCTGCGGGACGTCGGCGTCTGCTGGGATCCGATCCCGGGCGACCGGTTCGTCATCCCCGACCGTGACATGGATGACCAGGTGTTCGTCCTGTCCGACATGACGATCGACGTTCACGAGTTCCCGACCGGACGCGTGCTCGGCTTCAACGGCACGGTCGAATGGGCGCTGGACAGCGTCGACCAGGCCGCGGCTCTCTGGATGCCGAGCGAGGCGCAACTCCGCGAACGGCTCGGCGGTGCGTTCGTCAGCATGAGCCGCCGGGACGGCGGATACGACGTGGTGGTCGAGATCGCCGGGCGGCGTACGACAATCAGGGAGAAGCAGCCCGAAGAGGCGTACGGAAACGCGCTGCTCCTTCTCGCCGCGGGGGAGTGATGGGCGGGGAGTGTTGGGCGGCGGTGTCGGGCCACGCAGGAGAGGACGAGGGAGTGTCCCAGCGGATGTTGTACGGGGCTGAGCACGTGCGCCGCTATGTCGAGACCGGAGGCGACGAGGGTTACATCTGGCGTAGAGGAACCACGATCCTGATCTTGACGACGACCGGCCGTGTCTCGGGGAAGGAGCGCAGCACGGCGCTGATCTTTGCGGAGAACGACGGCCGCTACCTCGTCGTTGCGTCGAACGGCGGCGACGACGAGCACCCGGGGTGGTTCAAGAACCTGCGGGAACGCCCGGACGTGACAGTTCAGGTCAAGGGCGACCGGTTCCCGGCCCGGGCCCGCGCCGCGAACCCGGACGAACGCGCCCGGCTCTGGCCGCAGATGGCCGAGATCTGGCCCGACTACAATACGTACCAGAAGAGGACCGAACGGGAGATCCCGATCGTCATCCTCGAGCGCGCAGCCTAGCGGCGCCCCGGGGTCAGCAGCCCCCGCTCGAACGCCTCGGCCACGGCGGCGGCCCGGTCGTTGACGCCGAGTTTCGCGTAGATGTGCAGCAGATGTGTCTTCACCGTCGCCTCGCTGATGAACAACCGGGAGGCGGCGTCGCGGTTCGTGCTTCCCCGCGCGACGAGTTCGAGCACCTCCAGTTCGCGCTGGCTCAGCGGTTCACGGGCGGGCTCCCGCACCTGCGTCAACAGCCGCGTGGCCACGGACGGAGAGAGCACGGCCTCACCGCGCGCGGCCGCCTGCACGGCCCGGAACAGCTCGTCGCGAGGGGTGTCCTTCAGCAGGTAGCCGGTGGCGCCGGCCTCGATGGCGGGTAGCACGTCGCGGTCGGTCTCGTACGTCGTGAGCACAAGGACGCGGGTCCGAACCCCGAGTCGGGCCAGCTCGCCGATCGCGGTGACGCCGTCGGTGCCCGGCATGCGCAGGTCCATCAGGACGACATCCGGCTGCAGCGCGGCGGCGCGAGCCACGGCCTCGGCACCGTCGGCGGCCTCACCCACCACCTCGAAGCCCGGATGCCCTGAGAACATGCCGCGCAGGCCGTCACGGACGACCGGGTGGTCGTCGACGATCAGCACCCGGACCGGCGCGTCAGGGTTCATCCGTCGGCCCCGGTCGGGATCGCGGGCACGCTGGCGCAGATGGCGGTGCCGACTCCGGGCTCGGACTCGATCTCCAGCGTCCCGGCGAGGCGGTTCATCCGGTGCCGCATCCCGGTGAGGCCGAAGCCGCCGCCGTCGTTGGCCGCACTGCCCGGCTCGAAGCCGGTGCCGTCGTCACGGACGTCGAGTGTCACCACGTCCTCCATGTAGGAAAGCGTCAGCCCCACGCGCGACGCGTGGGCGTGCTTGGCGACGTTCGCCAGCGCCTCCTGCGCCGTCCGCAGCAGGGCCACCTCCACCTCCGGGTGCATCGGGCGGGGCGTGCCGGTCGTCGTCACCTCCGCGCGTACGCCGTTGAGGCTCGACCACGTCTGGACGACGGTGGAAAGCGCCTCGGGCAGGTGCGCCGTCTCCAACGCCTCGGGGCGCATCGCGCCCACCGAGCGCCGGGCCTCCGACAGGCTCTCGCGGGCCAGCCGGGCAGCATTGTCGAGGTGGCGCCGCCACTCCTCCGGCCGATCGGCCGCCTGCTCGGCCGCCTGGAGTTGGGTGACGATGCCGGTCAGCCCCTGAGCGATCGTGTCGTGGATCTCGCCCGCCATCCGCTGACGCTCGTCGTTGATCCCGGCCTCACGCGCCTGGGTGAGCAACTGGGCCTGCAGGCCCGCGTTCTGTTCGAGCGCCTGCTCCAGGTCCTCGAGCGCCTTCTTGCGTTGGGTGTTCTGCTCGGTGATCTTGGTGCCGACCACCGTTCCGCCGCCGATCGCGACGGTCTGGATGGCGATGATCGTCACGAACCCCGCCAAGTCCTCCGCCGTCGCCTCGTCGGGCCACCCGAGGGGGATCGTGTTGATCAGTACCGAGGTGGCGAAGACGCCGAGGACACTGACGTACCAGGGCCGTAGGACGAAGGCGTGGAAGAACCCAGTGATCGTGAACACGAAGAACAACGGCTCGCGGAGCATGAGCAGGGTTGCGGCGACGAGCAGTCCGGTGAAGTACACGGCCATCGGCAGTGCCCGGCTGCGCCACTCCGCGGAGCGGAGGGTGAACGCGACCAGTACCCATCCGGCGGCGAGCGCGACCAGGCCGAGCGTCCCGAAGCGCTGCGCCCAGCTCTGCGGCTGGGCCAGGACGAGGACCGTGCTCAGTGCCAGCGTGACGTAGGGCACCCAGGCCATCGCCCGGTCGAACTGGTGCTCCCAGTCCCAGTCCTGGCGCACGACGCGTTCGCGTGCCATCGCCCGCCTCACCGCCCCGGTGCTCGCGTCGGTGCCCGGCGTCGTCACTCCCAGCGGAACACCCTCGCCGCGAGGAGTCCGGCGGCCACCGTCCATGCCACCAGGATGGCCAGGTTCAGTGGCTGGGGCCAGTCGCCGGCCAGGGCGTCCTGCAGCGCCTGCACGCCCGAACCGATCGGAGTCGCATCGCTGACCGCCCGCAGAGTGTCCGACATGGCGTCGCGCGGGAAGTACACGCCGGCGAAGAACAGTGACGGGAAGTAGACCGCCATGCCGATCCCGGATGCGACGGTGGCACGCGGCGAGACGGCGGCGATGAGCAGCCCGACGGAGAACATGGCCGCCGCGGTCAGGACGAAGGCGAGCAGGAACCCCACGGCGTTGCCGGGAGCGTCCACGTCGAAGACGATCACGGCGAGCGCGATCGTCACCGCCACGGCGATGACCGCCACGACGACGTTGAGCAGGAGTTGTGCCTCCAGCAGCGTCGCCGGCCGGACCGGTGTCGTCGCCAGTCGGCGCAGCACCCCCTTCTCCCGGTACGTGGCGAGGTAGGTGGGCAGCGTCGACAGGGCGAGGGTCGCCAGCGCCAGCCCGATGACGATCGGAAGGTACAGATCGACCAGGCGCAGGCCGCCCAGGTCGTCGTTGGGGTCTAGGAAGCCGGGGATCAGCGCCCCGAGCGCGAGGAACAACAGCGGCGGGAAGATCAGCCCGAAGAACAGCGACATCCCGTCCCGGCGGAACAGCTTCGACTCGGTGACCGTGAGTGCGGCGAGGGCGGACATATGCGTTCTCCTACAGGTTGGTGGCGGCGTCGGCGGGGTCGAGAGCCCGTCCGGTCATGGCGACGAACGCGTCGTCGAGGCCTGCCTGGTCGACCCGCAGTTCCTTCGCGACGATCTGTCGGGCGGCCAGGGCGAGGATCACCGTGGCCAGTACGTTTCCGGTGCCGGTGACGACGATCTGCTCGCCGTTTCTGCTGATACCGGTGACCTCGGGGAGTACGGCGAGCATCGCATCGTCAACGGGAGCGGACGGGCGGAACCGGATCCGCTGTTCTGCGTCGAGCGCGGCTACCAGACCGGCGGGCGTGTCGATCGCGACCACGCGGCCGCCGTCGATGAGGGCCACCCGGTCGCTGAGCCGTTCGGCCTCCTCCATGAAGTGGGTGACCAGCACGACGGTGACCCCCCTGTCCCGGACGCCCTCGATCAGCGCCCAGGTGTCGCGGCGCGCCTGCGGGTCCAGCCCGGTGGTCAGCTCGTCGAGGATGGCGATCTCGGGGTTGCCCACCAGCGCGAGCGCGATCGACAGCCGCTGCTTCTGACCGCCGGACAGTTTGCTGTAGTAGGCGTCCCGCTTCTCGCCGAGACCGAGGTCGTCGATCAGCTTCTCCCGGTCAGCGGGGTCGGGATAGAAGGAGCTGTAGAGCTCGAGAGCCTCCGAGACCTTGAGCTTGTCGGGCAACGCGCTGGACTGGAGCTGTACGCCTACCCGGCGACGCAACTCGTCGCCGTCGCGCTGTGGATCCAGGCCCAGGACGGTCGCGCGCCCCGAGTCGGGGGTGCGCAGACCGGCGATGCTCTCGACCGTCGTGGTCTTGCCGGCGCCGTTGGGGCCGAGGATCCCGAAGATCTCGCCTCTCTCGACGCTGAACGAGACATCGTCGACGGCGACGGTCTGTCCGTAGCGCTTGTGCAGGTTCGCGACCTCGATCACTGGCATGCATCCAGATTTGCCGAACCAGAGCGTCTGCCGGATCGCCCGCGCGGCTACGAACGGTGCGGCCCTCGGTCGATGGTCGGCATCCACCGATCGGTTGAGACGGGAACGGTCAGGCACTGCCGTCCGGTCCCCGCTGGCAGCGGGGGCACCATTCGCTGATCCGCTCCTGCGGTGGCCGGCCCTGGCTGCGCCGGCGGACCGGGCCGCCACAACGCAGGCACGTGCGCCGCCCGTACACCCAGTTCCTGCGCGCGGGACGGGTGTCGCCGGTCGTCGACTGTGCGTAGCCGCTCTTGTTCGCGTCGAGCAACCTGTGAGCGAGGTCGACCCAGGCGCGCAGGTCGCCGGCGTCGGCCACCGGCGTCCAGGGGGAAACGCCGCGCAGGAAGCAGAGCTCGGTCTTGTAGAGGTTGCCGATGCCCGCGAGGTTGCGCTGATTCAGAAGGGCGTCACCGATCTCGCGCTCGGGGTCGGCGGCGAGCCGGCGCGCGGCCTCGTCCGGGTCCCAGTCAGGGCCCAACAGGTCGGGCCCGAGGTGGCCGACGAGGTCGCCCTCGGTCGACCGTCTGACCACGTCGATGACGGGAATTCGGTAGCCGACCGCCTCGTGCTCCGCGTTGGCAAGGACGATCCGGATCTGCCAGGCGGGTCCGCCGCGCCGCCGATCGCCGGTACGGAACGTCCGCCAGGCCCCGTCCATGCGGAGGTGGGTGTGCACCGTGATGTCCGGCTCGACCCGGATCAGCAGGTGCTTGCCCCGCGACACGACCTGGTCGACGGCGCGCCCGGACAGGTCGGTGGTCGCATACCTGGGAACCCTGAAGTCGGTTCTCGTCAGCGTCCACCCGGCGAGCGCCTCCCGCAGCCTTACCGCGGCCTGGAACACGGTGTCGCCCTCGGGCACGTCCCGATGCTGTCAGACGGTGCAGGTCCGCACCGGCGTGAGGCGGGTACCGTCCGTCGTGACTTCGAGCAGGGCGGCCGTCGCCTCGAAGTGGGCGGTGGCCAGCAGTGTGCGGTTGCCGACGGCGTCGGCCAGGATGCGCCGCCGCGTGCGGATCGCCGCTGCTCGGTCGTCCTCGTAGACGTACTCGACCGCCGGATCGGTGATCTGCGCCGTGTGGACGAAGACGTCCCCGCTGACCAACAGGGTCTCGTCGCCCAGGTCGACGGCCACGGACTGGTGGCCCGGGGTATGGCCGGGGCTGGGCACGAGGGTGAGGTGGGGGAGCGGGGTCGCGGTTCCGTCGACGGTCTCGATCAGCCCGGCGTCGAGCAGCGGGCGCACGTGCGAGTCGTGCAGCGCGCGCTGCCCAGGTGTTCCGACGTTGAGCCGGGCGACCTCGACCTGTTGGACCAGGTGGCGGGCGTTGGGGAAGGTCGGCGTCGGTGCGGTGGAGTCGCCGTTGACGCTCCATCCGACATGGTCGGAGTGCAGGTGCGTGAAGACGACGTCGGTGACGTCGGTCGTGGACACGCCCTGACCGCCGAGGGCTTCGATCAGACCGCCGGGACGAGGGAACCAGGTCGCCGCCGGTGCCCATGGTGGGCCTGTGCCGGTGTCGACCAGCACGACGCGGCCGTCGACGAACAGAAGGTGGCAGTGGACGTGCAAGCGCCACGGCCCGGCCAGCCCGGCCTCGGGAAAGGTGGCTTCCAGCGGCTCCGGGAAGTCGCCGGAGCCGTCGCAGAGGGCGACGTGCCGGATGGCCGTCGTCATGCGGCCGGTGCGACTGGCAGCCCTGCGGTCGTGGCGATCAGGCGGATGTTCGCGGCGAACAGGGCGTCGCGCGCCTGCGCCGGAAGGAAGTCGAGGTGGCCGTACGCCTCGAGGCAGGTGAAGCCGTGCAGTGCGGCCCAGCAGTGCAGGCATGCCTGGAACGTGTCTGCGGGGAGGTGCGGGTCGCCAGGGGGTTTGGTCGCGGCCTCGGCGTCGATGCACGCCCGCAGCGTCTCGTCCACGTCGCGCAACAGCGGTGGCTTCAGCACCCCCTGCTCTGCAGCGTCGACGAACAGCGACTTCAACTGGGACATCGCGCGGTGTGCCGCTTCGGTTGTCGGCCCCTCCTCGGGGGCGGCGTAACCGGGCACGGGCATGCCGAGAATGAGCGCGAAGCGCTGAGGCTCACTGTGCGCCCAGGACCGGTACGCCTGCGCGACCGCGAACAACCGGCCGGTGGGATCGTCGACCGGCACGTCGTCTCGTGCGGCCGCCACGATGGCGCCTAGGTCGTCGAAGGCGTCGACGATCATCGCGGTCAGCAGTTCGTCGCGGTCGGCGAAGTAGCGGTAGAGCGCCGGGGCGGTCATGCCCATCTCGCGCGCGATGTCGGAGAAGCGCACGTCGGTGGTGCCGTGCTCGTGCATGAGCCGCAGCGCGGTCTGCTTGATCTCGTCGATCGTGGCTGCCCGGGTCCGCTCGCGCCTGGAAGGGAAGGTGCGCTCGGACTGCGCGTTCTCGATCGGCGCGGTGGTCACGCTGGGCGGCCTCCTCAGATGAATTCTTCGTTACGCATCGTCACAGACGCTACGACCCTTGACAAGCAAGCCGTCTTAGTGTTCGTTATGAAGCATAACTCAGTTGATGAGACATCACCAACGTCACGAGGCGTTCCAAACCCGAGGGGACCTGCTCCGATGACCAATGCGACATTCCGCGTCGAGGACACGGCGGCCGCCGCCCGGACAGTGGGACCGCTCGGTCAGCTCGCCGGATGGTCCTTCCGCCGTCGCGGCCTGGTGGTCCTTGCCTGGGTCGCCACGTTCGCGGCGGCGGCCGGGCTCTCCGCAGCGTTCGCGGGCGACTTCGCCGCCGACTACTCCGCGCCGGCCTCGGACTCACGGCAGGCCCACGATCTCATGGCCGAGCGGTTCCCCGCCCAGGCGGGCGACACCGTCGACGTCGTCGTGCGAGCCGAGGGCGGCGTCGCCGAGGCCGATGTCAGGTCCGACGTGACGGCGCTGCTGGCCGAGCTCGAGACGATGCCGCACGTCGCGTCCGTCGAGGATCCCTACGCGGCTGCCGGCGCCATCTCAGCCGACGGGCAGACCGTGGTCGCCCACCTCAACCTCGACGTGACGAACCCCGTCGACATGCCGATCGCGGACACCGAGGAGCTCCTCGCGGCCGCCGATGCCGTCGACCGGCCCGGCCTCGAGGTCGCGCTCGGCGGGCAGAGCATCCAGATGGCCGAGCAGGGCGAGATCGGCTCCGAGGGCATCGGACTCGCCGCGGCAACGGTGATCCTGCTGCTGACGTTCGGATCCGTGGTCGCCGCGGGACTGCCGATCCTCACCGCGGTCGCCGGCCTGGCCGTCAGCGGGTCGCTTACCGGCCTGGTTGCGGCGGCGATCGACGTGCCCGACTGGTCGACGTCACTCGCGACGATGATGGGCATCGGCATCGGGATCGACTACGTGCTGCTGATGGTGACCAGGTTCCGGGAGTGGCGGGCGGCGGGCCTCGACCCACACGCTGCGACGGTCGCCACCGCCGACACGGCGGGCCGGTCGGTGCTGGTCGCGGGCGGCACGGTCGTGGTCAGCATGCTGGGGCTGTTCGCCATGGGCCTGTCGTTCATGCGCGGCGCCGCCGTCGTGACGATCGTGGCCGTCCTCGTCGTGATGGCTGCGGCGATGACCCTCTTCCCGGCGCTGCTGGGCTACCTCGGCCGCCGGATCGACCGGTTGCGGCTACCCCTCGGGCGCCGGCGCCCGGTGCAGGTTGCCGAGGGCGGCCACGTGGTGCCGGCCAGGGGGTGGGTGCGCTGGAGCCGTCTGGTCGACCGCCACTCAATCGTGGCGGCGGTCGTCGGCGTCGGAATCCTGCTCGCTCTTGCAGCACCGTTCTTCGGTGTCCGGTTCGGCTTCCCCGACGCCGGGAACGACATCGAGGGCAAGTCGTCTCGGCAGGCCTACGACACTGTCGCGGAGGGCTTCGGCGCTGGCGCCAACGGGCCGCTCCTCCTGGTGGCCGACCTGACGGATGGCGCCGGCGCGGCGACCGTCGACGATCTCGCGGACCGGTTGGCGACGACCCCTGGCGTGGCCGCCGTCACCCCGCCGGTGCTGAACAGCGCCGGTGACGCCGCCCTGCTGACGGTCGTGCCGACCACCGGTCCACAGGCGGCGGAGACAGAGGACCTGGTCCGGACCTTGCGCGATGACGTCATTCCCGCCGCCACCGACGGCACCGGCGCAGATGTCAACGTCGGCGGTGTCACCGCGACGGCAATCGACACCACGTCGAACATCGCGAGCCGGCTGCCGCTGCTGATCGGCGGTGTGGTCACGCTGTCCATGCTCCTGCTGCTGGTCGCATTCCGCAGCATCGCGATCCCGGTCACGGCCGCGCTGATGAACCTGCTGTCCGTGGCCGCTGCCTACGGTGTCGTGGCGCTGGTCCTCGAAGGCGGCTGGGCCGGCCAGCTCATCGGCATCGACACCGAGACGCCGATGCCGGCGTTCATCCCCGTACTGATGTTCGCCGTGTTGTTCGGGCTGTCGATGGACTATGAGGTCTTCCTGGTCAGCCGGATGCGCGAGTCGTGGCTGCGCACCCGCGACAACAGCCGGGCGATCGTCGATGGGCTGTCCGGCACCGGCCGGGTCATCACGGCCGCCGCGGCGATCATGGTGGCGGTGTTCGCGGCGTTCATCCCGAGCCCGGAGGTCTTTCTCAAGGTCATCGGTGTGGGCATGGCGGCCGCGATCTTCGTCGATGCGACGGTCGTCCGGATGCTGCTGGTGCCCGCGGTCATGCACCTGCTCGGGCGGGCGAACTGGTGGCTCCCGGGATCGTGGGAGCGACGGCTGCCTCAGCTGCACGTCGAAGGGCGGCCGGAGGTGTTCCTGCCGCGGCCGGAGGCTGAGCCGGCCCTCGCGATGCGGACCTAGCGTGGCGGCTGCCGGTGTCCGCCGGCGTCAGGATGGCGAGCGCAGGCCCGCGAGGATGATCCGCGCGAGCCTGCGCCAGTCGCCGCCACTGGCGATCGCGCCGGACAGGCCGCACATCAGTGCCTGCACGTCCTGCGCAGTGACGTCGGGCCGCAGGCCGCCCTCGTCCCGGGCGCGGTCGAGCAGGTCGGCCAGGCGACGCTCGAGCTGACGCCGCTCGCCGCGACACCGCTCGTCGTCCTTACCGGCCGCTGTGAAGGTGTCGCGTAGGCCGACGTCTCTAGACATCTGCTCGGCGTTGGTGTTGACGAAACTCTCGATCGCGGCCCAACCGTCTGAGGACTCGAGCGCCTTCTCCGCCTGCGCGATGCAGGTGCCGAACCGCCGGGTGCTGAGCTCGACGACCAGGGCTTCCTTGGTGGGGAAGTGGCGGTAGAGCGTCCCCACGCCGACATCCGCCCGGCGGGCGATGTCCTCCATCTGGACGGCCAGGCCCTGGGCGCGGAACGCGGCCTCCGCCGCCACGAGGATCTTGTCCCGGTTGCGGCGGGCATCCGCGCGGAGGTGCCGCTCTGCAGTGGTCGTGGGAGGCATGTCCCGAGAATTCTACGTCAGTTCCTTGACAAACGGAAGCCAGGTTCCGGTACTGTACTCGAGTAACCGGAATCGAAAGTCCACTTCCACTTCTTGGGAGAGTCACGTGACTGTCCAGGCAATGAGCGAGGCGCGCGCACCTGCGGCGGATCCGGCCGACCGGTCGCGCTGGTTCGCTCTGGCGCTGCTCGCCTCCACGCAGTTCGTCCTCATCCTCGACGCCGCGATCGTCGGCGTCGCGTTGCCGTCGATCGCCACCGACCTCGGTCTCGACCAGGGCGGCTTGTCCTGGATCGCCAACGCGTACACGCTGCTGTTCGGAGGCTTCTTGCTTCTCGGCGGCCGGCTCGCGGACCTGTTCGGCCGGAGGCGCATGTTCGTCGCCGGTCTGGTGCTCTTCACCGCCGCCTCGCTGGTCGCGGGGCTCGCCGATTCCGGTCTGACGCTCGTCGCAGCCCGTGCGGTCCAGGGCTTCGCCGCCGCGTTGGTGTCACCGGCGGCCCTCTCGCTGGTCATGGTCCTGTTCGGCGACGGCCCCGAGCGGAACCGGGCGATAGGCATCTGGGGAGCCCTCGCCGGGTCCGGAGCGGCCTTCGGCCTCGTCCTCGGCGGCATCCTCACCGACTGGTTCGGCTGGGCGTCGGTGTTCTATGTCAACGTCCCGATCGGCGTGGCCGCGGTTGTACTCGCCTTCCGCCTGCTCCCGCGCGGACACACCGACGGCGCTCGCAATTTCGATGTTGCTGGTGCCGTCTCGGTCACGGCCGGGCTGGGGTTGGTCGTCTACGTCCTTGTCAACGGCAACGAGGCCGGGTGGCTCTCGGCGCAGACGGCGGGGCTCGGTGCCCTGGGCATGGCGCTGCTGATCGCATTCGTCCTGATCGAGGCACGGACCCCCCAACCGCTGGTGCCGCTGCGCATCTTCGCGCGACCGATGCTGCGCGGCGCGAACGTGACGGCAGTGCTCACGACGATGTCGTTGTTCCCGATGTTCTTCTTCGTCACGCTCTACACCCAGCAGGTGCTCGCCTACTCGCCGATCGAGTCCGGTCTGGCCCAGTTGCCGTTCGCCCTCACGGTCATCCCCATCGCTGCCTCGATCGGCCCGATCGTCGCACGCGTGGGCCTGCGCCCGATGGCGATCGGGGGCCTGGTGACCGTCGCCGTGGGCATGTTGTGGATGTCGCGCCTCTCTCCTGACGGGTCGTTCGTCACCGACCTGCTCGGGCCGCTGCTGGTGATCGCCGTCGGCGCACCCATGGCGTTCATGTCGACGATGATCGCTGCGACGAACGGCGCCGCCGAGCACGAGGCCGGTCTCGCCTCCGGGCTGATCAACACCGCCCAGCAGGTGGGAGGCGCGCTCGGGCTGGGTGCGCTGGTCGCCGTGGCAACCACGCGTATCGACGGCGTCCTGGCGGCCGGGGAGCAGGCCCTCGGGCTAGCGCAGACCGAGGGCTACCGGACCGGCCTGCTGATCGGCGCCGGTATCGCGTTGCTCGGTGCGGTGGCAGCGGCAGTGCTGATCCCGCGACCCGTGCCCGAGGTCGCCGGCGCAGTGACAGCGGCGGGCGCTCTGGCGGAGGAACCTACGGGATGACCAGACCGCGGATGGTCCGCGTGAGCTCGTAGAAGCCGTTGCTGCGGAGGAACGCGACCGCCTCGTGGTCCTCCGCATCGGCGTAGTCGAGCAGGCGCTCGACGCCGGCGAGGCGCAGCCAGTCGGCGGCTTCGCCCATGAGCCAGGTACCGATCCCCACGCGGCGGTAGGGCTCACCGACCTGCAGGTTCCCGATGTCGGCCCATGCCGAGACACCGGCCGCCCGGTTGGCTTCACCGAGATTGGTGCCCACTTCGACGAAGCCCACCACCTCGTCCTCGATCAGGGCCCAGATCCGGGTGCCGTTCACGCCGAGCGTGCGGCGGACCATCAGCCCCGGCAGGGGCGGCGGCCGTCGCGGCAGGTCGGCGACGAGGGCGACGAGCACGACCTCGGAGCGGCCTTCGTGCCGGAAGCCGGCCCGCTCGTAGATGTCGCGGACGTGCGGCCACTGCTCCGGGACGCCGTACACCGCGGGAACGGGCAGGGTGCCGTCCGCGTACCGGCGGCGAACCTTCCAGCGGTCGAGTTGGCCCAGGCAGGCGGTGGCGAGCAGGTCGCCGGCCTCGCTGGAGTCCGGCCAGCGGGGCATCGGCGGCCAGCACAGCAGCCACCGGATTTCGCCGGTGTCGCGGTAGGACTCGCCGACCCGCTCGTCGGAGGCGTATCGCAGCAGGTGGGCGGCGGCCACGATCCGCTGGCGCTGCTCGGCCACCAGCGTGACGCGCTCGTCGACCCACGGGTCGACGACGTACTCTCCCGGATCGCGCTCGAGATGGCTCATCACGGCGGTCACCGAGAGCGACACGCCTGGTACGACGGCGGCGACATGGGCATTGACCAGCGCGGTCAACTGCTGCCGGTCGCTGCGCCGGAACGGGCGCACGTCGGCGGAGAAACCGTTCGCCGCTGCTATGGCCACGCCACTATCCTGCCGCGCGCCACCGGCTTCTTGCCCGCCGACCGGGCCAACTCACTGCGAGGACATGTGATCGCTCTCACCGACTCCGGACTCGCCGCACGGGTCGACGGCGCCGGACCGCCGGTCGTGCTGCTGCACTCCGGCGTCACCGACCATCACTCGTGGGACGGCGTCGCCGCCGCACTGGCACCTTCGCACACGGTGATCCGCTATGACCTGCGCGGCTTCGGCGCGTCGCCACCACCCGCTTCGGGGTTCCGTCACCTCGATGACCTGGTCGCCGTCCTCGAGTACCTCGATGTCGAGGCGGCGGCGTTCGCGGGCAACTCGTTCGGCGGCAAGCTGGCGCTGGACCTGGCCGCGGCACTGCCCGGCCGGGTGACGGCGCTGGCGATGCTCGCGGCACCGATCGCCGGCTGGGATTGGTCCGCCGACGTGCGCGCGTACGGCGACGCCGAGGAGG
Source organism: Jiangellaceae bacterium (assembly GCA_035316885.1). Classification (GTDB taxonomy): domain Bacteria; phylum Actinomycetota; class Actinomycetes; order Jiangellales; family Jiangellaceae; genus DASRTE01. The sequence continues at coordinate 5,418 of DATHII010000212.1, read as the reverse complement.
AGGCGCTCGAGGCCGGTAACCTCGACGCCGCCGTTCGGCTCAACCTGGACATGTGGGTGCGCGGCCCGGTGCGGGAGTGGTCGACGCCGCTGCGCGCGATCGCGGCCGTCATGGAGCCGTCGATGCGAACCGCGCTGACCAACCAGACCACTGTCGACGATCTGGAACTCGACGACGATCACCCGGCAGGGGCCGATCGCCTCGGCGACATCGGGGTCCCAACACTCGTCGGCGTCGGTGACCGCGACGTGTCGGACTTCGTGACGATCGCGCACCACCTCGCGTCCGGCATCGCGGGGGCGGAGTTCGTCGCGTTCCCGGACGCCGGTCACCTGATACCGGTCGAGCAACCGGAGGCCGTCGCCGCGCGCCTGACCACCTTCCTTGGCGGGCGCTGACGCGCCGCCACGGCCGAACGCACCGGCACGGCACCGGAGGATAGCGTGACCGCGTCAGGTAGCCATCGAGGAAGGGGTCATCGGTGCCGACCTACGTGGTGGAGCTCGCCTTCGACAAGGACAACGACCGACGGCTGGAGGTCCGGCCGTCCCACCGTGACTATCTGCAGCGGCTGCACGCCGAGGGCCGGCTGGTCACGGCCGGGCCGTTCGCCGACGACACGGGCGCCCTACTGGTCTACCGGGTGGGGAGCCGCGACGAGCTCGCCGATGTGCTCGACGCCGACCCGTACACGGCCACCGACGTGGTGAGCTGGGTGGGCATCCGCGAGTGGGTACCGATCATTCCGCCCGCCAACTGACAGCCGTCGGGCGAGTAGATGCCGGCCTGGTCGAGGTCCGCTCGCAGGCGCAGCGGCGCCTCTACCGGGTGCGCGTCGAACCGCTGCGCGCCGTCGACGACTGGCTCGAACCGTACCGCCGCGTGTGGGAGTCGCGACTGGACGACCTCGAAGGCCACCTCGACGTCATGCCCGACACGTGACACAGGGATAAGGATGCTCCGCCGTTCGAGGGTGAGATGCTCGCCATCGGCCCGCCGGAGTAGGCAGCTCCGGTCGCCAGCGTGAACCGCCGCTAGTCTCGCGGCCGTGACTGATGCACGCGTGGCGGTCGTGACCGGGGCAGCGCAGGGGATCGGCCGGCGGGTCGCCGAGACACTCGCGGCCGAGGGGTACGTTCTGGCGCTTCTCGACCGTCGTCCGGTGACGGGCGGCCCGAACGCTCTGACCTGGGCAGGTGACGTCAGTGCGGAGGCCGACGTGACGGCCTTCGGTGAGGCAGTGATCGAGCGCTTCGGTCGCGTCGATGTGCTGGTCAACAACGCCGGGATCGCGTTCATCACGCCGCTGGAGGACACGACGCTGGAGGAGTGGCGGCGGGTCGTCGACGTCAACCTGACCGGCCCGTTCCTGCTCTGCCGCGAGTTCGGGCGCCGCATGCTGGCCGGCGGAGAGGGCGCGATCGTCAACATCGCCTCGGTGGCGGGCCTACGTGGCGTCGCCGACAGGGCCGCGTACAACGCCAGCAAGCACGGCCTGATCGGGTTGACCCGCACGCTCGCCGCCGAGTGGGGCGGTCGCGGCGTACGGGTCAACGCGGTCTGTCCGGGCTGGGTCAAGACCGAGATGGACGACGCCTCGCAGGCCGGCGGCGCGTACGGGGACGCCGACATCACCGACCACGTGCCGATGGGCCGTTTCGCCGCGCCCGAGGACATCGCCCAGGCGGTCGCGTTCCTCGCCGACCCCACGCGCAGCGGGTTCGTCAACGGAGCCACACTCTCGGTCGACGGCGGCTGGCACGCCGACGGCTCGTGGCAGTCACTGCGGCTGGCCGCCCGCGACCGGTGACGGCAAGCTTGCCTCGTGCGGATCCGAGACGCGACACCTGATGACTGGTCGGCCATCTGGCCGTTCATGCGCCGCATCGCGGCCGATGGCGAGACGTTCTCGTGGGACCGCAACGTCGCCGAGGCGACGGCCCGTGGATGGTGGTTCCCCGAGCCGCCGGGCCGCACGGTCGTCGCCGTGGATGACGACGACACCGTCGTCGGCACAGCGGTGTCCGGTCCAAACCATGGCGGGCCCGCAGCTCACGTCGCCACCGCCAGCTTCATGGTCGACCCCGACTTTCACGGGGGCGGCGTCGGGCGGGCGCTCGGCGAGCACGTCCTCGACCAGGCGCAGGCCGACGGCTACCGCGCGATGCAGTTCAACGCGGTCGTCGAGACGAACACGAGGGCGGTAGCGCTGTGGTGTTCGCTCGGCTTCGAAGTGCTGGCGACCGTGCCCGAGGCCTTCCACCACCCCGTCGACGGGTACGTCGGGCTGCACATCATGTACCGGCGACTCTGACAACGTCGGTTCTCAGGCGGGCTCGGCGGCGACCCAGCGCATCGGGTCGCCGGCACCGAGGTCGGTGATCCCAACGTCGTGGAGCGCACCGACGACCAGGGTCCGACGATGTGCGGCGAATGTCAGGACGTGCGCGATCATGCCGCCGTATGTGTACACCTCGACGGGCTCGCACAGCGCGTCGATGAACGTCTCCCCGAGCCGGCCCTGCTCGCAGACATCGCGGACCTGGGAGACGAACGTCGGCCCGACGTCGGCCAGGCGTGCCTGCATGTGCTGGACGCTCTCGCCGCGCTCGACGGCGAAGTCGTAGTCGCAGCCGGCGATCGCCGAGTTCCACATGTCCATCTGGCCTACCAGCCGGGACAACAGGGAGCGCAGTGTGGGGTCGTCGTCGATGCCCTCCACGGAGATCTCAATCGGGGCGTCGAGCTGCTCGTCTCGCAGTCTCGTGGCGCGCGTCAACATCTCCCTGACGATCCAGACGTGGTGCTCGACCATTCGCACCAACAGATCCATGGAGGCCACCTTTTCTTCTGCGGGCAGCCGCAGGCTGCCGGGCGGGTGGAAATGGACGTCGCTCGGCGCCGCGATGTGGAGATGGGTAGGGTGGCGCCGCCACTGTGAGGGAGCGGTTCCGTACGCCTTGGTGAAGGCACGGGTGAAAGCCTCGTGTGAGGAATACCCTGCCTCGACTACGACATCCAAGACCGAAGTCGTCCTGCTCAAGAGCCGGTACGCGGCCCGTTCGAGTAGAACGCGTCGCCGGATCGCCGTCGGCGGCTCACCTGCAGTGGCCGCGATCACCCGGTCGAAATGGAATCGCGACAAGTGAACCCGCTCGGCGAGGTCTTCACCGGTCGCCGCGTGGTCGTCAAGGGCACGTGAGAGCACCTCGACGAAGGCGGCAAACGTATCGGTGCGCGGGTTCATGATCTCATGGTGAGGCCGTCGGGCCGATTGGTGCTTGATCGTGTTTGCTGAGAATGGGTCACCTCACATTCTTGTCGGTTGGAGCGTCTGCACAGTGTGAAGCCCTTCGAACAGGTTGTTGCCGAGCACGGCCCGACCGTGCTGCGCGTGTGCCGCGCCGTCCTCGGGCCGGTGGACGCCGAAGACGCCTGGTCGGAGACGTTTCTCGCTGCTCTCAAGGCTTATCCGGACCTTGACCCGGACGCCAACGTCGAGGCGTGGCTCGTCACGATCGCGCATCGCAAGGCCATCGACGTCAGGAGAGCTGAGGCAAGGCGGGCGGTTCCCGTGGACGAGGTTCCCGACCGGCCGGCGAGCAGGGGCGACCCCGGCACCTGGAACGGGGACCTTTGGTCGGCGCTGAAGGCGTTGCCGGCCAAGCAGCGTCACACCGTCGCCTACCACTACCTCGCCGGGTTCACGCACCGGGAGGTCGCCGGGATCGTCGGTGGCAGCGAGGCCGCGGCGAGGCGAGCCGCCGCGGACGGCATCGCAACCCTCCGGAGAACGTACGCGAGCACGACGACAGATCAGGGAGAGAGCCGATGAACGCAACGTCCGAGCCGAAGGCCGGCGACCTGTTCGCCACACTGCCGGCCGTCGACGAGGAGGCGCAGCAGCGTCTCCACGACCGACTCGTGGCGGCCGCGGAGGCCGAGGGCGTCCTCGACGTCGCCTACCGCACGATCGACACCCCGGTCGGCACGCTGCTGCTAGCTGCGACCGACCAGGGTCTGGTCCGGGTTGCATACGAGCGGGAGGACCATGACAAGGCGCTACAGGCGCTGGCCGTGAAGGTGAGCCCGCGCGTTCTCAGCGCGCCGGGCAGGCTGGACGGCGTTGCCCGCGAGATCGAGGAGTACTTCGGCGGTAGGCGCACGGCGTTCGACCTCCCGCTGGACTTCCGCCTGGCCAGGGGATTCCGGCTCGGTGTGCTCGCGCACCTGCCGGAGATCGCCTACGGACACACCGAAAGCTACGCGCAGGTGGCGGCGGCGACGGGCCACCCCAACGCCGTCCGGGCAGTCGGAACCGCGTGCGCGACCAACCCGTTGCCGGTCGTCGTTCCGTGCCACCGAGTGGTCCGGTCCGACGGATCCTTCGGTGGGTACGTCGGCGGACCGGACGCCAAGCGCACGCTTCTGACCCTGGAGGCGGCAGCATGACCGGTGCGAGCGCAACGAGGGCCGTGGCAGCGTCATGACTGAGCAGGACAGTGCCGACCTCACGGCATTGAGCGACCTCTGCACGCCTTGGTGCGTTCACGTGGCGGCGACGCTGCGGATCGCCGACCACATCGCGGCCGGCACCACCGACATCGACAACCTTGCTGCGGCGGCAGGCTGCGACCGGGACTCCTTGCACAGGGTGCTGCGACATCTGGTGGGCAAAGGGTTGTTCGAGCAGCCTGCGCCCGGCCGGTTCGCGCTGAACGAAGCCGCCCAGGGGCTGCTCGACCCGCCGCAACACCTGGGCCTCGACCTCGATGGCTTCGGCGGCCGGATGGCTTATGCGTGGGGGAGCCCGCTTAGGGCCGTACGTACCGGCAAGACCGGCTACGACGAGGTCTTCGGCCGGCCGTTCTGGGCGGATCTGGACGCCCACCCAGACATCGCGGCGAGCTTCGACGCGCTGATCGGACCCTTGGACACGGAACTCCCGACCCGGAGGTTCTCCTCTCGGGAGGCTGGGAGTCGGTTCGAACAGTGGTCGACGTCGGTGGCGGCACTGGCGCGCTGCTCGCGGAGATCCTTCGTGGCCGGCCGGAGGCTCATGGCACCCTGGTCGACCTGCCCAGGACGGTTGCCCGGTCCGGCGAGACCTTCCGGGCCGCCGGCGTCGCTGAGCGGGCCACGATCATCGGGCAGAGCTTCTTCGACCGGCTGCCGGCAGGGGCGGACCTCTACCTGTTGAAGTCCGTGCTCAGCGACTGGCCCGACCGCGAGGCAGCGGCGATCTTGAGCCGCTGCGCGGAGGCGGCTCGGCCGGCGGGCCGGGTCGTGGTCATCGGCGGGGTGTCACCGGACCCCGGGGCGGACGACCTGCTGATGATGGTCCTGGTGGGCGGCAAGGAGCGCACCGTGGACGAGTTCCGGGTGCTGGCTGGTGAGGCCGGGCTGGAGGTGTCGGCC
>DATHII010000211.1:0-9013 GCA_035316885.1 Jiangellaceae bacterium | reverse complement strand
GGACCAGCTGAAAATCCTCCCGATGGCGTTCGTGATGGTCGCCGGCCCGCAGATCCTCAGCGCCATCTTCCTGGCCACCAGCAAGAACTGGTTGCGCAACACCGCCGCCTACCTCGCCGGCGCCGCCCTGTCCATCACCCTCATCGTCTCGACCGCCTACCTGCTCAGCAGCGGCGTCCCCCGCGAGGGTGGCTCCAACGACACTCTTGACATCATCGTCCTGGTGCTGCTGGTGGCCGCCGTGGTGCACGTCTTCCTGACCAGGAAGACCGCGGAGCCGCCCAAGTGGATGGGCAGGCTGCAGACTGCCAGCCCGGGGCTCTCGTTCCGGCTCGGGTTCCTCCTCTTGGGGGTGTTTCCAACCGACATCCTCACCTCGGTCGCCGTCGGTACATTCCTGGCGAGCCACGGCGATCCCTGGTGGCACGTGCTTCCCTTCCTGGGGCTCACGCTGCTGTTCCTGGCGCTGCCGGTGCTCATCGTGCTCGCGTTCGGCAAGCGGGGGCGGGCCTTCCTTCCCAAGGCACGCGACTGGATGAACACCAACTCGTGGGTGGTCAGCGAGGTCGTGCTGGTGTTCTTCATAGTCATCACCATCAACAGCCTGCTGGGGTAGCCGGCCATACACCATGCCGTGCCACCCTGACCGCCGATCCTCCGCAGGCTTCCGGCCCATGCGGCGGTTCGCTGGATGCCAGGCTGCCGAACAGTGCTTCCCAAGCTCGCGGTGCACCAGGGCGAGGATCGGCCTTGCCGTGCCCAGCCGGCCGATCCGGTCCCTGGTCGCGGAGGACCGGAGCGCCGCAGGCGTCCGCGACCGACGGGACCGGAGCCAGCCACGTCGCGTAGCGGACTGATCGGGACCATCATCTTGGCGCCGCTCGCCACGTCGCTGCTGCAGCTGGCCGTCTCGCGGCAGCGTGAGCACCTCGCCGATGCGACCGAGCCGAGCTCCTCGGCCGCGCGACGCCGCTCGCGGATGCGCTCGAAGCGCTCGAGCGCGGCGCGCAGGCGCTCCCGCTAAACGTCAACCCGGCGACGGCGTCCCTCTACGTCGTCAACCCGCTGTCGAGGCAGGGCGTGGCGACGTTGTTCTCGACGCACCCGCCAATCGCCGAGCGCGTGCGCAGACTCCGGGCGCTCGACGGCGATCAGACCTTTCGCCTGGTCGCTTGAGGATGTGGAACCCTGCCCCCGTGCGATGGGAAGACTTCGTGACTTTGTCTGCCGATGACATCGGGCTGGGCTCGATGACGCCTCGAGTCGGCTTCCGCGATCGGGCACAATTCTGCCTCCGGGGATCTGGAATTCATGACGGTCCGTTGACGCATGCGGGCCAACCACCGGTCGTGGACGGTCGAGCAGATCACGCCGTACGGGCAGCAGCCGGTCACCCTGTTCGGGGCCGGACCGGCTTCTGCTCGGCTCCGACTGGCCGGGTCTGCCTGCCGGCCGCCGACTACGGCCGCCCGTGAGGCAACGCCGAAGGATGACGCCCGTCCAGGTCTGCCCCTCGGACCCCCCTGCCATCCGAGGGCAGACGTGCCGACAGAAGGCCCGGCCGAACCCCGGTGCCCCCGCTGCCCCCGTTGTCCTACCGGCCGTCCGACGCCGCGGCCTGGGCGGGAGTCGTCCTGCGCGAAGTTTCGCGTACTGGCCGCGGCGTCGGCTAGGGAGCGACACCCTGAGTTAGTCGGCCGCGGTCCCGGACTCTAACCAGGCTGGCCCGGCCTGACCTCCAAGCTGGCCCGCGGGCGGCGGCGCCGATAGTCTGGGCCACCAGATCGGCCGGGTGCTAGCCGGGGCGGTGCTGCAGTTACCGGCGGTCTGGGTGCTGGCCGGGATCGCGGCGGCGCTGTTCGGGCTGCTGCGGCGGACGGCCGAGTAATAGTCGGCTTCCGCCGCCGCGACATCGTCAGCAGCGCCTACCGAGACGGGATCCAGCCAACCCGGCGCGCCGGATCCCCCAAATGGCACCCGGCAGGCAGGGGGACAATCCCGATGTGGCAGCGCCAGCTCCGGCGCGGGCTCGACGCGAGGGCGAGCGAGGAGGACGAGGCCGGTGCTAGCAGTCGGGCGGATCAATAGGCGCTGGGCATGCCGAACGCGTATGGCGCTGGCGGCGGGTTGGCGTTGTGGCTCGCGCAGAAGGCGTCCCGCGGCACGGTCGTTGTTAGTGGGGGCAGGTAGCTGTTACCGGCCATGAGCGTGGTCGCCTCGGCGGCCGCGGTGACCTCGATCTGCTGCGCCACCGCCGCTCGTAGCTGCGGAGTCGGCGCGCTGACCAGCAGTTCGGCGTTGCGCCAGGCCTTCTCCCGCCACGCCGCGACGAGCTGGAACACTCCGGCGTTGCCGACCCCGAAGGGAGTCTTGATGTTGGCTATGTCCCGGTCGAACCGCGCGGCCAGCTCGGCCAGCATGGGCTCGATCACGATGTTGAGGAACTCGTCCACCTTGTCGTGGTCGGCCTTGCGGCTATGACCCTCCGGAGTCACCATGCCGATCGCGGCAAGAGTGAACGGCAGATCGCGGTTGATATGCGCGCTCATGCCAAGCAAAAGGTCACCGGAGCCGGTGGTCCGCCGTTCCTTGGCGGAGTCAAACGCAATCAGCCAGGCCTGCGGCACCTGGGACCGGTTCCCGGCCAGCCAGTTGTCGTACGCATTGAAGTAGTACTTGGCGAACACCGCGTCCTCGTGGTTAACCCACGGCGTGTCCTGGAAGAAGCCGGGTTGCTGCGCGGCCCACAGGTAGGTTTGGGTGGTGCGCAGGTAGGCCAGCGCGAACATCGCGTTGTGGTCGCAGGACCGCCCAAGCGGCTCGAACCGGCGCTCCATCTCCCGGATCACCGCGCGGACGCAGTTCATCCGGCCGGCCACACAATCGTTGGCGCTGCTCGGGTTGTACTCGTCGGTCAGCCCCGGTAGCTGCGAGGACCAGGGGATGAAGATCGGATCATCAGCGTGCGCCGACTGCTGGCCGGCCGGGACGACCAACCCAACCGTGAGGACCACGGCAGCAAGTACACCAATACGCCGCCTGAGACGCATCATCGGCTCCTTCGGCACAGGCCCGGGACACAGCCGGGCAACGGGCTACGCGGAAGGACGACGCCCGTCCGGGGCTGCCCTCGCCCCCGCAATCCGAGGGCAGACCCGCTGACCGACAGGGCCCAACCGAGCTGAACCCCGTTGCTCCTGTTGTCCTGACGGCGGGCGTCGTAGCCTACGGGCGTCATCCTGCGCGAAGTTTCGCGTATTGGCCGCGCCGGCGGCTAGGGAGTGGCACCCTGAGTTAGTCGGCCGCGGTCCCGGACTTAACCAGCCGGGTCAGGCCGATGCGTCCGGTGACCTTCGTCTTTGCGACCAGGTTGGCAACGTGCGTCTCGACCGTGCGGGGTGAGAGCACCAGCCGCTCGGCGATCGCCCCATTGGTCAGCCCCTCCGCGACCAACTGCAGGACGTCCATCTCCCGGCTGGTCACCCCGCAACCGCGAAGCCGGGCCGGCACCACGGCGTCGCCCCGGCCAAGCCGCGGCACCGGGGCGCCGGCCAGGCGCAGCACCTCCCGGCAACGAGTGGCCAGCCGGTCATCCCCGCGCCCGACGAACACCGCCAGCGCCTCCCGGGCCCAGCCGATCGGGTCTCCCCAGCTTCCGGCGAGCGCGTCGCCGGCGACCAGCAGCCGGATCCGGTGCTGCCACCAAAGCCGGGAGCCCATCGCGGCATCGGCGGCGGCGAGCAACTGCTCGGCCTCGGCCGACCGACCTCGGCGGCCGGTGTCGACCGCGTCGGCGTAGCCGAGCAGCGCGCGGTTCTCCCAGTTCACCCCGGACGGGCGGGCCTCAGCTCGGGCCTGTCCCCCCTCCCGGTCGTCCAGGGTGCGCACCAGCGCCCACAACCCGTAGGTAGGCGCCGGCGCCGTGGTCGGACTGCTACGCATGAACTCAATGGCCCGGTCCAGGCATTCGGCCAGCCGGGCCCGGTCGTCGTCGAGCAGCGCGACGTGCGCGTACACCGCGCCCCAGATACCGGCATTGACGTCCAGGTCGTCCGGGGCGAGCCGCTGGGCGTCGGCCACGCAGCGCTCCATCGCCAGCGTGTTGCGGCGGTGCGCGTGCGCGGCGGCCTGAAAGAACAGCGCGGTGGCCCGCAGCTGGTCCATCCGCAGCCGGCGAGCGTGCTCAGCGCTGCGCTCGGCGTGCACCAGCGCGGCGTCCGCGTCCCCGTGCAGCAGGCTGGCCGCGATCTGCACGTCGACCGTGGCCGCCAGGCCCAGCGCGCCGGCGTCCAGGGCGAGCGCTCGGGCCCGCTCCAGCCGGATCGTGGAGCCGTCCAGCAGCAGGTCCACGGTGCCGAGCTCGTGCAGCGCGGAAACGCGTTCCAGCGGCAGGTCGTGGTCGATGGCCAACCCCTCGGCGGCCACGAACGCGTCCCGGGCCGCCCCCAGGTCGGTCACCCGCGCGGCACGGCCCAGCACCTCCAGCGCCTGGCAGGCCACCGACCACTGGTTGCGTTCCTCGGCCCCGGTGAGCGCCAGCTTGGCGATGCTCTGTGCGTCCTCCGGCTTACCGCGTTCGTGCGCCAACCGAGCGGCCAACACTCTGGCCCGCGGGTCGTCGGTGTCCGGCAGCGCGGTCAGCCCGGAGGCGGCGACGTCCCACCGACCGGCTTCGGCCGCCACTTCGGCCAGCGTCAGTCGGACCCAGGTCTCCCCGCGTGCCAGCATGTCCTCGCCCAGCGCCAGTGCCCGGTCGGTGTCACCGACATCGGCCAACACCTCGACCAGCACAGCCTCCGCCTTCCGGCGCAGCGCCGGCTTGTCCACGGCCAGGGTCGCTCCGCGGGTCAGCTGGGCGTCCGCTGTGTGCAGCGCGCCGCGGCGGCGGGACTGCTTTCCGGCGGAGAGGTACAGCTCAGCGGCGCGGGCGTCCTCCCCTGCCGCCATCCACAGCCCGGCGGCCAGGTCGTAGGCCATCGGCTCGCGCCGCTCGACGACCGCGGCGGCGGCCCGAGCCAACGCCCGGTGCTCCGGCGGCAGCAGGTTAGTGCGCACCGCGTCGCACGTCAGCGCGTGCCGGAACCGGAACGTGTCGGTGTCGGTGGCGTCCACCACGACCAGGCCGGTGGCCACCGCGGACCGCAGGCCGGCCAGCACCACCTGCTCGGCCAGTCCGGTGATCTCCAGGATCATCCGCCAGTCGAACCGGCGGCCGAGCACCGCGGCGGTCTCTACCACCGAGCGCGCGCTCGGCTCCAGGCCGGCCAGCCGGCTGCGCACAGTGGCGGCGAACGTGCGCGGCACGTTCGTGGTCAGCGGGCCGGTCAGGGTCCCGTCCGGGGCCAGCGCGCCGACTGCGACCAGCCCGGTGAGCAGCTCCTCGACCAGGAACGGCAACCCGTCGGCATGCTCGATGACGAACCCCACCAGCTCCTCCGGTGGGGCCGCCGACAGGCACGACTCCACCACCCCGCGCACGTCCTGCGGGCCGAGCCGGTCAAGCGGGATGACTTCGGCCTGGCAGGCATGCGCAAGGTCGACCAGCCGCTGCGGCGGGTCCGGCTCGTCTCGGGCAGTCGCTACCAGCACCACCGGCGAGGTGCTCGCCGCATCGGCCAGGTAGCTCAGCACGTCGAGGGTGTCCGGGTCAGCCCAGTGCAGATCCTCCAGCACCAGCATGGAGCCGCATGAGCTGGCCAGCGCGGTCACCAGCCGCAGGGTCGCCTCGCCCAGGATGACCCGGCCGCGCGGGTCGGACCGGCCCTCGATGCCGGCATCCGGGAGCAGCGCGGACAGCGCAGGCAGGTACGGTCGCAGGCCGTTCTCCCGAGGCAGCGGACGGCCCCGCAACGCGGCGCTGAGCGCCTCGGCGAGCGGGCGGAACGCCTCGCCGGACGGCACCGCCCGGCCGGAGAACACGCTGACGCCGGCTCGCCGGGCCACCGCGGTGGCCTCCCGAACCAGCCGCGACTTGCCCACCCCGGCCTCGCCGTGGACGAGCACCATCCGCCCCGTGGTAGTCCTCTCCATGCCCTCCAGCAGCCGGCGTAGGCGGTCGAACTCACCGCCTCGGCCGACCAGCCTGGACGAGCGCGCCTGCCAGGGTGCGGTCAACTGTTCCGTCCAGAGGTGTCTCCAGCATGGAGCGCACGTCGCTGTAGTGCACCGCGACTCGCGGCCACAGAGTAGCGGCAGAACAGACCTAGCGGGACCGCTAGACCCGGGGATGGACGAGATCAGCACCGAAGCGGCAGACAGACGACCACCCTGCGGGCGCGACCAAGTGCGGGGTTGTGACGGGCCGCGCTACCGACGGACACGCCGGGTCCCGTGCCGGTTGCCCCAGCGGACATAGACGCTTGGGCACCTCCCGCCGCCTACGTTCCACACAGGTCGGAACCTCATCCTGAGGGGGTGATGCCTGCCTAACGTGCCCGTGGAAGCGTGGACAGGACAGGGTGACCGTTCAATCCGAAGAGGGAACCGACCTGATGTCTGACTACCCGCTCATCGCCGACCACGGACTCATCGGTGACCTCCAGACCGCGGCGCTCGTCGCCACCGATGGATCCATCGACTGGTTCTGCGCACCTCGATTCGACTCCCCGAGCATCTTCGGAGCACTCCTCGACCATGGCCGTGGCGGACACTTCCGGGTACGTCCCACGGTGGACGTCTTCACCGGCAAGCAGCTGTACTTCCCGGACACCGCGGTTCTGATCACCCGGTTCATGACCGAGGCGGGCGTCGGGGAGGTCGTCGACTTCATGCCCGTCACCGGCACGGTCACGTCGAGCAGGCACCGGCTCGTCCGCATGGTCCGGTGCGTCCGGGGCCAGATGACGTTCGCGATCGACATCGCGCCCCGGTTCGACTACGGACGGGAGTCCCACGACACGCACCTGACGGAGGACGGGTTGGTCTTCCAGGGCAGTGCGGGTACGTCGATGACCGTCAACCTCATCATCGAGCCGGATGACGAGCGGCTCGCGCAGGCCCATGTGGACGCGCACGGTAACGTGCATGCCGAGGTCACCCTCACGGCCGGTCAGATGCGTGGCCTGGTGCTGGAGACCGGCGCCGCCGGGCCGGTGCGTCGGATTCGCGTGGCCGAGGCCCGGCGGCTGTTCGACGAGACGGTGGACTTCTGGGAGTCCTGGCTCGGCCAGTCGACGTACTCCGGCCGCTGGCGCGAGGCCCTGAACCGGTCGGCGATCACGCTCAAGCTCATGACCTATGCGCCGAGCGGCGGACTCGTCGCGGCCCCGACCGCCGCGCTGCCCGAACAGGTGGGCGGCGAACGGAACTGGGACTACCGCTACACCTGGATCCGCGACGCCTCCTTCTCCGTGTACTCGCTACTCGGCCTGGGGTTCACGGACGAGGCGGCATCCCTGGGCCGTTGGATGCGAGACCGCGTCGACGAGCAGGTCGGCAGGAGCGGCACCGGCCCGCTCAACATCATGTACCGCGTCGACGGGTCCAGCGACCTCACCGAAGAGGTCCTCGAACACTGGGAGGGCTACCGGGGATCGGCCCCCGTCCGCATCGGCAACGGGGCCGCGGACCAGCTGCAGCTCGACATCTACGGCGAGGCCATGGACAGCCTGTACTTCGCCGACCAGCACGGGCTCCATGCCGGCCACCATGGCTGGCGCAGGATCTGCGACCTGCTGGACTGGGTCACCGAGAACTGGGACCAACCCGAGGAGGGCATCTGGGAGACCCGGGGCGGCCGACAGGACTTCACCTACGGCCGGCTGATGAACTGGGTGGCACTGGACCGCGGCATCCGGCTCGCGAACATCCGCGGACGACCGGCCCCCCTGGACCGGTGGCGCACCGAACGGGACGCTATCTACAACCAGATCATGGAACGGGGCTGGAGCCCCACCCGCAAGGCGTTCAGGCAGCACTACACGACAGATGTTCTCGACGCCTCGTTGCTGCGGATGTCCGCCGTCGGCTTCATCACCCCGACCGACCCCATGTGGATCTCGACCCTGGCCGCCATGGACGACGAGCTCGTCACCGACAGCCTGGTGTACCGGTATGACCCCGAAGCCTCGCCGGACGGCCTGCGTGGCTCCGAGGGCACCTTCTCGCTGTGCACCTTCGCCTACGTCGACTCGCTGGCCCGCGCGGGGCAGCTGGACAAGGCGCGCATCACCTTCGAGAAGATGCTGACCTACGCCAACCACCTCGGCCTCTACTCGGAGGAGATCGCGCTTACCGGCGAGCAGATCGGCAACTTCCCCCAGGCGTTCACCCACCTCGCACTCGTCGACGCCGCCATCATGCTGGACCGACAGCTCGACCTCAAACCGCCGGCCGCGGTAGCGCGACAGCCGGCCACCCCGACCGGGCGAGGCGCCCCCGAAACCGAGGAGACCCCGCCCAGCTCCTCCCCGGTCACCGGTTGAGACGACGAGGGCCGTATCCGATGCTGGGTGTGGTTTGCCGCCTCGACGTCGCGTGCCCGAGGCGGCTGAACGAGTCAGCCGAGATCGTCGTGCTGGAGCTGTCGTGGACGAGCTGGCCCAACGCCTAGGGCGCCCGCCTCGGCCCACCGGATTGCACGACGCAGGATCGACAGGACACAGCGGACGCTCGCCGATCAGCGGGATGATGTGTGGGACTGCGCCAGGTGCCGGTTTCTGGTTGGACGAAACCGGCCGATCGTCACGGCGTCGTGGAACTGCGCCGCCGTGATCACGTCGGTCCCGTCCGTCGCTCGGTTGTTCGAGGTCGATCCGCATGACCACCCGCCGGACGGAGGGGCGGCTGACCTCCTCGAACCCGGCGGCCTCGAGACGGGCCGCCGGTCACTGCCCAGATGCCGTCGTCGCCCTTGTCCTCGTCCCGACCGCTCCACGGGACGCGAGAGGTGCGCAGCTTGGGGTACTCCGTCCGCGGCTCGACCGCGACCCAGCCCGCCGGCTCGTCGTCGACGTGGGCCACCAGCCCGCTGGCACTGGCACCGGCGCGAGTCGGCGGTGGTGCCGAAGATCGC
>DATHII010000210.1:0-5711 GCA_035316885.1 Jiangellaceae bacterium | reverse complement strand
GACGGTGACATTCACACAGACAGGCCGGCCGCGGCGGCGGCCGAGGCGGGAGTTGACGTGTGCGCAGTCCGGGTGGCAGCAGCCGAGGTGCCCGGCGTGCAGGGCGGACCAGCCCAGCCCGGCGAGCATGTCGGCGCGTGCCTGGTCCAGGGTCCGCTTGTCGCCTGGGTCGGCGTTCTGTTGGCGGCGGGCGGCGGCGTCGATGGCGGTCCAGAACGCGGCGGCGTCCTGCGCGGGCATCCGCAGGAGCAGGCTGGCCATCCCGTCGGGTTCGGGGCACGGCGGAGACACGAACCGGCCGGCCCGCGCCTTCTGGTGCCGCTCCTGTGCGCTGGCCGGGTCCGCGGCGATGACTGCCTTGGTCGCCGCGGCGCGCAGCTGCGACGCGGTCTGCCGGTGCGCGGTGGCCAGGATCGTCGCCTCGACCTGCCGGCGCAGGCCGGGGGCGCCGGCGAGCGGGCGGGTCTGTTCGGCGATCACCCTGGCCCGGTACCCGTCGATCCGCCCCGCGGACAGTTCGGCCAGTGTGGCCGGCAGCTCGGCCACCAGCTCGCACGCCAGCGCGACCCGGGCCAGTGCGGCCGCCGGGGACAGCCGCAGCTCGGCGGAGACCACCGACGCCGCACCCCGCACACCATGGGCCGGATCATCGTGGCCGTGTTCGGCGCAGCCGGCGAACATCGGCCGACCCGCCAACACGGCGATCGCGCGGATCTGGGCCGCCTCGGCGCGCGCCTTCATCCGCTCGGTCGCGGCGATCTGCTCGACCAAGTCGTGCTCGACCCGGACGGCCTCATCCACATCGTTGGTCGCCTCGTCCGCACTCTCGGCAGCGGTACCCGCGCCTACCGCGGACACGGCGTCGAAGCGCGGCAGCGCGGCCAGCTGTGCGGCGTGGAACGCCGCCTCGTGCCCGCCCGGGCCAGCCAGCGCCGCGAAGGGCACCCGCACCACCGGACCACCCGCTGCGGGAGACGAGTCGACCACCGATTCGAACATGTGTTCGATTCTACCGGTGGAGTCCGACAAGGACTGGACGCCATCCACAGCCACCAGAAGGTCGACCGGCGGTCGTACCGAATCCGCGTCCAAGGCGCGGAGACCTCAGGCGAGCACCGTGACGTCGTCGCCAACCGAGATCGTCCCGCGGGTATCGGGGACCAGGTTCACGCCGAACCAGACCTTGCCGTCCCACCGTCGATGGCGGGCGAGGGTCCGGATCGGTTCCTTGCCCGACTCGAGCGTGTCCGGGTCGATCGTCGTCAGAACGCACCGGTCGCATCCCTTGACCACGCGGAAGGCGACGGTGCCGATCCGCAGCCGCGTCCAACGGTCCTCGTCGAACGGGATCACGGTGTCGACGACCACGCTCGGCCGGAAGCGTCGCATCGGCAAGGGTGACTCCGGCGGTTGTTCGCCGCGCAGCACCGCCTCGTCGGCGACCCAGTCGTTCAGTTGTCGCAACGATGCCGTCGCCGTGAGATGCACAGGAAAGGCGTCGGCGAAGCTGACGTGGTCACCCTGCTTCCCGTAGCGCGGGTCGACGTTGCGGAGGGTCGGGTCGTCGAGCCAGACCAGACGGACGTCACGCTCCAGCAGTTTTCCGAACCACGCGTCGGCGCCCGAGCTCGGTCGCCGGGCCGGTACGGCGTCGTTCCACACCTGCACCGGGACGAGATCGCCGGCGGGACCGGCGACCGTGAGCGGCGCCGCATGCGGGCCCGTCACCGTGAGCTGGCCCGCGCCATGTAGGTGCGCCGACACCGCCAAGAGGCGCGGTTCCTCCCGTGCCGTCACCAGCAGGCCGTCGTCGTCGACCACCATCCATCGCCGGTCGCCGGCCAGGCCCCAGGTTTCGACCGCGGCAGAGGCGACGTCGGCAGCCCGGGTCGACTTGACCGGATAGAGGTGCATGCTGGTCACGCGCACGCTCGCGACGGTAGCAACCGGCCCGCAGAGACGAAGGCCCTGACGGTCCCTCGGCAAGGGTTGCCGACGCGGTGGGAGCGGCGGCCGATTTGACTGCCTGCGTGGGTGCCGACCTCGTGGTGCGGGCCGCACGGCTGCTCGACGGCCGGGTGGTCGACATCGCGGTCCGCCAGGGTCGGATCGAGACGGTCGCCGAGCACTCCGACATGCGGCCACCGGGCGACGTCAGCGTGATCGAGGCCGACGGTCGGCTGGTCACCCCGTCGTTCGTCAACGCCCACATGCACCTGGACAAGGTGTACCGCTGCCGTTGGTGGGCGACCGGGCGATCGGCGAGTACACCGGCGAGGGCATGGCGGGCGCG
The DNA here is from genome assembly GCA_035316885.1 of Jiangellaceae bacterium. Taxonomy (GTDB): domain Bacteria; phylum Actinomycetota; class Actinomycetes; order Jiangellales; family Jiangellaceae; genus DASRTE01. The sequence goes on along the minus strand of DATHII010000210.1, from coordinate 3,418 downwards.
ATGACCGCGATTGAGATCGCGCGTGCGGTCAAGACTGATCACTACCGTCGCGAGACGTTGCTGCCCTCGATCCGGCGGGCACTGCAGGAGGCTGTGCGGTACGGCACGCTGCACGTGCATGCGTTCGTCGACGTCGACACGGCTGCTCAGCTCGAGGGCCTGTATGCGGTGCTCGCCGCGCGCGCCGAGTTCCGCGGGGTCGTCGAGGTCCGGGTCGTGGCGTTCCCGCAGGACGGCGTGCTTAGGGATCCGGGAGCAGCGGAGCTGTGCGAGGAGGCTCTACGGCTCGGAGCCGAGGTCGTCGGCGGCATCCCGTGGATCGAGCACACCCAGGCCGAGGCCGGCGCGCACGTCGAGTGGGCAACTGCGCTGGCCGCACGGACCGGCCGGCGGGTGGCGATGCTCGTCGACGATGCCGGCGACCCGTCGCTGCATACGACCGAGATGCTCGCTGAAGCCATGCTGAGACACGGTCTGGCGGGCCGCGGTGTTGCCTGCCACGCCCGGGCCACAGCCCTCTACCCGCGGCCTGCGCTGCTGCGACTGATGGGCCTGGCCACCCGCGCGAGGCTCGCCTTCGTGTCCGACCCGCACACCGGCCCGCTCGCGCTCCCGGTGGACCACGTCGAGCGGACCGGCCCGCCCGTCGCCCTGGGGCAAGACGACATCGAGGACGCCTATTACCCCTACGGACGACACGACATGCTCGAGGTGGCTTTCCTGGCCTCGCACCTGACCGGCGCGCCCGCCGACCACCTCATCCGTGAGCACGCGGCGCCGCGCTGGGTCGTCGCCCGGGGACGGGTCGTCGCCGAGACCGCCACTGCCACGACGTTCCACCTGCCTGCGCAGGCGCGCGAATGACACGCGGGATCCGGATCGGCGTCGACACCGGTGGCACGTTCACCGACGTCGTGGCCGTCGACGAACGGACCGGGGAACTGGCGACGACCAAGACCCCCTCGACACCTGCGGATCCGGCGAAGGGATTCCTGACCGGTGTCGGGAAGGTACTCCGTTCACTCGGCCTGGCCGGTGATGCCGTCAGCGCGGTCAGCCATGGCACGACCGTCGCGACCAACAAACTGTTGGAGGGCAAGGTCGAGAACCTCGGGTTCATCACCACCGAGGGGTACGGCCACGTTCTCGAGATCGCCCGCCAGTCGGTGCCCGACGGCTACGGGAACAGCTACTTCTGGGTGAAGCCGCCACGGATCGTCCCGGCGGATCGCGTGCGCACCGTGGGTGGTCGGCTCGCCGTGGACGGCAGCGAGATCCGCCCATTCGACGAGGCCGAGGCCACCGGGGCCGCCCACTGGTTCCGCGACCGCGGTGTCACCACGGTCGGCGTCTGCTTCATCCACGCCTACGCGAACCCGGCACACGAGGAGCGCATGCTCGCGGTCCTGCGGCGTGAGCACCCGGATGCCACCGTCTCGATCTCGTCGCAGGTGCTGCGCGAGTACCGGGAGTACGAGCGCAGCGTCACCACGCTCGTCGACGCGGCAGTCAAGCCCGACATCCGCAGCTACGTCGCCCGGATCACGGACCGGCTCGCCGAGTACACCGAGACCGGTGTGCCGTTCTACGTGATGAAGTCGAACGGAGGCGTGCTCTCTGCGGTAGAGGTCGTCGACCAGCCGATCACCACGGTGCTCTCGGGGCCCGCCGCGGGAGCGCTCGGCGCGGCCGTCGTCGCGCAGCGGGCCGGCTTCGATCGCGTGGTGACTCTCGACGGGGGCGGCACGTCGACAGACGTGACCGTCGTCGTCGACGGGACCCCGGCACTGACGACCGAGGGCAGCGTCGGAGCCTATCCGAGCAAGATCCCGATGATCGACGTCGTGACGGTCGGCGCCGGCGGCGGATCGATCGCATGGACCGGCCCGGAGGGAACGCTCAAGGTCGGCCCGCACTCGGCGGGCGCAGACCCTGGCCCGCTCTGCTACGGCCAGGGTGGCACCGAACCGACCATCACCGACGCCCACCTCGTGCTCGGCCGGATCCCGTCACACCTGCTCGGCGGCGAGATCCCGCTGGACGCCACGGCGGCCCGGCAGGGCATCGGCAGGTTGGCGGACCGTCTCGCACTCCCGGTGGAGCAGTGTGCGGTCGGGATCCTGGAGATCTCAGCGTGGAACCAGGCAAACGCTCTGCGCCAGGTCACCGTGAAGCGTGGCCTCGACGTGCGGGAGTTCACGCTGGTGACCTTCGGTGGCTCCGGTGCGCTGCTGGCCTGCCGGCTGGTCGACGTGCTCGGACTGCGCAGCGCGATCGTCCCGCCCAACCCGGGCAACCTGTCGGCGTACGGCCTGCTCACCGTCGACGTCCGAAACGACTACGTCCGGACGGCAGTGAGCCGTCACTCGGTGCTCGACCTCGGACACCTCGCCGGACTGTTCGACGCTCTGCGCGCCGAGGCTGACGCTGCTCTGGCGAGAGAGGGGTTCGCGGCACGTGCTCGGCAGTTCGTGCGAACGGCGGACCTGCGCTACTTCGGGCAGGCCTACGAGGTTCGCGTCGACGTGCCCGACGGCCCACTGACGTGGGAGTTGGCGAACACGGTCGCGGGCACCTTCCACGACGCGCACCGACGTCTCTACGGCTACGACTTCCGCGACGACGCGCGCCAGGAGGTGGAATGGGTCAACGTCCGGGTCACCGGCGTCGGGCCCATCCGCAAGCCGTCACTCCCCGAGGTCCCGGGCGGGCGGGGTGCCGAATCGGCGAGGACCGGGGCTCGGCGGGTCCACTTCGAGGAGTGGACCGACGCCGGCATCTATGACCGCAGCGGGCTCGGCGCTGGTGACGTGGTGAGCGGCCCCGCGGTGCTGGAGGAGTTCGGCTCGACGATCCCGCTCCACCCCGGGTTCTCGGCCGCCGTGGACCGGTCCGGCAACGTCCTCATCTCACGGGTCGACGCCGTTGGGCCGCAGCAGGAGGCGCCGTGACTCCCTACCGCCTGACACCTGCCGGCGGTGTGGCACCCGACCCCGTGCTCGTCGAGATCGTCGAGGGCTACCTCGCCTCGGTCGAGATGGAGGTCGAGACCGCGATCGGCCGGACCAGCCGCTCGCCGATGATCCGCGACGCGCACGACTACCGCGCGGGCATCCACGACCGGCACCTGCGCAAGCTGACCGGCCGCTCATACTCCGCTCTCGTGCACCCGGTGGTCCGCGACTACCCGATCGCGACCATGCGGCCGGGCGATGTCTTCTTCCACAACGACGTCTACCTCTCGGAGGGCGGCATCGGGCACCTGCCGGATCTGTGCGTGACGGCTCCGGTCTTCCACGACGGCGAGATCGTGGCGTTCGTCCAGGCGTTCGGTCACCACGACGACATCGGCGGCACGGTGCCCGGCTCGATGCCGTCGCACGCCACGAGCGTGTTCGAGGAGGGCCTGATGGTGCCG
>DATHII010000209.1:0-5623 GCA_035316885.1 Jiangellaceae bacterium | reverse complement strand
GGCTCGCCCATCTCCGTGCTCGTACGCCGGCGTCGCGTCCCGTTCGATCTCGTCGAGCCCGCCTGATGTTGGGCGTGTCGGGGGTCCTCGGGTGGGAGCATGGCGCGTTTGCCGTGGCCGGCCACGAGGGCCCAGCGGTGGTGGGTTTTGAGGTCGTGGTGGTGTTCGCACAGCGGGTCGAGTTCGTCCAGGCGGGTGCGCCGGGTGCGGGCCCAGGGTTCGCGGTGGTCGTATTCGACCCGGGTGCGGGGGCAGCCGGCGACGGTGCAGCCGGGGCTGGCCCAGGCCAGCGCGATGCGTTGGGCGGCGGTGGGTCCACGGCCCAGGTGGGTGACGTTGGCCACATCGACGCCGCGGGTGATGACCAGCTTCAGGACGGCGTGGCCGAGCAGCCCGCGGGCCACGGACACGGGGATCGGGCCGACCCCGCTGATCTCACACAGTTCCTGCCCGCTCACGGCGCCCCAGCGCAGGGCTTCGAGGTCGACCCGTAGCAGCGCCAGATACCGCGGGGTGAACCCCGGGCGCCCGGCCGTGGCGGGCGCCTGCTCGGTCGGGCCGCCGCCAGCAGTGTCGGAATCGGAGTCGATGGCCCGCTCTTCGCCGCCACCGTCGCTGGTGCGCACCGCGGCGCCGCCTACTCGCCCGTCGGTCACACCGGTGGCCCGCTCCACCAGGGCCAGCAGCGCGTCGAAGGCGTAGGCCTCGTAGGGTTCCCGGCGGCCCTCGCGGCGGGCGGCGGCGAAGACCTGGTCGATGATCGGGCCCAGCGCGGTGTTGATCGCGGCGCCGGCCTGTGGGGTGCCCGTGGCGATCATGGTCCAGGCGCCGTCCGGGCCGGTGAACCGGCGCAGCCGCCGGCCCCGGTGCAGCCGCTGGTTCGTAGCGTCCGGATTGGGATCGGCGGCGGCCTTCACCCGGGCGCACTCCTCGCGCAGCTCGGGCAGCGACGCCGAGCCGGCCAGCTCGAGTAGCCGGAGTTCGGCGCGCGGGTCGGCCGCTGCGGCGGCGGCAACCACCGCGGCCTGCGCGGCGGACAGGTCACCACGGCGGACCGCGGCATCGACGTGGGGCAGATCCGGTAGCCGGGTCGAGGTGTCCACCGCGTCCCGTGCCGCGCCCACCGTGGTCCCGGCTCGGCGGGCCAGCTCCTCGGCGGCGGTCTTGACCCCGGACCGGTCGGGAACGTGGGTGTCGGCCAGCCGGCGGGCCAGCAGCGTCTTCTTACCCGCGCCGGCCAGCCGCTCTACCCGGTCCAGCGCGGACCACAACTCACCGGCCGCCGGGCCGGACACCGTGTCCGGGTCCAGCCCGTCGACCAGCGTAGCGAGCCGGTCGCCGAGACCGATCACCTGTTCGAACATGTGTACGACGATACCGGCCGGGTCTGACACCACGACAGGCGAGAACGACCCTTGTGGAAACCCCTCGTGACCGCTCGATCGTCACGCCGCGGCGGCGGGTTCCAGGCCCGACACGACGCGGGCGAGTGCTGAACCAAGCGATCTGGTGGCAGCCGGGTTCCGTAGCACGGCGGAGGAGACGACCGCCAACGCACGCAGTCTGGCAACCTCCGGCTGGCCGAGGTCGGCAAGCACGGTCGCCGCGGCCGGAGCGACCGCAAGTGCCACGTCGCCAACGACGAGCGCGTCGCCGCTGTGAGCGGTGATGCCGTCGGAAGCGACCCGTGCGCCGAGGTCAGCCAGGTACGAATTCACAGTTCTGCTGGACATGGGTGGTGGCTCCTCAATTCATCCGGTTGGTGGTCAGTCGGCGGTCGTCGCGGGGACGTGGCGTCGCCGGGCGGCGCGCAGCGAGTCGGGTAGTGGGACGTCGGGTGAGAGGTCGTCTGCCGGTAGGGGCTCACCGGTGTGCGCGCGCAGAGGCAGGACGCCAGCCCAGATGGCCGGATCGGCGGCCTCCTCGGCGGAGGGTCCACCGGTGCGGACCTTCACCGACACCTCGTCGAGAGGTAGGGCTAGCACGAGGGTGGCGGCGAGCTCGCGGGCCGTCGGAGGCCGGACCTCGTCCCACCGCCCTGGCATCAGGTGGTCGCTGAGCGCTCGAAGCGCGGTGACGCGCTCGTCGCCCTCGACCACCCGTGCGGTCCCGAACACGACCGCGGATCGGTAGTTCATGCTCGAGTCGAAGATCGAGCGGGCGAAGACGAGCCCGTCGACGTGCGTGACGGCAACGGCGATCGGTGCGCCGCCGGCCACCGCCCGCAGCAACCCTGCTGCGGTGGAGCCGTGCAGGAGCAGGCGGTCACCGTCGCGGGCGTACGCGACCGGGAGCAGCATGGGCTCGCCTTCGACGCAGAGGGCGACGTGCGCGACCAACCCGCCGTCGAGGATCTCGTAAAGGACGGCGCGATCGCGCACCTGGCGCTCGCGGAGTCGATGGACGCGGGTTCGCTTGGTGACGGGCAGCAGTTCGGTCGTCATGGCTGCTACTCTGCCTCGATAGTGGTCTGTACTAAAGGCCACTTCAACCATTCTGAACAAGACCACTTGGACGATGCCTTGGTTCGTACAACGGAAGAGGTCGACCTGCCGCTCCTTCTCGACCGGACGGACAACGCCGGCCGGCCAGACCTGCGTCAGCAGGTCGCTGAGCAGGTGCGTCAGTCGATCCGGGTCAGCTCGTTCGCGGCGGGTCAGCGGCTACCCTCCTCGCGCGCGCTCGCAGCCCATCTGGGCGTGTCGAGGGCGACGATCGTCGCGGCTCTGACCGAGCTCGAGGGAGAGGGCTGGGTCGAGTCCCGGCACGGCTCAGGGACTTACGTCGCAGCGGGCATCGAGAGCACGCAACTCGAGCCACTTGCGGCCGGATCCGAGGTCGACCCCCGCGCCGAAGAGCGGGTCGATCGACCTCGTCCGCTCATCGACCTGATTCCTGGCCGCCCGGACACGTCAGGACTTGTCGACCCGGCATGGCGGCGGGCATGGCGGGACGCGTCGTCGGCTCAGGTGACGCACGTCGAGCTACCGCTGGCGGGGCTACACGAGCTCCGGGTCGCGATCGCCGAGCACGTCAGGCGGGCGCGCGGGCTCGCCTGCGGACCGGACGAGGTCGTGGTCACGGCGGGGACGGGCGATGCGATCCGCCTGCTGGCCGATGCGTACGGCGTCGCCGGGCGCGCCGCTGCGGTCGAGGAGCCCGGCTACCCGTCGGCCAAGGCGATCCTCACCCTGGCCGGCGCACGTCTGCACCCGGTCGCGGTCGACGACGACGGCGTGATCGTCGAGGATCTGCCTGCGGCGCCGGCCGACACGCGGATGCTCTACCTCACGCCCAGTCACCAGTACCCGCTCGGCGGTCGCCTGCCGGTCGAGCGACGGCTCGCTGTGCTGCGCTGGGCCGCGCAGCGCAACGTCCTGGTGGTGGAAGACGACTACGACAGCGAGTTCCGCTTCGGCGCCACACCGGTGCCAGCACTCGCATCTCTCGACACCGGTGGTCGGGTCGCCTATGTCGGGACGCTGTCCAAGGTGATGAGCCAGGGCCTGCGAGTGGCCTACGTGGTGGCATCGCCGGAACTGGTCGAGGCGGTTCTCGCGATCCGCGAGGCCACCGGGATGCCGGTGTCGGAGGTCGTGCAGCGTGCGCTGGCGTCGTACGTCGGGAACGGCGGACTTCGGCGGCACGTCGCCCGGCAGCGTCGCATTTACGCGGAGCGCCGTGCGCGCTTGGTCCGCCGGCTCGCCGGTCTCGACGGAGTGACCGGCATCCGCGGGCTGGCCGCCGGGCTGCACGCCGTCATCTCGCTTCCCGTCGGCCGGGACGCGGCGGCAGTCGTGGCCGAGGCCGGTCGTGCCGGAGTGCTCGTCGTGGACCTCGACGACTACCGCATGACGCCCGACCCGTCGGGGCCAGGTTTCGTGCTCGGCTACGGTCACGCGACGGCCGCCGACCTGGACCGTGCACTCGACCGCCTCACCGCCATCCTGCGGTGACGCCAGTCGGCGTGGCCATCCGCCGAGTCACTCGTTGAGTGGCGGCCTCGCCGACAGTACGGAGAAGTCGCCGGTTTCCCGGATGGCGGTGGCCGCGGCGGCCAGCGCGTGGGCCGCAACCCAGGCAAGGCCGCCGCCAACGCTCACGCGCTGGCCACCAGCGGCGATGATCTCGTGCATTGACAGTCCGGGCTGCGCGAGCACGTTCACTGGCTTCGAGACGGCCGCGCAGACGGCGCGGACCTCATCGACCGTACGTAGTCCGGGCGCGTAGAGCACGTCCGCGCCCGACTCGTCGAAGGCCTGCAGACGGGTAATGGTGTCGCCGAGGTCAGGGTTGCCGCGGATGTGGTTCTCCGCCCGAGCGGTCAGCGTGAACGGGAATCCCATGTTCCGCGCCGCCGCGGCGGCCGCCGCGACCCGCTCGACGGCGTGCTGGAGCTCGTAAAGGTATCCCGCGGGGTCGTAGTCCTCGATCGAGGCGCCCACCGCACCGGCCTCGGCGACCCTGCTGATGGCGAGCGCGGCCTGCTCCGGGTCCGGTCCGTAGCCGTTCTCGAGGTCGACGGAGACGGGCAACTCCGTAGCCCGGTCGAGCGACGCCGCATGGTCGACGACCTCGTCCAGGGTGACATTGCCGTCCAGGCGCCCGAGTGTGAAAGCAAAGCCGGAGCTCGTGCTGGCCAGTGCCTTGAACCCGAGTGCCGCCAGCACTCTGGCCGAGCCGGCGTCCCACGGGTTAGGGATCACGAAAGGCTCGCCGTTGTGCAGCGCCCGGAACCGCCGCGCCTTCTCCTCCTGGCTAGCCATCGGGGGTTGACCCAGCGCGTCGCGCGCGGTGCCACAGGCGCAGGCGAGGGCGGGTGCTCCGCCCCCTTTCGTCCGCATCGGTAGGCACGGTCTGGCTGCCTGCCGGAGTGTTTCGTGCTGCCCGACGGCGGCCCCACTCGGCGAGAACCTCGTCGACGGCGAGGCGGCGAGGGACGGCGAACAGCGGGCCGTCCTGTGGCCGGCGGAGCGCTTCGACGACCCGGGCGTTGTAGTTCTCCACGAGGTCACGTACCGAAGCCTCGGAGGATACGTCGGCGAGGCCGTCGAGTAGGTCCTCGGCCTCCTTGCGCATGGCCAGCATCGGAGGCAGCGTCGAGACGCGCTCACGCTGCGCGAGTTGCTTGATCCACCACATCTCGTCGTACTGACCGGTGAGGCCGGGCAGGGGCTTGCCGGCGCCGGGAAGGTGGTCGAACTCGCCTCGTTCCTGTGCCTCGAGGATCAAACGCTCGACCCAAGACTCGAACCGCATGCCTGCGGGCTTGCGCTCGGTCACGACGGTTCCCTGTTTGCTGAGGAGGCCGGATACTCGAGCGTACCCACCAGGGGCTGACGCTTGCCTGCGGCGGTGATCCACTCAAGCCCACATGTGGGAGGAGCCCGACCCGTTGCCGCCGCCGGAGAATCCTCAGCCGCAACCGCCCGCGGAGCCACCCGACCCTGATGACGAGCTGCGAGGTGATGGCTGTGACCCGGCATCCCCGGGTGTGTGCATCCCGCCATACCCACCGGACCTGGACTGTGCCCACGTTGACGCGCGCGACATTGCTGTGCGGGCGCCCGACCCGCACGGCTTCGGCAGGGATCGCGACGGAATCGGCTGCGAGAGCTGACCG
>DATHII010000208.1:0-12528 GCA_035316885.1 Jiangellaceae bacterium | reverse complement strand
TGGTGGTGAGCTGGCTCGCCGGTAGTGTTCTCGATGCCACCGACAGGTTCGTGGCGTGGGAGCGGGGGGAACCTCAGATCATCGACGGTGACGTCGTCGCCGACGGCTGACCGTCCACACACTGTGACGCCTCGGGCCCGGCGGGTGCCCCGCACGAGGACGACAGGCAACCAGATCGGCAGCCGTACGAGTCAGATGGAGACGAGAGCGATGACTCGACCCCACCCGCTGACCGCGATGTCCGAGCGGCAGTGGGCGCAGGCCTGGGAGGATCAGCAGCACGTCGTCGACGCCATGCCCTACGGCCGTGGGTCGTGGCTGCCAAACGTCGTCGAGGCACGTCAGTGGGGGGCCGTGCGGTGGACCTCCGGGCGGCCGGCGCACGCGTCGGACACCGGGCGCGCGGTGGCCGAGTCGTTCGCCGTGCTCCGGCCCGACGTCTCCGATCCCGCAGTCCGGGCCGCCGTGGTCGACGTGCTCACCGATCGTCCCCCAGTCGTCCGGATCGCCGGCGTGGGGGTTCGGGAGCACCAGATCCAGGCCACCGTTCTCGGCGCCGTCGGGCTGTCGGTCGTCGCGGCGATCATCGCGGCGCTGGCCGGAGCCGGTTGGGTAGTGGTGCTGCTGGTGGCAGTGCTCGGAGCTGTCGGCGGGGCTGTCGCGGGCGCAAGCCTGGCCGACTACCAGTTTGGTCGGACCAAGGCGGCCGTACTCGCCGATTCTCGCCGGGTTCGCGTGATCACCGGGCGGTACGCGCCGCCGGCCTGGATCAGGCTGGTCGAGGCGACCACGCGGCTCGAGGAGATCTCGGCCCGCGATTCTGACCCTGAGGGAGACCAGCAGGCGCACGAGGCGGTCCAGGGCGCGCTGTGGGAGGCAGCGGGCCTGCTGCTCGGGTCGTCGGACCACACCGGTGTCCAGGTGCTGGCCGAGGGCGTCGAGCGGCTGGCGGACGTGCACCGGGGGTGATGGCCGGCTCAGCGCCGGTCGTGGATCTCGTGCACCGATGCGATGGTGTCGGCCTCCACAGCGGGCTTGTCAGGACGGTGCCGCAGCACCCGAGCAAAACGGAGCGCCATCCCCGCCGGGTAGCGAGGCGAGTGCTGGACGCCGTCGAAGGCGATCTCGACGACGAGTTCCGGGCGGACCGTCACGACCCAGCCGTCGGCAGGACCGTCGGCGAGCTGGAGCAACTGCTCCGTCTGCCAGGCCAGCATCGTGTCGGTGAGGCCCTTGAACGTCTTGCCGAGCATCACGAACCCGCCTGCGGGCCCGTACCGGCCGTCGGCGTCGCGGGCGCCGAGATGCAGGTTCGACAGCTTTCCCTCGCGTCGACCATGGCCCCATTCCACGGCGAGGACGACGAGGTCGAGCGTGTGCCGCGGCTTGACCTTGACCCAGCCGGCGCCGCGGCGTCCGGCGTCGTAGGGCGCCGACAGCGACTTGACCACGACTCCTTCGTGGCCGTGGGCCAGCGCGTCGTCGAAGAACGCCTGTGCCGCCGCGACGTCGTCGGTGACCAGCCGCGGGACCTGCAGCGCCTCCGGAACGGCCGCAGCGAGCGCCTCCCACCGCTCGCTCCCCGGTGCGCCCACGAGGTCGTCGCCGTCGAGGTGGAGGCAGTCGAACACGTACGCCGACAGCGGGACGGTCGAGCGGGCGGTTGCGACATCGAGGCGGCGGCCGATGCGCGAGGCCGTCTGCTGGAACGGCAGCGGGCGCAGGTCGGGCCCGAGCGCGATGGCCTCGCCGTCGAGCACGACCGAGGCGACCGGCAAGGACTGGGCGGCCTCGACGAGCTCAGGCACGCGTTCGGTGACGTCGTCGAGCGTGCGGGTGAACACGGCGACCCGGTCGCCGTCGCGGTGGATCTGCACGCGGATGCCGTCGAGCTTCCATTCGACAGCTGCTGGACCCGTGCGGCCGAACGCGTCGGCCAGGTCAGGTGCGCTCTGGGCGAGCATCGGGCGCAGCGGTGACCCGACGGCGAGCCGGAACCGTTGCAGGCCGGCGGTGCCGTGGGCGAGGACCGCCTGGGCGACGGGCGTGAGCGTGCCGGCGACGGTGACCGCGCGCCGGACATCGGCGGCCGGCGCTCCGGCCGCGACCGCAACCGCCTCGGTGAGCACGCCGTCGAGCGCGCCCTGGCGGAGCTCGCCGCTGACCAACCCGGCCAGTAGGCGCTGCTCGGCCGCCGTCGCTCGCGCCATCAGTTCGCTCAGCCGCGCCCGGCGGGCGGTCGTGGAGCCCGGTCCGGACAGGTCGGCGATCGCTGCGAACTCGGCGTCGACCTCGGTCAGCCCGAGGGTGGGCCGATCGGCAGGGGGAGGCAGGTCGCGTAACGCCGCGTAGCCGAGCCCGGTGCGGCGCTGACGCAGCTCACCGGACAGGTAGGCCACGGCCACCGGCACCTCGTCGGGAGCCGCCCGTCCGAGGCATTCGGCGAGCAGGGTCGTCTTGGCCAGCCGCGCCGGCGTGGCGGCCACGGCCGCCGAAGTCTGCGCGACGTCCTCCAACAGCACGGCTCGAGTCTGCCAAGCACCACCGACACCGCGCCGTATTGTCCGTGATCAACGGACACGCACACACGGGCCCCTGGGGGGAGACTGGGTGGCGGCTCCGCAGGGGCCCGTGTGTCTGTGGGGTGCCGGCCGGTCAGGTCGACGGGGAGTCGCTGCCCAAGGTGACATCGACGGTCTGGGTCTCGCCGTCGCGCACGTAGGTCAGGGTGACGGTGTCGCCGGGACGGTACGAGCGGGCTGCGGCCACCAGGGAGGTGCCATCGGTGATGATCCGGTCGTCGATCTTGGTGATGACATCGCCCTCCGCGAGCCCGGCCTCGTCCGCACCGCTGCCGTTCTCGACCTCGGCGACGAGGGCGCCGCTGGTCTCGCCTGTCGTGTTGCCGACGCTGAGGCCGATCCGCGCGTGGGTGGCCTGCCCGGACTCGATCAGCTCGTCCACGATCGGTCGGGCCTGGTCGATCGGGATCGAGAAGCCGAGGCCGATCGAGCCGCCCTGGGCGCTCGGCGCGTAGATGGCGCTGTTGATGCCGACGACCTGGCCGGACATGTTGACCAGCGGGCCGCCGGAGTTGCCCGGGTTGATCGGCGCGTCGGTCTGGATGGCGTCGATCACCGCACCGCTGCCCTGACCGTCACCGGCCGATACCGGCCGCCCAACTGCGGAGACGATTCCCGTGGTCACTGTGCCGTCGAGGCCGAACGGCGAGCCGATGGCCACAACCTGCTGGCCCACCTGCAGGTCCCCGGAACTGCCGAGCTCCGCGGCGGTGAGCCCGGACACGTCCTGGGCCTGGATGACCGCGAGGTCGGTCGTCGGGTCGGTACCCACGACCTCGGCGGAGGCGGTCGTGCCGTCGTGGAACGTGACGGTCAGCTCGCCACCGCCCTCGACGACGTGGTTGTTCGTGAGGATCTGGCCGTCGGAGGAGATGATCACGCCACTACCGGTGCCGCTGCCCTGCGGGCCGCGTACCGCGATGGAGACGACGCTCGGCAGCACCTGCGCCGCGACGTCCTCGACCTCGGAGAACGTCGACGTCTGCTGGCCGGACGGGGCTGGGTCGAGGCTGTTGCTCACCGCCGGGGCCTGGTCGTCGTCCAGAACGCTGACCACGCCGGCGCCGGCCGCCCCACCGAGCACGCCCGCGCCGAGCGCGAGCGCCACCATCAGCGCGGTGCCGCGGCGCGGCTGCCTGCCGCCGGTGGCCTCGGGGGCTGGGCCGGCGAACGGCGGCTCGCCACCGGCCGGGTACGAGGGCGGCTGAAAGGTCTGGGTGTCCTCCGGACGCGCGACCGAGCGGGTGTCGTCCGGGCGGGCGGTCCAAGGGTCGGCCGGCGGGGGAGGCTGCTGCCCGGAGCCGGTCGGCGTCGACCAGCCGGAGCCGGTCGGCGCGTCAGGTGCGTCAGGAGCGCGGCCCTCGTCCAGGGCGGCGCCGGTGGGCTGAGTGCTGCGCGTGGTCTCGTCCATGACCCCTACGCTGCCCTGTCCGGCTGAGAGCATGCTGAGAGTCAGGCAAGAGCCGGCGAAGAACCGTCGGCCGGCGCGGATCCGCGCGCGCTGCCCGGCAGCGTCATCGTCAGCCGGGCTCCGCCCTGCTCGGCTCGACCTGCGCTGACGGTGCCGCCGTGGCGCTCGGCAGCCGCGCGCACGATGGCCAGGCCCAGGCCGGAGCCGGGTCGGGCGCGTGCCTCGGTGGACCGGTAGAAGCGGTCGAACACGTGCGGGAGGTCGGCGTCGGCGATCCCGGGTCCCTCGTCGCTGACCTGCAGCACGCCGTCCCGGAGGCGCACATTGACCGTTCCCGGCCGTGGGCTCCAGTTCGCCGCATTGTCGAGCAGGTTAGTCACGGCGCGGCCGAGCAGGGAGGGGTCGCCCTCCACGGTCCAGGGCCGCAGATCGGCGGAGAAGGTCACCTCCGGTGCCCGGCGACGAACCCGGGTGAGCGCATCGCGGACGACGTCGGCGAAGTCCAGCGTGTCGCGCTCGGCGTCGGGTCGGTCCTCGCGGGCGAGCTCCATCAGGTCGGTGGCCAGTGTGGACAGCTCCTCGAGCTGGGCCCGCACGTCGCGGATCAGCCCGGACCGCTCGGCCGGGTCGAGCCCACCCTCGCGGTCACTCTGGGCGAGCAGGTCGATGTTGGTCCGCAGGCTGGTCAGCGGCGTTCGTAGCTCGTGGCCGGCGTCCGCGATCAGCCTGCGCTGACGGATCCGTGCCTCGTCCAGTGCCGCGAGCATGGCGTTGAAGGCGTGTGCGAGCCGGGCGATCTCGTCCTCGCCCTCGACGTCGATCGGGTCGAGCTGTCCGGTGTCGGCGACGTGTTCCGCGGCCGCGGTCAGCCGCTCGACGGGTCGCAGTCCGGTGCGGGCGATGGACGCCCCTGCCCAGGCGGCCAGCGCGATGCCACCGAGGCCGGCGATCAGCAACACCCAGCCCAGCGTGCCGAGCACGCGGTCTACGGTCTCGGTGGGCTGGCCGAGCACCAGGGCCGTCCCGCTGCCGGCGGGGACGGCCACGACGCGGTACGACTCTCCGTCGAGACGGGCCGTGCGGACGCTCTGATCCGCTTGCCCCTGCGCGACTGCGAGTTCGGGCTCGCCGAACGGTGGTGCACTGTGTGGGCCCTCCGGGGAACGGGCGACTTTGTTCGCACCGAGCAGCGCGACCCGTACGTCGGCGGCGAGGATCGCATCGGAGGGAATCCGCGTGAGCAATGCCGGGTCGCCGAGCGGGCTCGACACGGCTGCGTGCGCGCGGTCGAGCAGGTTGTCGTCGACGCTCTGGGTGAGTTGGGTCCGCACCGTGACGTATGCAGCTAGCGCCGTAAGTAGGACGGCGAGACCGACCCCGATCGCGGCGAGCGCACCGACCCTCCGACGAAGGGGAAGCCGGCCGATCCGCTCCCGGAGTTCGGTCAGCATCCTTTTCCCCGGCTGCGAATCCGCTGCGGACGTCGTCACGGCGGGGTCTCCCGGGCGACGTACCCCACGCCACGGACGGTGTGGATCAGGCGTGGCTCTCCCTCAGCCTCGGACTTGCGCCGCAGGTAACCGATGTAGACCTCGAGCGAGTTCGCGGTGGTGGGGAAGTCGTAGCCCCAGACCTCCTCGAGGATGCGCTCGCGGGGGAGGACCCGGCGCTGGTTGCGGAGCAGCAACTCGAGCAGGGCGAACTCGGTCCGCGTGAGCCGCAACGGCCGTTCGCCGCGGGTGACGTCCCGGCTCGCCGGATCGAGTGTGAGGTCGCCGAGGTGCAGTACCGGGCCGGACTCGTCCGGTCCGATCCGTCGCAGCAGCGCCCGCAGCCGGGCGAGCAACTCCTCGAGGGCGAACGGCTTCGGCAGGTAGTCGTCGGCACCGGCGTCGAGGCCGGCCACCCGGTCGGCGACCTCGTCGCGGGCGGTCAGCATGAGCACGGGCACGTCGTTGCCGGCGGCGCGCAGGGCGCGACAGGTCGCGAGGCCGTCCATCTTGGGCATCATCACGTCGAGGACGACGGCGTCCGGCCGCGAGTCCTCAACGGCCCGCAGCGCCTGCTCGCCGTCGGCGGCGAGCTCGATCTGGTAGCCGTTGAACGTCAGCGAGCGGCGCAGCGACTCCCGGACGGCCAGGTCGTCGTCGACCACGAGGACACGCATGGCGCCAGTGTGCCCGGGCCGGCTGAGATCAGCCTGAGAACGTGGCGGGGGCGGGGGAGAGGTCGGCATCGTCGACGGCGAAGGTACGGACCGGGCCGGGTGGGGTGTCCGCGGTTTCGAAGCGGACAGTGACCCGGCCGCGGCCGCTGCCCCACACCCACCCCGGTCCGAGTGTGGCGTGGTGGACGTCCATCCCGGGTACCCACCGGCGGGGACCGTGTACCTGCTCGGCAGGGTCGGGGCCCTCCGCCGGCTCCCGTGGCTCGGCCGAGGAGAACAGATCTTCCTGAACCCAGTCGGCCAGGCCGGAGACTCCGACGCCCAGCAGCCGGATGCCGGCGGAGGTGTCGATCTCCGCGAACAGGCCGGCGGCAAGCCGTGACACGACCCGCGCGTCGTCGGTGGGTGCTGGCAGCGTGGTCGACCGGGACAGCGTGGTGAAGTCGTGCAGCCGCACCTTGAGCGTGACCGTTCGACCCGACAGGCCCGACTCGACCAGTCGCGCCGTCACGCGCGCCGCCATCCGCTCGACCAGCGCGGACAGCAGCGCGGGATCGGTGACGTCGCGGTCGAACGTGTCCTCCACGCTGATCGACTTCGACTCGCGCTCGGAGGAGACCGGCCGGTCGTCCTCGGCGCGCGCGAGTCGGTGCAGCGAGCGACCGTGCGCCTCGCCGAGCACGTCGACCAACTCGGCCTGGGTGACGCGCTCGATGTCGCCGACCGTGCGGACACCCAGACGCGTCAGCCGCTCGGCGGTCGCCGGACCCACCCCCCACAGGGCACGGACAGGCAGCGGCTGCAGCAGGTCGAGCTCGGTCCCCGGTTCGACGACAAGCAGACCGTCGGGCTTGGCCTGCTCCGAGGCGATCTTCGCGAGCAGCTTCGAACTGGCCGCGCCGACGCTGGCGGTGATGTGCGTGCGGTCGTGGATTTCGGCGCGCAGCGACTCGGCGATGGCCCGGACGCCGGCCGGGGAGAGGTCGTGGGACGGCTCTCCGGCCAGGTCGACGAAGGCCTCGTCCAGCGAAATGGGCTCGACCAGCGGTGACAGATCGCGCAGCGCGGCCATGACCACCTCGCTGACCGCGTGGTAGGCGCCGAACCTGCCGGCGAGGAAGGCCGCGTTCGGGCAGCGCCCTCTTGCCTCGGCCATCGACATGGCCGACCGGACGCCGAAGCGGCGCGCCTCGTAGGACGCGGTGGAGACGACGCCACGCGGGCCGAGCCCGCCGACGATGACCGGACGGCCACGCAGCGAGGGCTTGTCCCGCTGCTCGACGGCGGCGTAGAAGGCGTCGAGATCGAGGTGCAGGACGCTGGGCTGCTCCCTCATGGCCGGTGGATGCCGATCCAGGCGTCCACCCGCTCCCACCAGCCGTAGAGCCAGTCCGGGACGGCGTCCTCGTCGCGCGGGACCTCGGCCGCCGGCACCTGCCACCAGTGCATGCGGATCTCGGTGTCCATCGGCAACCCTCGCCAGAGGTCTGCGACGGTGGCGAGGTGCTCGAGGCCGGTGTGCGCGACGAACACCGCGTCGGCGTCGGTGGCGGTCCGTAGGGCGGCCGTGACGCCACCGGGCCGGGGCGGCATGACGTTGACCATCTGCTCGGCCTGGTCGGCTGCGTCGACGTGCCCCCGCTGGCGCAGGCGCTCGATGGCCCGGACCCGGCGACCGGCGGTGAAGTTGCCGCCCTCCGGGAAGATCACCAGCGAGTCGTCGTGGTCGAGGCCGGCCGCCAGGTCGGCGATGTTCTGTTCGATGTCCGTGCCGCCGGCGCCCGGGTCCGGGGGGATGAAGCGGTTGGGCAGCCGGTTGAGAACGATGTCGATCGCGGGATCCCACTGCAGAGTGTCCTTGAGCACGATGCGCGGGTCGCGCCCGTACCAGTTCATCAGCGAGTGGACGACCAGGAAGGAGTCGCCGGGGCCGGCGTGGCGCGCCATGACGACCAGCGGTCGGCCACGGTAGTCCGACGGCGTCGGGCCCTCGACGACGATCCGGACGCCGAGCACCCGTCGTGCCTCCCACTCCAGCACCCGGAGGAACCATCGGACGATCGCGTAGTGCGCCCGGAGTGACCACGGCGCGTCCATCGCGGCACCGAATCCGGTCGCGAGCCAGAGACCTAGCAGGGCCAATAGGCAGGTGAGCTCCATCGCGGCGTAGACCACGAAGAACCACAGGAAGCGGAGCGGCCGCCACCGCCCGGGCAACAGCGGGGACACCGCGGCCGCGCCGAGCAGCCACAAAGGGGCGCTGAACAGTCCGATCCAGAGGGCGACGGCGACCACGGGGGCGACGACCGCGCGGCGGAACCACAGCGGGGGTAGCACGTCAGCTCCGGGCCAGGTAGGCGGTGGCCGCCTCGTGGGCGAGCTGGATCCGTTCGGATACCCGGGAGGTGTCGCGGTAGCGCAGCACCGACCGGTCCGCGTACCGGGGCGGGTCGGGGTCGCCGGTCGGCAACAGGTGGACGCTGACGTCGTCGGGAACGGCGGCCATGTCGGCCGCGAACCGGTGCCGCCGAGCGATCTCGAAGGCCACCATCGCCACCTCCCAGGGACGGCTCGGTGGAACGAGCGGGCGTTCGATCCGTCCGACGTGCAGGACGTACACGGTGCGAGCGCCGAGGGCGATCGCGCGCCCGACCGGGATCGAGTTGACCAGCCCGCCGTCGAGATAGTGCTCCCCGTCGATCTCCACCGGCGGCAGCAGGCCGGGGACCGCGCTGCTGGCCATCACCGCGTCGACCACCCGTCCGCGCACGAACCAGTGCTCGGCGGCGCGCTCGATGCTCGCTGCGACGCATTGGAAGCGCACCCGCAGGTCCTCGATCCGCCGCTCGTCCCCGAGCGCCGCGGTCAACAGGTCGCGCAGGGGAGCGCTGGGGTGGGTGTGCGTACGCGTCCGGGCCAGTGTCGACATCCGGCGTAGCGCAGAACCGCCGAAGACGTCGTCGGCGGACAGCTTGGTCCACAGCGTCTCGAGTCGTTCGACGGTTTCGCTGGTGGGCGCGGAGGCGAAGACGGCGCCGTTGACCGCTCCGATGCTGGTGCCGATGACGAGATCGGGCGCGATGTCCGCGGCGACGAGCGCGCGGAGCATCCCCACCTCGGACGCCCCCAGCACTCCGCCGCCACCGAGGACGAACGCGACGTCGGACACGGCGTGATCGTCCCACGCGGCGGTGCCGGTCAGGTGCCGCCTGGGGTAGCGTTCGGCACGCCGCAGCGTTGCGGCATCGGGAGAGGAGCACGTCGCGATGGCCACGATCGTCGTCGGATACGTCCCGAACGCAGAGGGCCGCGCAGCACTGCGTCGCGGTGCCGAAGAGGCCCGGCTGCGGGGAGCGCACCTGATCGTCATCAACTCGGCTCGCGGGGGGCGCGACTTCGACTCCGAGGAAGCCGTCCGCTCCGACGCCGAGCTCGATGCCGTGCGCCAGGAGCTCACCGAGGCCGGGGTCTCGGCGGAGGTCAGGCAGCTCGTCCGGGGCATGGAGGTCGCCGACGACCTGATCGCCGTCGCCGAGGAGACCTCGGCCGATTTCATCGTCATCGGGCTACGCAGGCGCAGCCCGGTCGGCAAGCTGATCCTCGGCAGCAACGCCCAGCGCATCCTGCTCGACGCCCCGTGTCCGGTGCTCGCGGTCAAGGCCGAGGAACACGACTGAGCTGAGGAGCCCACAGCGATGACCGCCACACCGAGCCTGCGCCTCGCCCAGGACGACCGCGCCGACGCCCTGCTCTCCCGCGACCCGTTCGCGCTGGTGGTGGGCATGCTCCTCGACCAACAGATCCCGATGGAGTGGGCCTTCACGGGTCCGTCGACGATTGCGCAACGGCTCGGCACGGCTTCCCTCGACCCCACGGTGGTCGCCGGGCACGACCCCGACGCGTTCGTGTCGGTGATGAGCGGCCCGCCGGCCGTCCACCGTTACCCCGTGTCAATGGGTGCCCGGGTCCAGAAGCTGGCCGCATTCGTCGTCGAGCGCTACGACGGCGACGTGTCGCGTCTGTGGGCCGAGGCCGGCTCGGGAGCCGAGCTCAAACGCCGGCTGGCGCAGCTGCCCGGATTCGGCGATCAGAAGTCCCGCATCTTCGTCGCACTGCTCGGCAAGCAACTCGGCGTCCAGCCCGAGGGCTGGCGTGAGGCGGCTGGAACCTATGGCGAGGAGGGCTCGAGGCGTTCGGTCGCCGACGTCGTCGACGGTGAGAGTCTGGCCGAGGTGCGGGCCTACAAGAAGCAGATGAAGGCGGCGGCCAAAGCGCCGAAGGCCTGAGCACGACAACACCTCAGCATTCTCGGGTTACGGTGGACCGGTAGGTGAGGCTCGCTACGCGCGGGAAGTGTTCGCCGTGTCAGAATGTTGTGTCGCTGTCGTGGTGACCCACCCGTCGCTCCCATTCGCCCGTACGTCGAGAGGTCCTTCGTGTCGTCGAGTTCGTCGCGCCCTGAGCACGCCCGGATTCTCGATCTGCCAGAGGGGCAAGACCTCGCCACGGGCAGCCGGTCCCGCGGACGCGGGTCCCGGGTGGCCGCCGCGACCGCCCGGCGCGCCTCTGCCACGGCCACGGTCGACGCCCCCGAGGCCACGACCGGCCGGTCAGCCCGCAAGAGTTCGGCCAGGAAGTCGGCGGCCAGGGCCAAGCCGTCCACCGCGGCCGAGCAGCCGGTCAAGAAGGCCGGCGTGAAGCCGGTCAGCAAACCCGCGTCCAGGTCCGGTACCAAGAACGCGAAGACCGCGCCCGCGAACGAGACCGAGCCGGCGGGCGCTGACTCCGGTAAGGCCGCCGCCGAGCCGGCCGTGGCCGTCCCGGGCGACCTGCCTGAGGCCGGTCCGGCCGGGCTCGATGACGTCGAGCCCGACCCCAGCGAGCTTGCCAAGGTGGCTGCTCCCGAGGAGGCGGCGGCCAAGGAGGAGGCCGAGGGTTTCATCTACTCCGATGCCGACGACGCCGACGAGCCCGAGCAACAGGTCTCGGTCGCCGGTGCCACGGCCGACCCGGTCAAGGATTACCTCAAGCAGATCGGCAAGGTGCCGCTCCTCAACGCCGAGCAGGAGGTCGAGCTCGCAAAGCGAATCGAGGCCGGTCTGTTCGCCGAGGAGAAGCTCGCCCGCGACTCCAACGCGTTGGCGCCCAAGCTCCGTAACGAGCTCCAGTGGATCGCCCAGGACGGTCGACGGGCGAAGAACCACCTGCTCGAGGCCAACCTGCGACTCGTCGTGTCGCTGGCCAAGCGCTACACCGGTCGCGGCATGCTCTTCCTCGACCTCATCCAGGAGGGCAACCTCGGGCTGATCCGCGCTGTCGAGAAGTTCGACTACACCAAGGGCTACAAGTTCTCCACGTACGCCACCTGGTGGATCCGGCAGGCGATCACCCGGGCGATGGCCGACCAGGCCCGTACCATCCGCATTCCCGTGCACATGGTCGAGGTCATCAACAAGCTCGCCCGGGTACAGCGGCAGATGCTGCAGGATCTCGGCCGCGAACCGACTCCGGAGGAGCTCGCCAGGGAGCTCGACATGACCCCGGAAAAGGTCGTCGAGGTCCAGAAGTACGGCCGCGAGCCCATCTCCCTGCACACCCCGCTCGGCGAGGACGGCGACAGCGAGTTCGGCGACCTCATCGAGGACTCCGAGGCCATCGTTCCGGCAGAGGCCGTGTCGTTCACGCTGCTCCAGGAGCAGCTGCACGCCGTGCTCGACACGCTCTCCGAGCGGGAGGCCGGCGTGGTGTCGATGCGTTTCGGACTCACCGACGGCCAGCCGAAGACGCTCGACGAGATCGGCAAGGTCTACGGGGTAACCCGCGAACGGATCCGCCAGATCGAGTCCAAGACGATGAGCAAGCTGCGACATCCGTCGCGGTCTCAGGTGCTTCGCGACTACCTCGACTGAGGCTCCGGCAACGAAAAGACCGATTTGGACATCGCCCATCTCGGCGACCGCCACGCCGCCCGGCTCCACCGCGGCACCGATCCTGCTCTCTTCGCCCGACAAGGCC
The DNA here is from genome assembly GCA_035316885.1 of Jiangellaceae bacterium. GTDB lineage: Bacteria > Actinomycetota > Actinomycetes > Jiangellales > Jiangellaceae > DASRTE01. The sequence goes on along the minus strand of DATHII010000208.1, from coordinate 353 downwards.
GACGTACGAGGTCCCGGCGCTGGTTCGCGCACCGCAACACCTCAGCCTGCTCTTGCTCGGTGCCCTGCGCCGTGGCGCTCTCTGTCTCGTGGCCTATCGCCTGATGCTTCGTCTGGGCCGGCTGCCGGTGGAAGGCCGGGTGCTCCGGTGAGCGCGACGCCCTCGCTGGGTGCCCTTCTCGGGCTGGTTCTCTGCGGTGGTCTCCTGCTGACGTGGTCCCGGCTGCCCTTCCGCCGGCGGCCGACGCTCGACGACCGGCTGGCTCCGTACGTCGGCGAGCTGTCTTCGCGGACCTCCCGGCGTGCGCACCAGATGGGCGCCCGGACCGTCACCCCGTTCCCGACCCTCGAGCA
>DATHII010000207.1:0-4649 GCA_035316885.1 Jiangellaceae bacterium | reverse complement strand
GAACTGCCGTTCCTGCTCGGCCGGTCCACCCACGACCTGGCCCGAGAGATGGGGCCCGGCTACGAGCGCGAGGTTGTCCACCGTGACGACCTGGTCGTCCTGGGACGGCGCTGAGTGGTTGTCGAGGTACCGGCCGGGCTGCGGGCAGGACTCGCCGGTGTGGACCCGTCGACCGGCCCGTGGCTGGACCGGCTGCCGGACCTGACTGCGCAGTTCCTCGACCGGTGGCGCCTTCGCACGGACGGCCGGCCCATGCACGGTGTATGCGCCATGGTGCTTCCCGTTCGCACGACCGACGACGTGCCGGCTGCGCTCAAGCTCAGCTGGCCGCACGCGGAAGCGCGCGATGAGCACCTGGCCCTGGGCGTGTGGGCAGGCGACGGCTCCGTGCGCCTGCTCGACGCCGCGCCCGACGCGTACGTCGTCCTTCTCGAACGTCTGAACGCCGCACGCGACCTGTCCGCCGTCCCTCTCGACGAGGCGCTGCGCTGCGCGGGTGGCCTGCTCAGGCGGCTGGGCGTGAAGACCGACCTCCCGTTCGTCGGCGTGGATGAGCGGGCCCGCGACTGGGCGGTGGAGCTGGCGGCGGCCGGTCGCCGGCCACCGTCGGGCGTTCCCGCGCCTGTGCTCGACCGCGCGTCGGCTTTGCTCGACGACCTGGTGGACGGCGTCCGTCCGGTACTCCTGCACACCGACCTGCACTACGAGAACGTCCTCGCTGGCGACCGCGAACCCTGGTTGGCGATCGACCCGAAGCCTCTGCTCGGCGACCCGGCCTACGAGGTCGCGCCGCTGTTGTGGAACCGCTGGGACGAAGCCAGCTCGTCGGGAGACATCGCGGTCCACTTGCGCTGGCGCGCCGACGTGGTCACCGAGGCTGCGGGCCTGGAACAGGCGCTGGTGGCCGGTTGGGTCGTGGTGCGCGAGGCCGTCGAGGCGCTCGACGCCACCGGCGAGGATGACGCTGAGTGGCGGGACATGTCTGTTGCGATCGCTGAGGCCTTCCTGACCCGTCTGCCCTGAGCCTTCGCCGTGAGTGACCGCGGTCGGCTGGGCGGTAGCCTTCGGGACCATGCGGCCGGTGTCCGACGCGTTCCTCCTGAACATGGCCGAGGTCTCTGCGACATTGATCGGCCTCTTCCTGGTGGGGGTGTTCTTCTACATCGAGACAGGGCTTCGCAGGCTGGACCAGTCCCGCAAGGTCTTCGAGTCCTACCTCCGATCCGGCACCAGGATCACCCTGATCGTCTTCGCGATCCCACTCGGCCTTTCGCTCGCCCTGGTCGCCTTGGAGCCGGTCTACGCCCGGATACTCTTCGCCGTGTTGAGCCTCCTGCTCCTTGCGGCGAACGTGGACAGCGCTGCTCGCATCCGAGGCGTCGCGAAGGTCCTCGGGTCGAGCGGAATGCTGGTGATGGAGGTTCTCACCACGATGTTGGCCCTGGTGCTCATCGTCACACCATGGGCCCTCGGCGGGCTTCGTCCGACCAGGGAGGACCTCACGTGGGCGATCATCCTGTCCTTCGCCGTGGGGTTCATCAGCATCAGCGCAACCGTGATGTCGGCCTTCGACATCGCCCGCGCCACGGATCGGCCTCAGGCGCCGGGTCCGAGGACCCAGGCGGAGTAGTCCGCACCCGCCGTACGCTGGCCTGCATGGATGCGACCAACGTCGCGGAACCCGTGCTCGACGCCGCTCGCCGCGCCAGAATCGCCGCCGCCGACCTTGCGGTCCGGCCGCGAGCCGACAAGGACGCCGCGCTGCACGCCATGGCCGCCGCCCTGGAGTCGCGCTCGGCCGAGATCCTGGCCGCGAACGCAAGCGACGTCACCCGAGCCGAGCAGGCCGACACGCCCGAGGCGATCGTGGATCGCCTGCGCCTCACCGCGAAGCGGGTGGCCGGGATGGCCGACGGCCTCCGCCAGGTGGCGGGGCTACCCGACCCGGTGGGCGAGGTCGTCCGTGGCTACACGCTGCCCAACGGCCTGGAGGTCAGCCAGCGCCGCGTGCCGCTGGGTGTCGTTGGCATCATCTACGAGGCTCGCCCAAACGTCACCGCCGACGCGGCAGGCCTGTGCCTGAAGAGCGGCAACGCGGTGCTCCTCCGTGGCTCGTCGAGCGCGGCCGCCTCGAACGCGGCCGTCGTGACCGTGCTGCGCGAGGCGCTGGTGGCCACTGGCCTGCCTCCCGACGCTGTCCAGGTTGTCGAGGGCGGTGGGCACGAGGCCGTCAAGCACCTCATGCGTGCTCGCGGCCTGGTCGACGTTCTCATCCCGCGCGGGGGAGCGGGGCTGATCCGTAGCGTGGTCGAGGAGGCCACCGTGCCGGTCATCGAGACCGGGGTGGGCAACTGCGCGGTGTACGTCGACGCCGAAGCCGACCTCGACCAGGCGCTCGCGATCGTCCTCAATGCGAAGGTGCAACGGCCCAGCGTCTGCAACGCCGCGGAGACGCTGCTCGTCCATGCCGACGTCGCCCCCGAGTTCCTGCCGAGGGTGCTGGCCGCATTGCACGAGGCGGGCGTGACCGTCCACGGCGACGAGCGGGTCCGGGCCGCCAACGACGCAGTCCTCCCGGCGACCGAGGACGACTGGGTGGCGGAGTACCTCTCGCTCGACATTGCCGCGGCCGTCGTCGACTCCCTCGACGACGCGGTGGCCCACATCCGGCGCTGGGGGAGCGGCCACACCGAGGCCATCGTCACGCGGTCGCTGCCGAACGCGCGGCGCTTCGTCGCGACGGTCGACTCGGCGGCGGTCATGGTGAACGCGTCCACCCGGTTCACCGACGGCGAGCAGCTCGGCTTCGGCGCGGAGATCGGGATCTCGACGCAGAAGCTGCACGCCCGGGGGCCGATGGGCCTGCCCGAGCTCACGACCACGACCTTCGTCGTCATCGGCGCCGGACACGTCCGCGAGTGAGAGTGCCGACCGCTAGGCTGCGGGGCCATGACGACTGCCGCGATGATGATGCTCCGCGCATCCGAACAGGCGCCCACCGACGAGGGTGTCCCGTCGGCCGTCTGGGGCCTCGGCATCCTCGGCCTGCTGTTGGGGCTGTTGATCGCGACGTGGGTGTTCGGCCGGGGACGCCCGCACGCCTGAGCCCCGGTCCGGCGCTACGTTGTCGCCCGTGAGCCAGCGCAAGCGGCTCGGCGTCATGGGGGGCACGTTCGACCCGATCCACCATGGCCACCTCGTCGCGGCGAGCGAGGTGCAGGCCTGGTTCGACCTGGACGAGGTCGTCTTCGTGCCGACTGGCCAGCCCTGGCAGAAGACCGAACGCGACGTCTCGCCGGCCGAGGACCGGTATCTGATGACGGTCATCGCCACCGCGTCGAATCCCCGCTTCTCGGTCAGCCGGGTCGACCTCGACCGGTCTGGGCCGACGTACACCGTCGACACTCTGCAAGACGTGCGGGCCGAGCGGGGGCCCGAGTGGGACCTCTACTTCATCACCGGCGCCGACGCCCTCGAGCAGATCCTGTCCTGGCGTGACCACGACGAGCTGTTCGCCCTGGCCCACTTCGTCGGGTGCACCCGGCCCGGCCACACGCTGTCCTCCGCGGGGCTGCCGGAGGGCAAGGTCACGCTGATCGAGGTGCCGGCGCTGGCGATCTCGTCGACCGAATGCCGGGTGCGCGTAGGCCAGGGTGAGCCGATCTGGTACCTCGTTCCCGACGGAATTGTCCAATACATCAGTAAACGCGGGCTCTACGCCGTCGGCCCGACGTGAGACGCTGGACCCCGTCCTGTTCCGTCACGAAAGGCCGCCCGTTTGCCAGCCTCCGACCGAGCTGTGTCGCTCGCAGTCGCAGCAGCCGAAGCCGCTGCCGAGAAGCTCGCCGACGACATCATCGCGTTCGACGTGTCCGCCCGCCTCGCCATCACCGACGTCTTCGTCGTCTGCTCCGCGCCCAACGACCGCCAGGTCCGGGCCATCGTCGACGGCATCGAGGAGCGCCTTCGCGTCCTCGACGCCACGCCGGTCCGCCGCGAGGGCGAGCGCGAGGGCCGCTGGGTCCTGCTCGACTACATCGACCTGGTTGTCCATGTCCAACACGCCGACGACCGCCAGTTCTACTCGTTGGAACGGCTGTGGAAGGACTGCCCGGTGATCCCGCTGCCCGAGGCCGTCCTGGTAGGCCGCGGTGGGCCACGCCGTGACGGGTCGGCCGGGGCCGGCAGGTGACGCGCCGCATCGTCCTGTGGCGCCATGGCCGCACGGAGTGGAACGCGAGCGGCCGCTTCCAGGGCCAGATCGACATCGCGCTCGACGACCTCGGGCGCGCGCAGGCCCTCGACTCCGCCCGCCGGCTGGCCGCCCTCGAGCCGGAACTGCTCGCCTCGTCCGACCTGCGGCGCACCCGGGACACGATGGCCGCTCTCGCCGCGTTGACCGGCCGGGAGATCCAGCTCGACCCTCGCTTGCGTGAGACGTTCGCCGGCGAGTGGCAGGGCCTCACCGGTGCCGAGATCGCCACCCGCTTTCCCGAGGAGTACAAGGCGTGGCGGGCCGGCGACCCCTTGCTGCGGGTCGGCGGCGGCGAGACCCGCCAGGAGGTCGCCGAACGGATGGCCGCGGCAGTGCGGGATGTCGCCGCGAAGCTGCCCGACGACGGCCTGGCCGTGCTCACCACGCACGGCGG
>DATHII010000206.1:0-19317 GCA_035316885.1 Jiangellaceae bacterium | reverse complement strand
TGCTTCTCGCCGTACCTACCGAGACTTACGTCCGCCGAGCTCGAGGACCATGCGGCCGAGGTCGACGGGATGGCTGCCCAGCTCGACGACCCACGGGTGACCGGCGTGGACCTCGCAGTCGATCCCACCGTCGAACCGACTCCGGACGGACGAATCGCGGTCACCCTTGCCCAACCAACTGATCTCAATGGCGGCGGTCTGCTCGACATCGCGCTGCTGTACGTCGGCGAGCCGGAGCTGCTCGTGCATTACGGCATCGACCTCGAAGCGGTCGACCCGGACACGCACGTCATCACGGTGGAGACCGGCGAGCTCTGGTTCCCACAGGTCGGATCGGCACCTGAGCGCGTGACAAACGCGGAGACGATCGACGCCGGCTACTCATCGCTGCCAGGCTCGTTCATCACGCCCGACGCGCTTCGGCAACGTGGTTGGGACTCGACGAGGGTCGGTTGGCTCGTCGAGACGGACGAGCCGCTCACCGGCGCGCAGGTCAGTGCGGCCCGCGAAGCCGCGGCGGACGCTGGCCTGCTCGTCGAGACCAGAGACCATCAGGAGGGGCTCGTGGCCCTGCGCTGGCAGGCGACCGCCGCTGGGACCCTCCTGGCGCTCTGCGTCCTCGCCATGACGGTCGGCCTGATCCGCAGTGCAGCGGAACGCGACCTCCGAACGCTCACCGCCACCGGGGCGACGAGCGGGATCCGCCGCACGCTCACCGCCGCAACGGCAGGCGGGCTCGCATTTCTCGGCGCGGCTTTGGGTACGGCGGGTGCCTACGTCGGATTGGCGGCCGGGTATCGCGACGACATCGGCGCGCTGAGTGCCGTCCCCGTCGTCCATCTCGTGGCGATCGTCGTCGGCGTCCCCCTCCTTGCGGCCGGTGCCGGCTGGCTCCTCGCCGGGCGGGAACCATCGGCCCTCGCCCGGCCGGCGATCGAGTGACTGTCCACAACTCGGAGGGAACACCCGGGGTCACCCCGATGCTGTCCACCCATGGACATCGACCAAGCCAGGGAGTTCCTCAGGTCCAACCCACGCGCCGTGTTGGCAACGATGCGACGCGACGGCACTCCGCAGATGTCTCCCGTTCTGGCCGGCGTCGACGACGAGGGCCGGCTGGTGATCAGCACGCGGGAGACAGCGATCAAGGTCGCCAACGTCCGCCGTGATCCACGGGCATGGGTCTGCATCCTCAACGACAGGTTCTTCGGCCGCTGGGCGCAGATCGGCGGCGACGTCGACATCCTCAGCCTGCCCGACGCAATGGAACCGCTGGTCGACTACTACCGCGGCATCTCCGGCGAGCACCCTGACTGGGACGACTACCGCGCCGCTATGGTGCGCGACCGGCGCTGCCTCATCCGCATCACCCCGACGTCGGCGGGTCCGACGGTCGCGGGGTGACTGGGAATCACCTCATCTACGTCTCGGCGACCCCGCCCGGTCACGAAAAGGACGTACCGTCCCGCCATGACCTTCTCGATAGTCGCGCGTAGCACGGACGGCACGGCGTTCGGCGTGGCCGTGGCGTCGAAGTTCCTGGCCGTCGGTGCTGCCGTTCCGGCGGCTGCTGCCGGCGTGGGCGCGATCGCCACCCAGGCGTACGCGAACCTCGCCTACAGGCCCGAGGGAATGGCACAGCTCCGGGAGGGCAGGAGCGCGTCGCTGACCCTGGAAACCCTCCTCGCCGCCGATGACAAGCGCGAGACGCGGCAGGCCGGAATCGTCGACGTAGCAGGCGCGTCGGCCACGTTCACCGGCAGTGAGTGCAACCCGTGGGCCGGCGGGGTCACCGGCGAGGGCTACGCGATCCAGGGAAACATCCTGACCGGACCCGAGGTGGTCGCCGCGATGGAGGACGCATGGCACGCCACGGGGGGCGACGCACCGCTCGCCAGGCGTCTGCTCGCCGTGCTCCAGGCCGGTGACGGCGCCGGTGGCGACCGCCGCGGCCGGCAGAGTGCCGCCCTGCTCGTCGTGACACCCGAGGGTGGGTACGGCGGCGGAAGCGACGTGCTCGTCGACCTGCGGGTCGACGACCACACCGCGCCCGTCGCCGAACTGGCCCGCCTGCTGGACCTGCACGACCTCTACTTCGGCAAGCCCGACCTGGACGCGCTGCTCGACCTCAGCGGTGAGCTCGGGGAAGAGGTGCGGAACCGTCTGGCCGACCTCGGCCACGTCGACGACGACCTCGACGCCGCGCTGGCCGGATGGGCCGGCATCGAGAACTACGAGGAGCGCCTCGTTCCCGGGAAGATCGACCCGCTTGTCCTCGCCAAACTCCGCGAGGCCGCGTCCTGACGCTGATGTGGTCCTGGCCGCGAACAGGCGCCGAGCTCGTCGAGATGCAGCGAGCGCTTGCAGACGAGGCGCCGGCTGCCTGGACGCCGCCGGACGGAGACCCTCTGCTCGGCGGCTGCTTCCTGTGCTTCGCGCGCGGCCAGATCGGCCGAGGCGACATCGGGGATCCGGCGTGGGCCGCCGCTGCGCTCATGCAGGGCAAGCGCCCCGCCGGACACCACGTGACGGTCGACAGGGCCGGAGCACCTTACGAGCGGGGACTCCTCGCGCTGCGGATGGGCGCCGCGCTGGAGAGTGCGGTGCGCGGACTGCCGGAGCAGCCCGATGTCCTGTTGGTCGACGCCACCGGCCGCGACCATCCGCGACGGGCCGGCCTGGCGCTGCATCTCGGCGCGGTTCTCGACCTACCCACCGTCGGGGTGACGCACCGTCCGCTGGTCGCTGTGGGCGAACCGCCCCCGGACCATACAGGTGCGACGAGTCCGCTTCTCATCGACGGCGACCTCGTGGGCTTCTGGCTGCGAACTCGAGCAGGCGCCCGCCCGCTCGCCGTTCACGCGGCCTGGCGGGTGGACGCTGTCACTGCGGTCGACGTCGTTCGGCGCTGCACGTTCGATCGACGTACTCCGGAACCCCTGCGCGAAGCCCGCCGTTTTGCCCGGACCGCGCGCGACCGGGAGTTCCGGCAGGACGTCAGCCCTTGACCGCACCCATGGTGAACCCGGACACGAACCTGCCGAGGAACAGGGTGAAGACGATGGCGATCGGCACCGCGATGATCACGTTCGACGCCTGGAGGGACTGCCAGAAGAACACGTCGCCGCGGATGAGCTCGGTCGGGACGCCCGTGCTCACGACCTTCTGGGCCGATGGCGAGATGAATGCCAAGGCGTAGATGAACTCGCTGGCCGCCAGCGTGAAGGCGAACACGGTCACCGCCACAACCCCGGGAAACAGCAGCGGCAGCACGATGCGCACGAACGCCCCCACCCGGCTGTAGCCGTCGACCATCGCCTGTTCCTCGATGTCCTTCGGGATGCCCTTGAGGAACCCGATCAGCAGCCACGTGCACACGGGGATGGTGATCGTTGGGTAGATCACCACGAGCGACCAGGTCGAGTCCTGCAGACCTAGTCCGACCACCACCCGGCTCAGTGACAGGAACAGCAGTGTTGGCGGTACCAGATAGACGAAGAACAGCGCGATTCCCATCGGTCCTGCCCATGGCCGGTCGAGCCGGGCCAGGGAGTACGCGGCCGGCAGCCCGAACAGCAGGGTGATCGCGACGACCAGCACCCCTACCCACAGCGTGTTCCAGACGAAGGTCGGGAACCCGGTGCTCTCGAACAGGAACCGCACGTGGTCGAACGTCGCCGGATCGTTGAAGACGAATGGGTTGTTGTCCGGGTTGTACAGATCGCTGTTGAGCTTGAGCGCGGTGATCGCGCTCCACACGAACGGGCCGGCGCAGGCGAACGCGGCGAGTACCGCAGCGGCGTAGACGCCCACCCTGCCCAGGCGGTGCCGGCGGGCGTAATGGCGGCGCAACTCCTCCGCGCGTGCCTCCGTGGTAGTGACGGCGGCCATCACATCACCTGCATTCGACGTACGGCGCGCAGGATGAGGACGGCCGCTGCCAGCAGCAACGGGAACAGGAAGATCGCGATCGCCGCACCCTGCGCGACGTCGCCGCCCTCGATGCCGCGGACGAATGCCCAGCTCGCCAGTACCTGGGTGGAGTTCGTCGGCCCGCCTCGGGTGAGGACGTAGACCACCGCCATGTCGGTGAAGGTGAAGATTGCACCGAAGAGCGCGGCGACGGCGATGAGGGGCAAGGTCAACGGGATCGTCACCTCGAACATCCGCCGCCAGAAGCCCGCCCCGTCGACACGTGCCGCCTCCTCGATGTCCCTCGGGATGGCGATCAGCCCCGCCAGGATGATGACCGCCGCCAGTGGCACCAGCCGCCAGACGTGCACCGCGATGACCGACGCCGTGGCCAGCCCCGGTCGACCGAGCCAGTACATGTTCGCGTCGAGGAGACCGACCTGCCGGAGCACCCAGTCGATCGGGCTGAAGATGGAGTCGAGAAGCCACAGCCAGGAGACCGTGGACAGCGCGACCGGCGTGGTCCACGGCAGCAGAACGAGGAAGCGCACGACCCACTTGCCGCGAAAGTCGGCGATGAGGATGTTGGCGAGGACCTTGCCGAACACGACGATGAACAGCATCGAGACCGTGGTGATCACCAGTGTGTTTCGCAACGACTGCCAGAAGACCGGGTCGTCGAATGCCCGTCGAAACGCATCCAGGCCGGCCCAGTCGAACGACGGATCGCCTGCGGACACGTCACTGAAGGCGAACCCGATCGCCAGCACGAACGGCACCGCGACGAGTGCCACGACATAGACGACCGAGGGGAGGAGGAACAGCCAGGCGAGCAGCCCGTCCCGATCGCCGAGCCGCCTCCTCGGCGGTCCTCCCGTGGTCGTCCGGGTGACCGGTTGAGCTGCTGTGACCTGTTCCATCCGCTCAGTTCCCGACCGGTACGGGATCGGTGCGGGCTCCGGTGCCCGGGTCGAAGAAGCGCAGCCGCTCGGCCGCCACCGCGAACTCGTGTGTCTCGCCGGACGCCAGCGGCGTCGAGACCGTCGACGGCAGCCGGGCGATGGCCCGCGTCTCGTCGCCGATGCGGCTGACGGTGCCGTAGACATGCCGGTCACCGGACAGGTACTCGATCCGGTCGACGGCGAACGGAATCCCGACTTGCTCACCGGGGAGCACGTCGACCGGAAGGAGATGCTCGGGCCGGAAACCGACGAGGACGCCGTCACGCGGCACGAGGTTCATCGGCGGCGAACCGATGAAGGTGGCGACGAACGTGTCGGCCGGATCGTCGTACACATCGCGGGGCCGTCCCAGCTGACGGATCGTGCCGGCATCCATCACCGCGATCCGATCGCCGAGCCCCATGGCCTCGGCCTGGTCGTGCGTGACGTACACGGTCGTGATGCCTAGCCGTAGCTGAAACTGCTTCAGCTCGTCGCGGGCGGAGGCTCGAAGCTTCGCGTCCAGGTTCGACAGCGGCTCGTCGAGCAGGAAGACCTGGGGCTCCCGGACCAGCGCGCGGGCCAGCGCGACCCGCTGCCGTTCTCCGCCGGAGAGCTCGCGCGGCTTGCGGTCGAGAAGGTGCTCGATGCCGAGCAGGCCGGCTGCCCACCGTGCCTTCGCCTCCCGGCTGGAGCGGTCCATCCGCTCGGCCTTGAGCGGGAACACGATGTTCGCCAGCACGGTCTTGTGCGGGTAGAGCGCGTAGCTCTGGAAGACCATCGCGACCTGGCGTGCGCGCGGCGGCAGCCCGTTGACGACGTGTCCGCCGATCAGCACGTCGCCCGCCGTGGCCTGTTCGAGCCCGGCGATGGTGCGGAGGAGGGTCGTCTTGCCGCATCCCGACGGGCCGAGGAGGACGAGGTATTCGCCCTCCTCGGTGGCCAGGTCGATTCCGCGCAGCGCTTCGACGTGGCGGCGCCCACCCTCGTAGGTCTTCCGCAGGTCGCGGACCTCGACGACCCGGGTCATGGACTCAGCCGCCGCCGACCAGTCCGCGGTCCCGCCACTTCGTGAAGATCGCCTCGACCTCTGCGGTGGCGTCGGCCACCGACTGCTCCGGCGAGACCTCGCCGCGAGCCGCCCGGGCAAACATGTTCGGGATGATCGGCAGGCCGAAGACCTCGCCCTCTGCCGTGTTCGCCGGTCCGGGGTGGCCGATGTTCGTCGCCCAATCGGTCGACGTGGTCAGGACCGACAACTTGTCCGACGGCTCGGATCCGAACGGGTCGTCGTTCAGCCAGTCTTCGAGCCTGGGCACGAGACCGTCCCAAGCCGGGAAGTCGTACAGCTTCGACCAGTACGTGGCCGACTCCATGTTCGCGGCGTAGTGCAGCAGGAACTCCTTCGCCGCGTCCGGGTTGGTCGCAAACTGCGGAACGATCCAGTTGTACATGACGTGCTGTGCGGCAAGGGCCGACACGGGGCCTTCGAGCGCGGGCACGAACAGGGTGTCGTCGGCGATGTCAGGAGCTGCCTCTTGTGCGGTCCGGTAGCCGGAGATCGAGTTGAGGATGTAGCTGAGCTGTCCGGACACCAGGCCCTGGTTGTTGCTGGCCGCGTTCCAGGAGAACACCTCGTCGGTCATGGCGCCCTGGAACAGCTGGCTCATGTACTCGACCGCGGCCACCGTCTCGGGCGAGTTGAGGACGACGTTTTCGCCCTCGTCCTGGATCGACGCCCCGAACGACCACATCAGGGCCCGACCCGCCATGTTCGAGTCGATCTCCTGGGACATCCCGATACCCATCTGGACGCCCTCGGACGCCTTGATCTCGGTGCCACCGTCGAGCAGCTCGTCCCACGTCGTAGGGCCGTCGGGAAGGCCGACCGCCTCCCAGAGGCTGCGCCGGTAGTTGCCCGGGTCCGGCACCCAGCCGGGGCCGAAGGCGTAGTACTTGCCGGTCGTCGGGTTGAACGACGACTTCCGGCAGATCTCGAGCTGCTCGCCGTAGCGGTTGTTGGCCTCCTCGGTGACGTCGGTGAGGTCCAGCACGCTCGGCTCGAACTGCGCCAGCGGAGCGATGTACTGCATGAGGTCGTGGCCCTGACCGGCCTGCAACTCGGCGGCGATGCGCGGCGGAACCTCAGCCACGTTGAGGTGGTCGACGGTCACGTTGACCCCGACCTGCTCGCCCCAGTCGCTGACGAACTGGTCGAACCACTCGTCATGGCTGGGGACGAAATGGCTCCACAGCAGGATGCTGAGGTCGCCGGACAGCTGCGATGCGGGCTCCATGAAGGTCGGGCTGGGTTCGGCGTCGACGGCGCCGGTGCCGCCGGTTCCGGGGCTGTCGGGCTCGCCGGCGCAGGATGCCGCCGCGAGTCCGACCGTGGCCAGGCCGGTCGTACGTAGGAGATCCCGCCGCGTCCACGTCTGATGGATCGGCATAGAGGGTGCACCTCCGTTGTGGGCTCGCCCCACCCGCGATCCGGTCGTCTTGGCCGTGCCTCATCGAGCAGGGACCCTGATCAACGCCTCCTGCCCGTCACTCGAACCTGGGAAACATGTCGGCTTCGTCGCCCAGCGCACCGGCCACGCCTCCGCGGCGGTGGGCGTCCGGATGGCTACGCTCGACCAGGTGAGGCAGCAGCCCCAGGACCGCCGGTGACTGCGGTCGACGACCCCGCCGTGCCGTCCGCCGGAGCCCACGACTCGCACCGGGTCGAGCGGATCGGCGAGGCCGTGGTGGGCTGGACCGACGAGCTCGCCGCCCTCGGCGGCCGCGACCCGCTGCTGAACTTCCGCGATCTCAAGGTCGGCACGCTCGACCTCGCCGCGGCCGATCCGGAGGCGCGCAAACGGTTGCTGGATGGCGAGCCGGTGCCGGTCACCCGGCTGTTTCCGCACGAGCCGCTTCGCAGTTCGGCGCTGCGATCGGTCCATGCGATCCGCGACAAGGCCCGCGAGCTGGGGGAGGAGCGTGGGCTCTCCTCGTGCGTGCTCGCCGTCGGGATCGCCAGCTGGGCCGACCGGTTCTCGGCGCACCGGCCCACCGCGCCCGTCCTGCTCCGGCCCGCGACCGTCGCCGCCCGCGACCCGGCCGAGACCGACTTCGTCATCGAGATGGCGGAGGATCCCGAGGTCAACCCCGTCCTCCTGGACGCGTTGGACGCTCAACTCGGGCTGCGGTTCGAGCCCGACGACCTGCGCGATCCGGCCGGTGCGCTGCGATACCCGGTCGTCGTCGAGCGGATGCGCGAGTTCGCGCCGGCGCACGTCATAGACGGGTTCTCCATCGCGCACCGGGCCGTGCTCGGCACGTTCACCCGCGAGCCGCCGGCGCTGGCGCGCGACCTGACCGCCCTGGGGTCCGAGCTGGTGCGTAACGACGTGGTCGCCGCACTGGCGGGCGAGCCGGCCCCCGCGCAAGCTCCAGAGCCTGCTTCCGCCGGGCCGCCGCGGTTTATGGTGCTCGACGCCGACTTCGACCAGGGGGCCGTGGCGGCGGCCGCGGCGAGCGGTGGCCACCTGCGGGTCGACGCCCCACCGGGCACCGGCCGCACGCAGACAGTCGCCAACCTGGTCGCCGAGCTGGTGGGCCGCGGCCGGACAGTCCTCGTGGTCGGCCATCGCCGCACCGGCCTGGCCGACCTGGTGGCACGGCTGCGGGCGGTCGGACTGGACGATCTCGTCCTCGACCTCGGCGATGAGCGGACGTCGTCGGCGGCCGCCGTGCGACACGTGGCCGAGGTGGCGCGCCGGGTCGCCGCGGAGACGGCGGACGCACCCGGCGGCGCTGCGACGGAACTGGGTGACGTGCTGCAGGCGTACCGAGATGCCCTGCACCGGCCGCGCGAGCCGTTCGGCACGTGTGCCTACGACGCCATGGTCGCGCTGGTCTCGGCACCGGCCGAGGCCCGCACCACGGCCGTCGTCCCGGCCGCGGCGATGCGACGGCTCGAGCCAGGCGCGCTGGAGTCGATCCGCGAGCACCTGCGCGAATACGCCGAGCTCGGTGGGCTGGCCGTCGGCGACGAACGGTCGCCGTGGCACGGGTCGATCGTGCCGACGGAGGAGGACGCCTACGCGCTTGCCCTGGCCGTGGCCGAGCTCCGTGAGCGGGGCTTACCGGCGCTGCGCGACCTGGCCACCCGGGCTGCGGTCGAGGTCGGGCTCGCGGGACCTCAGACCACCGCCGAGTGCTTCGCCATCGTCGACCTGCTGAGCGCCGTGGCGTCCACACTGGATCGCTTCCAGCCCAGCGTCTGGTCGGCACCGCTCGACGACATGGCGGCGGCGACGGCGGGCCGCCAGTTGCGGGTGGTGCTCGGCTCCCGCCTCGGTCTCCTCGCCCGCCGGCGCTTGCGGCGCCAGGCCCGGGACCTCGCGCGCGGTACTCGCACACCGGACGACAGGGCCGATTTCCACGCCTGGCTGCTCGCGGCCCGCAACCAGCTGGCCGCATGGCGCGAGCAGTCCCGCGACGGCCGCCCGCCCCATGTCGGTGCCCACCTGCCGGATGCGACGCAAGCAGCCGAGGCCGTCGCCGTCGGGCTGCTGAGTCTCGTCGAATCGAACCCGCGGACGGCCGACCTGGCCGAGCTTCCGTATGCCGAGGCAGGCCGTCGGCTGACCGCCCTCGCCGCCGACGAGACTCTGCTGGCCGCGATCCCCCGGTTGTCCCAGCTGAGGCTCGAGCTCTCCGCTGCCGGGCTCGACAACCTGCTCGACGTCCTTCACGGGCGCGCGGTAAGCCCGGACGGCGCTGTGGCGGCATTCGACTACGCCCGCCAGGTCTCGTTGCTCGACGGATGGCGGTCCGAGGACGCCGTGCTCGGCGACTTCGATCCGGTGGTGCACGAGGGCATGGTCAGGCAGTTCCGGACCGCCGACGCGGAGGCGCTCGCCGCCACCGCCACCCGCGTCCGTGCGGCGCGGGCGCGGCGGTTCCACGAGATGCGCGAGGAGCACGAAGGCCAGGCCGCTTTTGTCGAGTCCGGCGACGCTGCGCGGACCCCGCGCGAGCTGCTGGTGGCGGCTCCCGACGTCGCGCTGGCGGCGGTGCCGTGCTGGCTGATGTCACCGCTCACGGTCGGCAGCGCCGTGCCGAGCCGGCAGTCGTTCGACGTCGTGGTCGTCGAAGACGCGGGGGAGCTCCCGGTCGCCCAGGCGGTGCCCGCGATTGCGCGCGGCGCGCGCGTCGTCCTCGTCGGCGACGACCAGCAGCTCACGCGAGCCCCGTTCACGACCACGGTCGAGCCAGACGTGGACGACGACGACCCGGCCGCGCCCGTTGCCGAGCAGGGCGTGCCGTCGGTCTTCCACGCGCTGGAGGGGCACGTTCCCTCGCTGTCGCTCACGACGCAGTACCGGGCTCGGGACGACCGGCTGGTCACCGTCCCGGCCGGGAGGAGGCGTCGCGGGCGGGTCGTCGTCGTGCCCGGTGTCCGCGGACCGTCCCCACTGCGGCACGAGGTGATCGAGGCCGCGGGCGACGATGAGGAGCCGGTCGACAGCGCGGTCGCGGAAGCAGCGCGCGTCGTCGAGCTCGTGCTCGAGCATGCCCGCGTGCGCCCGTACGAGAGCCTCGGCGTGGTCACATTGGGCAGCCGGCATGCGCGACGGATCGACGACGGCCTGCGCCGCGCCCTGGTCCGCTCGCCCGACGCGGCAGTGTTCATCCGCGAGGACCGCGAGGAGCCGTTCTTCGTCAAGGACATCGAGCACGCCATGGGCGAGGTGCGCGACGCGGTCATACTCAGCGCCGGGTACGGGCGTTCGGTCGACGGCCGGGTGCTGTACCGGTTCGGAGCGCTGGACCGACCGGGCGGGGACCGGGCGCTGACCGCCGTACTGTCCGGCGTCCGTGAGCGGATCACGATCGTGTCCGCGTTCCGGGCCGACGACCTCAGCCCTCGGCGGCTCACCACGTCGGGAGGCGAGGCGCTACGCGACCTCCTCGCGTACGTCGAGGCGTCCGGCGAGATCGCCTCGGGTGACGACACGGCGGCCGACCCGCTGGAGGCGACGGTGGCCCAGCGCCTCCGCGATGCTGGCGTCGAGATCGTGGTCGGCCACGGCAGCGGACCCGGCCGGATCGCGATCGCCGCCCGCCACCCCGCCCGCAGCGACCGGCTGGTCCTCGCGGTCGAGACCGACGGAGCGGCGTACGGCGCCCTGCCCAGCCCACGCGACCGCGACCGGCTGCGGCCCGAGCACCTGGTCCGGCTGGGCTGGGCCGTCCACCGGGTGTGGTCGCCGGCGTGGGCCGCCGAACCCGACCGCGAGACCGAGCGTCTCATCGCGGCGTACGGCGACGCGGTGACGGCGGCGGACGCGTACGACTGGGCCGAGGCGGCGGCGCAGGCCGATGTCGTCGTCGGCATGCCGGATCCTGGCGCCGACGACCTCGGCGAAGAGGCCGGTGCGGGCGGACCGGCCACTGCCGTCGCCGACGCCGCACCGGAACCCCAGGGCCTCGGCGTCCGGCCATGCGTTGCGCCGGGACGACCCGTCGGTACCTACACGCGCCGCGAACTCGCGGCCATGGCGCGCTGGGTCGACACCGACGGTGCCGGGCGCAGCGAGGCGGACACCGTCGGCGCGCTCGCGGACGAGCTGGTGCTCACCGAACGTGGCCCGCGGGTCGACGACGCCCTCCGCCATGCCGTACGGGTGGCCCGGGCGGGTGCGCCACCGCTGTGGATACCCTGAGGTGGCCGTCGACATGTCCAAGGGAGCGGATACACGTGCGAGTCGCAGAGATCATGACCAACGCGACCGTCACCGACTCGACCAAAGTCAGCCTGGCCAGCGCCGCGGAGCTGATGTGGCGCCAGCAGACGGGCTCGCTGGTCATCGTCGACGGCGACGAGATCGTCGGCATCGTCACGGAGCGTGACGTGTTGCGGACCGTCGCCGCGGGCAAGGACCTCGAGGGCGTCGTGGTGGGTGACGTGATGACGACCGAGGTCATCACGACAACGCCCGACACCCCCGTCCGCGACGCCGCACGCCTCATGGCCCGCGACTGGATCCGGCACCTGCCGGTCGTCGAGGGCGGTGGCCGACTGGTCGGCATCGTCAGTCAACGCGACATCACCGGCGTGTTCGCCGCGCTGATCCGCGAAGCCGGCGTCCCCGAGATCGACACCGACACGCTCGTGCGGAAGCGGCGCCTCGCCCGCCTCGAGCCGGGCGACCTCGACTGAGCGGTCCACGAATGACGACCGGGTGGGAGGACGACTTCGACGTCCTGCCCGACCCGACCTCCGACGAGAGTGCTGACGGCTGGGGCGAGCCGGACGAGTCCGACGACGACCGCCTCGAACAGGAACGGCCGCCGCACTGGGACTAGGGCGGGCCGCGCCGGCTAGATGCGGCCCGACCGGTCGCGCAGCAGGTCGCGGATCTCCTGCAGCAGCAGGACGTCGTCCGCCGGCGCCTCCGGCTCCTCCTCGCCGGACGAACGCGTCTCGTGGAGCTTGTTCATCGGAACGATGAGCACGAAGTAGACGGCCGCGGCGACCAGCAGGAAGTTGATGATGGCGGTCAGGATCGCGCCGATCGAGAACTGCGCCTCGTTGATCGTGAAGGTCAGCACGCCGTCGAGGTTGGGCTGGCCGAAGATGGCGGCGATCAGCGGCGTGATCAGCCACTGCACGATCGCGTTGATGACGAGCGTGAACGCGGCACCGATGACGACCGCGACAGCCAGGTCGATGACGTTGCCGCGGAGGACGTACTCTCTGAATCCCTTGAGCATGACCAACTCCTCGTGGACCCGACGATGCGAGTCGGCGGCCCACCGTAGCGTCGTACATCCGCTTGGTCATCCCGAACGCACCGCGACCGCCAGCCGCGACGAGACGGCCGCCTGGGCCAGTGCCGCGGCCTGGCTGTCCGTCGCGGCGACCACCACCAGCGCGCCCTCGGCGAGCACGCCCTGGTCGGGCTGGGCGGGCACCGCGAGCACAGGTACCCGTCCTGCGACGACCGTTGCCTCGCCATCGCCGGAGGCCGGTGCGGCCAGCAGGTCGACCCGGTCGCCGGGGCGGATCAGCCCGACCACGCCCGGGTCGGCGACCCGGACCGGCATCGCCACCAGGTCGTCGCCCCAGCCGGCGAGCAGGCCGGGACCGACCAGCCGGACGTCGGTGAGCGGCTCACCGGCGCGAACCGGGCCGGCGACCACGCGTCCGACCGCCGCATCCGGGCTGCCCAGCGCTTCCGTCGCCACGGCGCCGGCCGGCACCTCGACCAGGCGGATGTCGTCCAGCCCCAGCGTCGCACCACCGGCGAGGTCGTGCGCGGCGACGATGGCGGGAACCGTCGGGACGGGCCGGGGCTCGGCGGCATGCAGTGCGAGCGCGACCGCTCCTGCCGCGAGCCCGGCGGCCAACAGTCGGCGGTGCCAGGCGATCGTGCGCGCAGCACGCCGCACGCCACCGAAGCGCCGGTCGTCCATGCCGCTCGACGCTAGGGCCTCGCCGTCGTGGGCAGACGGTTGTCCACAGCCGTGACTGGGAGCTTCAGGCGGTGGAAGGGCTTGCGAGGACCTTTAGGCCGGCGAGGTGCTGTTCGACCTGGACGAAGAGGCGGTGGCGGGCTCCTTCTTCGCCGTACCAGAGCCGCCGGTGTCCTTCGAGGAGCTCGAGCCGCCGTCCTTCGTCGAGCCGTTGCCGGAGCTGGCGGCGGCACCCTCGCCGCTCGAAGCCGATCCCGGCGTTCCGTTGGCCGCGCCCACCGGCTCCTTGGCGCGGCTGTCGGTGCGGTAGAAGCCGGACCCCTTGAACACGACGCCCACGGCCGAGAACACCTTGCGGAGCCTGCCCGCGCACACCGGACACACAGTGAGCGCGTCGTCGGTGAACTTCTGCACCACCTCGAGCTCTTCGCCGCAGGAGGTGCAGGCGTACTGGTAGGTGGGCACGGTGGTCGATCCTCCGGGTCGGTCGAGGGCTGTTAGCACTCACAACCCCCGACTGCCAATGATGCGTCCTGACACCGGTGTTTGTCCACGCGGCGCACGGACGTTGTCTAAGCGGGACCTTCGCTCGCCGCCGCCGGCTCGAGGGCTGGGCGTACCCGACGGTGCCAGTCGTAGATGACCGACGTCCGGAGTACGAGATCCTGCAGCGACCGGTTCTCCGCGCTGACGACGATCCACAACAGGCCGAACGGGAACGTGACACAGAATATGGCCCTCAGCAGGGCACCCACGGGCCGCATCCGGGAACCGTTGCGATTGAGCACGCGAAGTCCCATGACCAGGGCGCCGACGGTGCGCCCGGAGGTCGACCAGCGCAGCGTCAGGTACCCGACCGCGAGCACGTACTCGGCGGCGACCCAGGGACCCAGGGCCACGTCAGGGAACTGGAAGCCGGCGGGCTCCATGGCGAACAGCACCCCCGACACGGCGGCATAGCCGAGCCAGAAGGCGGTGACCACGACCACCAGGTCGACCACGGCTGCCAGCGTCCTGGTGACCAACCCCGCCCGTCGGCCCTGGAATGGGCGCGCGGCGTGTGGGATTGGTGACACGCGCGCTGTCACGGGAAGGGATCCTCCTGCCGGTCCCGCTCGACCGCTTCCGTGAACCCGTCGGTCTGTTGACCCGGCGCTGCAGTACGGCGCGCACCGCGCCTGCGCAGCAGCCGGTCGACCACGCGGCTGACCGCCTCGTCGGCACCGATGCCGGTCATCCGGACATCGTGGACGGCCTCGGTCGTCATGGAGCCCGCGGACTCCCTGATGATCTCCGGCAGGTCGATGCGGTCGAGGATGTCCTCTGTGATGCCGACGAGGTCGACGCGCGCGATCACGGCGTCGACGTCGATCCGCCGTGCGATCACGTCGACATCGATGTCGGCAGCGATCTGGTTCAGGTCGATGCGGGTCATCATGGCCCGGACGACCTCGGGAACGATGGCATCGAGCAGTCGCGCGAGATCGGCCTCGGCGCGTAGGCGCTCCGCCCGACCGCGGTCGGCGATCCGGGTCGCCGTCCTGCCGATGCGGGTGCCCACGGGGCCGCCACCGACGGCCCGGGCCAGACCGGCGACGGGCCGGCCGAGGTGACGGCCGGCCGCCTCCAGCGTGCCCACCACTGCACCGGCCACACCGGCGGCCATCTCCGCGCCGATCGCTGCTGCTCCGGCGACCAGGTCGACGCCAGAGGCGGAATTGCGAGAGGCGGGCGCACTGCGCCCGGGCGGCGGCACCTGACCGTCCATGGGAGCATCATCGTCCTCCGGGGCACGCTGCGCGATCATCTTGGCGAGGTCGCCTACCCTTGCCCGGTGACTCGCCGCCGCCTCAGGGTCGGTTTGTCCGTCGTCGCCGGAGTCGTCGTCCTCGCCCTGCTCGCCGGAACGGCGTTCGTGGTGTGGTCGGTCCGCCGTCCGTTCCCGGACTACGACGGCGGCGTGGCGCTGCCCGGGTTGCGCGCGGATGTGGAGGTGATCCGGGACGAGCACGGCGTCCCGCAGATCTACGCCGACACCGCCGAGGACCTGTTCCGAGCGCAGGGCTACGTCCACGCGCAGGACCGGTTCTGGGAGATGGACTTCCGCCGCCACGTCACCGCTGGCCGCCTCGCCGAGCTGTTCGGGGAGGACCAGGTCGAGACGGACGCGTTCGTCCGGACTCTCGGCTGGCGACGGGTCGCCGAGCAGGAACTCCCGCTGTTGAGCCCCGTCACGCGCCGGTATCTGGAGGCGTACGCAGACGGTGTCAACGCCTGGCTCGACGGCCGCTCCGGTGGCGAGCTGGGCCTCGCCTACACGCTGCTCGGCATCACCGGCGGCGACAACACCCCCGAACCGTGGGGACCGGTGGACACGCTGTCGTGGCTCAAGGCGATGGCCTGGGATCTGCGCAGCAACATGGAGGACGAGATAGATCGCGCGCTGCTGGCGGCCGAGCTCCCGCCGGAGCGGATCGAGCAGCTCTACCCCGCCTACCCCTTCGAAGTGAACGCGCCCATCGTCGACGACAAGTACATCTCGGTCGGAACGTCCGTGCGTGACGCGGCGGCGCGCGTGGCGCCGGCGCATCCGCTGCCCGAGGAGACTGCCGCCGCTCTGCGCCGCGTGTCGGCCGCGGCCGGTACCGTCCCTGCGCTGTTCGGCGAGGGCGAGGGGGTCGGCTCGAACTCCTGGGTGGTCGACGGATCGAGGACGGTCAGTGGTGCTCCGATGCTGGTCAACGACCCACACCTCGGCCCCGCGATGCCGTCGATCTGGTACCAGGTTGGGCTGCACTGCCGCACCGTGGGAAGCGGGTGCCCGTTCGAAGTGGCAGGTTCGTCGTTCTCCGGCGTACCCGGCGTCGTCATCGGTCACAACGCCCGGATCGCGTGGGGGTTCACGAACCTCGCGCCGGACGTGACCGACCTCTATCTCGAGCAGATCGACGACGACTCGTACCTCGTCGGCGACGAGATGGTCGCGATGGACGTCCGTGAGGAGCAGATCGCGGTCGCCGGCGGCGATCCGGTCACGGTGACCATCCGATCGACCCGGCACGGCCCGTTGCTCTCCGACCAGAGCGGGGAGTTGCGCGACGTCGGGCAGGAGGCGCCGGTCGAGTCCGGGGCACCGTCCCGCGGTGACGGCTACGGGGTCGCGCTGAAGTGGACGGCCCTCGAGCCCGGCCGAACGGCGGATGCGATCTTCCTGCTCAACGCGGCCGAGGACTGGGACGGCTTCCGCGAGGCGGCGAGCCTGTTCGAGGTACCGGCGCAGAACCTGGTCTACGCCGACGTCGACGGAAACATCGGCTACCAGGCACCTGGCCGCATCCCGATCCGGCGGTCCGGTGACGGCCGGTGGCCCGTGCCCGGCTGGACCGAGGCGTACGAGTGGGTCGGGGACATCCCGTTCGCCGCCCTGCCGAGCGTGATCGATCCCGACGAGGGACTTGTCGTCACGGCGAACCAGCCGGTGACCAGCGAGGCGTACCCGTTCCTGCTCACGCACGACTTCGACTACGGACAGCGGGCCCAGCGGATCCGGGAACTCGTCGAGGACGCCGGCCCGCTCGACGCCGACGCGATGGTCGAGATCCAGATGGACAGCCACAGCGTCAACGCCGAGGTTCTCGTCCCCGTCCTGCTCGACATCGACGGGCTGGGCGACTACTACAGCGACGGGCTCGACCTGCTGCGCGAGTGGGACTATATGCAGCCGCCCGACTCGGCGGCCGCGGCCTACTTCAACGCCGTGTGGCGGAACCTGCTCGCACTGACCTTCCACGACGATCTGCCCGAGGACCGCCGGCCCGGTGGTGGCGGCCGCTGGTTCGAGGTCGTCCGGAATCTCCTGGACAGTCCCGACGACCCCTACTGGGACGACGTCACGACCGAGGATGTCGTCGAGACCCGTGACACGATCCTCGAACAGGCGGTGCGCGACGGCCGCGACGAGATGACTCGGCGCCAGGGCAAGGACCCGTCAGGCTGGGCGTGGGGCCGCCTGCACGCCCTGACGCTTACCGACGCGACGTTCGGCACCTCCGGCATCGGCCCGATCGAGGCGCTGGTCAATCGCGGACCGGTCGAGGTCGGGGGCGGAGAGTCGATCGTCCAGGCGACCGGCTGGACCGCACCGGACGGCTTCGAGACCGACTGGGTGCCGTCCATGCGGATGGTCGTCGACCTGGCCGACCTCGACGAGTCACGGTGGATCGACCTTACCGGTGTCAGCGGCCATGCGTACCACGAGCACTATGGCGACCAGACCGACCTCTGGCGGACCGGGCAGACCCTGCCGATGCGCTGGGACGAGGAGACGATCCGTGACGAGGCGGTGGACACGCTGACACTGACGCCCGCCGACGACTGAGCACACGGCGCGGCTCCTACCGCATGCTGCCGAGACGGTGGAGCGCGGACGGTGTCGCTGCCGCGGCCACGGGCACGTCGTGCCGTTCCCTGGGCACGGGCATGTCCAGCACCTCGCCGTCGTGCAGGAGGACGCAGGTGAAAGCACGGCCGGCCACTCCGGCCAACACCCGGTCGTACGAGCCGCCGCCGCGGCCGAGCCGCACGCCGGCCCGGTCCACGGCCAGGCCGGGAACGATCACTACGTCTACCGACGTGACAGCGCCCTGGCCGAGCGGTTCTCCGGTCGGCTCGAGCAGGCCGCGGGCCGCCGATACGAGCGCGTGCGGACCTTCGTAACGGGCCCAGTCCAGTGCGCCGTCCGGTTCGAGCAGCGGCAGCAGCACCTCGATGCCGGCTTCGGACAGGGCCTCGATCAATGGTCCGGTGCCGGGCTCGCGTCCCACTGAGACGTGTGCCGCGACTGCGCTGGCCGCGGCGATCTCCGGTGTCGCCATGACCACGTCGCGCAGGCCGCGCGCCGCTCGGGAGAGCGCCCGGGCGTCAAAGTCGGCCCGAGTATCGAGTACGCGGCGGCGCAGCGCGCGCTTGGCCTGCGTCACATCGCCGCGACCGGTGCCCACCACGCCCGCCACCGTACGTCAGCGGCGCTTTGCGCCAACTATGGTGACGCCATGACCTCCCCGCCAGGCTCCGTGACCAAGGCGGTCATCCCGACAGCCGGCCTCGGTACCCGTTTCCTACCGGCGACGAAGGCCACGCCCAAGGAGATGCTGCCGGTCGTCGACAAGCCGGCCATCCAGTACGTCGTCGAGGAAGCCGTGGCCGCGGGTCTCGACGACGTCCTGTTCGTCACGGGGCGCAACAAGCGCTCGCTCGAGGACCACTTCGACCGGGCCTGGGAGCTCGAGGCGGCGCTGGAGGCGAAGGGCGATCGCGCACTGCTCGAGCGCGTACGGAAGTCGCAGGTGCTGGCCGACATCCACTACGTCCGCCAGGGCGACCCACTCGGCCTCGGTCATGCCGTGCTGTGCGGTGTCCGACACGTCGGCGACCAGCCGTTCGCCGTGCTGCTCGGCGACGACCTCATCGACAGCCGCGACCCCCTGCTGCCGGCGATGCTCGACGTCCAGCGCCAGCATGGCGGCAGTGTGGTCGCGCTGATCGAGGTCGATCCGAGCCAGATCCATCTCTACGGATGCGCCGCCGTCTCCGGCGAACCGGACGACGGCGTGGTCGAGGTCACCGACCTGGTCGAGAAGCCGGACCCGGCCGAGGCGCCGAGCAACCTGGCGATCATCGGCCGCTACGTGCTCGACCCCGCGGTGTTCGACGTGCTCCGCGACACGGGACCCGGGCGCGGAGGCGAGATCCAGCTCACCGACGCGCTCAAGACGCTCATCACGATGCCCGCCGACAAGGGTGGTGGCGTGCGTGCTGTCGTGTTCCGCGGCCGGCGCTACGACACCGGTGACCGTCTCGACTACTTGCGGACAACGGTCCGGCTCGCGGCCGAGCGGTCCGACCTCGGGCCGGAGTTCCGCGCCTGGCTGCGCGAGTACGTCGTCGCCGAGATGCGGGCCGACGGCCCGGCGGATCCCGACCCGGGGGAGCGCCG